>NZ_JAAKZW010000009.1 GCF_011044995.1 Streptomyces mesophilus | reverse complement strand
GGCCCCACCCCCACCGACAGCCTGCGCTCCGCACTGGGCGCTCTGTACGCCCTCACCGCGGCGCAGCCCCTCTTCCATGCGCTCCTCAACCCTTCGCCCCAGCTCACCCAACGAGCCGTCGGCGGCGGGATCCGCGCGATGATCCCGCTCCAGGCCGCCCTGGCGGCCCGGTCGGGCCACCCCGGCGTCGCGGTCGTCACCGCGTCGCTGGCCCCCGTCGCCCGCCGGTTCGCACGGAAGGTGAGCGTCACATGAGCCTCCGTTTCGGCTACGGCACCAACGGGCTGACCGATCTGCGCCTCGACGACGCCCTCGGTCTGCTCGCCGACCTGGGGTACGAGGGCGTCGGTCTCACCCTCGACCACATGCATCTGGACCCGATGGCGCCCGACCTCGCGGCCCGCACCCGCCGGGTGGCCCGCCGCCTCGACCAGCTCGGCCTCACGGCGACCATCGAGACCGGCGCGCGCTATGTCCTCGACCCGCGCCGCAAACACGGCCCCTCCCTCCTCGACCCCGATCCCGACCGCCGCGCCGCCCGCGTACGCCTGTTGATCCGCGCCGTACGCGTGGCCGGCGACCTGGGCGCGCATGCCGTGCACTGCTTCAGCGGCATCAAGCCCGAGGACACCGCCGACGACACCGCGTGGAAACGGCTCGCCGAGGCGATCGCACCGGTCGTCGAAGCGGCCGAGGGTGCGGGCACACCTCTCGCGATAGAGCCCGAACCCGGGCACCTTCTCTCCTGCCTCGCCGACTTCCACCGGCTGCGCACGGACCTGGGCGCCCCGGAAGCCCTCGGGCTCACCCTGGACATCGGTCACTGCCAGTGCCTCGAACCGGCGTCGCCGGCCGACTGCATCCGCGACGCCGCGCCATGGCTGCGCCATGTGCAGATCGAGGACATGCGCCGCGGCGTCCATGAACACCTCCCCTTCGGTGAGGGCGAGATCGACTTCCCGCCCGTCCTCGAGGCGCTGGCCGCCACCGGCTACCAGGGCCTCACCGTCGTCGAACTTCCCCGCCACTCCCACGCCGGCCCCCAACTGGCCGAGGAATCCCTGGAGTTCCTGCATCTGGCCCAGGCGGCGGCGGAACGCCGCGCACAACAACGCCGCGCGGCGGGAGCCGAGCACCGCGAGCCGGTGCGGCCCGCCCCCGGACCGCTCACCCCGCGCCCGGCCGCCCAGGCGGCACCCCTCGACGCCCAGCCCGCCGAAGGAGGCAGGCCATGACAAGGACCCCCGCCCTCGGGGCCCTCCGTGCCCGCCTCGAATCCGCCCTGGACGACGATGCCAGGGCCTGGCTCGCCCAGGCCCTCGCCACAGCGGCCGCCCAGCCAGCACCGTCCGAAGCTCCCGCCCCTCAGGTGACCGCAAGCCAAGCACCCGCCCCCACGTGGGAGTTGCGCTTCGCCCAGGCCGGCCGTCGCTGCGGCCCCGAGCACGCCGACGACGCCCGGCTGCTCCTTCTGGGCGCCGCCCGCGCCGACACCGCCACCCTGACCCGCCTCTACGAGCAGGGCACCGCCGCCGAACGCCGCGCTGTCCTGCACGCCCTCACCCACCTCGTCCCCGGACCCGAGGCGCTCGGGCTCACGGAGGACGCGCTGCGCACCAACGACACCTCCCTGGTGGCCGCGGCGGTCGGCCCCTACGGCGCCGAGCACCTCGACGCCCACGCCTGGCGGCACGCCGTACTGAAGTGCCTGTTCACCGGCGTGAGCGTCGATGCCGTCGCCGCACTCGCCGACCGCGCCCGAGGCGACGGCGAACTCGCCCGCATGCTCGGCGACTACGCGCGCGAGCGCACCGCCGCAGGCCGCCCCGTCCCCGGCGATCTGCAACGCGTCCTCGCCCTCACCGAGGCGCGGACCGAGGCGCGGACCGAGGCGCGGACCGACGCGCTGACCGAGAGCCCCACCGAGCAGCCCGCCGAGGACCCCACCGAGCAGCCCGCCGAAGCCGCCTCCGCCGCGTCCCCCCAGGAGTCCTGATGCGCCTCTTCGACCCCCACATCCATATGACCTCCCGCACCACCGACGACTACGAGGCCATGTACGCGGCCGGTGTCCGAGCCGTCGTCGAGCCGGCCTTCTGGCTGGGCCAGCCCCGTACCTCTCCGTCCTCCTTCTACGACTACTTCGACTCGCTCCTCGGCTGGGAGCCCTTCCGCGCGGCGCAGTACGGGATCGCCCACCACTGCACGATCGCCCTCAACCCCAAGGAGGCGAACGACCCCCGCTGCACCCCGGTCCTCGACCAGCTGCCGCGCTATCTGGTCAAGGACAACGTCGTCGCCGTCGGCGAGATCGGCTACGACTCGATGACCCCGGCCGAGGACACCGCCCTGTCCGCCCAGCTCCAGATGGCCGCGGACGCCGAACTCCCCGCGCTCGTGCACACCCCGCACCGCGACAAGCTCGCCGGCCTGCACCGCACCATCGACGTCGTCCGCGAGTCGGCGCTGCCGCTCGACCGTGTGCTGCTCGACCACCTCAACGAGACCACGGTCAAGGACGCCAAGGACGCGGGCTGCTGGCTCGGGTTCTCCGTCTATCCCGACACCAAGATGGACGAGGACCGGATGGTCGCGATCCTGCGGAGCTACGGACCGGAGAAGGTGCTGGTCAATTCCGCCGCGGACTGGGGCAGGAGCGACCCGCTCAAGACCCGCAAGGTCGCCGACGCCATGCTGAAAGCCGGGTTCGACGACGACATGGTCGACCTGGTGATGTGGCGCAACCCGGTCGCCTTCTACGAACTGAGCGGCCGCCTCCACCTCGAGGTCGAGGGCACGGACGCCACGCACGAGGGGAACTCCATCCTGCGCGGCGGTGAGTGAGCCATGCGCTTCCGCCACCCCGACGGCTCCACCGTCCACCTCGCGTACTGCACCAATGTCCACCCCGCCGAGACCCTCGACGGCGTGCTCGCCCAGCTCCGCGACCACTGCGAACCGGTCCGCAAACGGCTCGGCAGGGACCGGCTCGGCATCGGTCTGTGGCTCGCGCGCGACGCGGCCCGCGCCCTGATCGCCGACCCCGCCGCCCTGCGCGGGCTGCGCGCCGAACTCGACCGGCGCGGCCTCGAAGTGGTCACCCTCAACGGCTTCCCGTACGAGGGCTTCGGCGCCGAAGAGGTCAAGTACCGCGTGTACAAGCCGGACTGGGCCGACCCCGAACGCCTCGGCCACACCACCGACCTGGCCCGGCTGCTCACCTCCCTGCTCCCCGACGACGCCACCGAAGGCAGCATCTCGACGCTGCCGCTCGCCTGGCGCACCGCCTACGACGCCACCCGCGCCGTCACCGCACGCGACGCCCTCACCACTCTCGCCCAGCGTCTCGACGCGCTCGAGGAACTCACCGGCCGCTCCATCCGTATCGGCCTGGAGCCCGAGCCCGGCTGCACCGTCGAGACCACCGCCGACGCGATCGCCCCGCTGGCCGACGTCGGTCATGACCGCATCGGTATCTGCGTCGACACCTGCCATCTCGCCACCTCCTTCGAAGATCCGGGGACCGCACTCGATGCCCTGGCCGTCGCGGGCATTCCCATCCACAAGGTCCAGCTCTCGGCCGCACTCCACGCCGAACAGCCCCAACTGCCCGAGGTCCGCACCGCATTGGCGGCCTTCGACGAGCCCCGCTTCCTGCACCAGACCCGCACCCGCAGCGCGGGCCGGCTGCATGGCACGGACGACCTGGGCGAGGCCCTCGCCGGCAACGCCCTGCCCGAGACCGCACCCTGGCGCTCCCACTTCCACGTCCCGCTGCACGCGGCTCCGGCGCCGCCCCTCACCTCCACCCTCGATGTCCTCAAGGACGTCCTGACCCGCCTTGTGGGCGGTCCGGCCCCGCTCACCCGCCACCTCGAGGTCGAGACGTACACCTGGCAGGCCCTGCCCGACGCGCTGCGTCCGCGAGGGCGCACCCAGCTCGCCGACGGCATCGCCGCCGAACTCACCCTCGCCCGTGACCTCCTCGTCGACCTGGGCCTCAAGGAGCTGCCGTGACCGTCGCCCCGACCCCTGACACCGCGAAGCCCGACGGCGGCCCCACCCCGCTCCTGGTTCTGGACGTCGTCGGCCTCACCCCCCGTCTGCTCGCGCACATGCCGAACCTCAAGTCCCTTGCCGCGGACGGCTCCCAGGCCACCCTCGGCACCGTGCTGCCGGCCGTCACCTGCGCCGCCCAGTCCACCTTCCTGACCGGCACGATGCCCGCCGAACACGGCATCGTCGGCAACGGCTGGTACTTCCGCGAACTCGGCGACGTCCTGCTGTGGCGCCAGCACAACCGCCTGGTCTCCGGCGACAAACTCTGGGACGCCGCCCGCCGGGCCCACCCCGGCTACACGGTCGCCAATATCTGCTGGTGGTACGCCATGGGCGCGGACACCGACATCATCGTCACCCCCCGTCCTGTCTATTACGCCGACGGCCGCAAGGAGCCCGACTGCTACACGCGGCCACCGGCGCTGCACGACGAACTCACCGAGAAATTCGGCACGTTCCCCCTCTTCACCTTCTGGGGCCCCGGCGCGAATCTCACCTCCTCGCAGTGGATCATCGACGCGACCCGCCACATCATGCGCACCCGCCGCCCCGATCTGACGCTCTGCTACCTCCCCCATCTCGACTACGACCTGCAGCGCTTCGGCCCCGACGACCCCCGCTCACTCCAGGCGGCCAGGGACATCGACAGGGCCCTCGGCCCGCTCCTGGCCGACGCCAGGGCGGAGGGCCGCACTGTGGTCGCCCTGTCCGAGTACGGCATCACCAAGGTCAGCCGGCACGTGGACATCAACCGCGCCCTGCGCAAGGCAGGACTGCTCGAGGTGCACACCCAGGACGGCATGGAGTACCTCGACACCATGGCCTCGCGCGCCTTCGCCGTGGCCGACCACCAGCTCGCGCATGTCTATGTGCGCAGCCCGCAGGACATGGACGCGACGAAGCAGGCCCTGGCCGGCCTCGAAGGAATCGACGAACTCCTCGACGACGAGGGCAAGAAGAGCTACGGCCTCGACCATCTGCGCTCCGGCGAGCTCATCGCCATAGCGGAGCCGGACGCCTGGTTCACGTACTACTACTGGCTCGATGACGAGCGCGCGCCCGACTTCGCGCAGCTCGTCGAGATTCACCGCAAACCCGGCTATGACCCGGTCGAACTCTTCATGGACCCCCTCGACCCGTATGTGAAGGTCAAGGCGGCCAAGGCCCTGGCACGCAAGAAACTCGGCATGCGCTACCGCATGGCCGTGGTGCCCCTGGACCCGTCACCTATTCGCGGCAGCCACGGCAGGCTCCCCGACGATCCGCAAGACGGTCCGCTCATCCTGTGCTCCACCCCCCGCGCTGTCGATGGCCCCCTGAAGGCCACCGATGTGAAGTCGCTGTTGCTCACCCTCGCTGGACTCAACTCAACCAGACACCACTGACAACGCCCTGAAATCAAAGGAGTTCCCGCATGGCCCGCACACCTCGTACTCCTCAGGACCCGGAGCTCGCCCAGCGTCTCAGCAGACGCAACGTCCTTGGTGTGGCCGCCGGAGTCTCGGCGGCCGCACTGATCGGAGCCGCTGCCACACCCTCCGCGGCGGCGGAGGCCGAAACGGCGTCGGGCGGCCACGGCCGCGGCCGTCCCGTCCTGCCCGAAGGCCGGCTCGGCATCCAGCTCTACAGCCTGCGCGACAAGGTCTCCACGCTCGGCTTCGCCGCGGTGTTCGCGGAGCTCCAGAAGTACGGCTACGACGAGGTCGAGTACGCCGGCTACACCCAGGGCTCGGCGGGCGCGATCACGCTGGCCCAGCTCAAGCAGGTCACGCGCGACCACGGCCTGAACGCGATCGGCAGCCACGTCGGTTACTACTCCAACGACCCGAACGCCTACACCTTCGCGACGAACCTCACCAAGGTCCTGGACGACGCCGAGGCCCTCGGCCTCAAGCACATCGGCACGGCCTCGGGCCCGTTCCGCTACGGCGACACGGTCGACGCGTGGAAGCGCGCCGCCGAGGAGTTCAACACGTACGGGGCCGCGGCGAGGAAGCGCGGCATGAAGTTCTACCAGCACAACCATTCGGAAGAGTTCATGTTCGCCTCGGACAAGCCGAACGTGCGCCTCTACGACGTCCTCCTCGCCGAAACCGACCCGGACCTCGTCTTCCTGGAGATGGACATCTTCTGGGCGTACGCGGGCCAGTTCCGCTTCTCGAAGCAGGTCGACGGGACCCCGCGCCCCTTCGACCCGCTGCGCTACGTCCTCAAGCAGCCGCACCGCTACCCGCTGTTCCACGTCAAGGACGGCACCAAGGACCCGACGTCCACGTACGGCTACCGCATGACGGACGTCGGCGACGGTGACATCGACTACAAGAAGTTCCTCTCGGAGGTGACCCGCAGGTCCCACAACGGCCGCCGCTACCACCACTGGCAGGCCGAGCACGACAACCCGGTGGAGTCCTTCGCGTTCGCCCGCAAGTCCAGCGAACATTTGCACTCGCTGCGGGAGCGTTGCGGCGACTGACAGCGCCCACTCTGAGAAGCCCCTGGCCGTCCGGCCAGGGGCTTCGCGCGTGCAGGCGCCGGGGTGATGTGAGCTGCCCCGCACGGCACTTGAGATAGTAGACAGTATGCAATCTCAATGGGAGACTTGAGGGGACGGCGGAGGCCCGCCCCTCGGGGAGCGGGCGGGCCTCGACGTACCGAGAAGGAAGGGGTTCTACATCGCCTCCCGGCTGATCGGATTCGGGTTGGGCTCGATCTTCTTGCCGTTCTTGTCGCGGCCCGGCTGCGTCAGGACCATCGAGACGAAGCCGGCGAACACCGCGATGCTGCCGGCGAGGATGAACGCTCCGTTGGCGCCCCAGGCGCCGTAGACCAAGGCACCGAGGCCGGATCCGGCGAGGCCGGAGACCAGCTTGGAGCTGTAGACCATGCCGTAGTTGGATGCGTTGTTGTTCTCGCCGAAGTAGTCCGCGGTCATTGCCGCCATCATCGGGAATACCGCTCCGCCGCCGAAGCCCGAGATGCTGGAGAACAGCAGGAACAGCGGCAGGTTTCCGGCGTTGGCGGAGGCGAGCAGCGCGTACTGCGAAATGCCGAGGATGAAGAAGACGGTGACCAGGCACTGCTTGCGGCCGTACAGGTCCGACAGCCAACCGATCACACCGCGTCCGGTGCCGTTCACGACGGCCTTCAGGGCCATTGCCGTGGCCACGATGCCACCGGCGAAGCCGGCCCCGTCGCCGAGCTTGACCTGGAAGGCGATGCCGAAGATGTTCACGCTGGAGGAGCACAGCAGGCAGAACCACATGATCGCCACCCGCCCGGTTTTCCAGGCCTCCTTCGGTGTGTACTGCCGAACCGACGGCGGGTTCTTCTTCAGGGACCGGCGAGCCCGCGGGTCGTCCGGCGGGTTGAGCGGGTCGACGTTGTGAGGCCACCAGTTCTTCGGCGGGTCCTTGAAGAAGTAGCCGGCGACGATCACCACCGCTGTGAGGAACAGCCCTACCAGGATGAGAATCCAGCGGAAGTTGGTGGTGTCCATCTGGTTCTTGAAGATGAAGACGAAAGGCACCGAGCCGTAGGCGAAGCCGCCGTTGACGAAGCCGGTCTTGCCGCCTTTGCGCTCCGGATACCACTTGCCGACCATGTTCACGCAGGTCGCGTAGACGAAGCCGGCGCCCATGCCGCTGAACATGCCGAAGCCGAGATAGGCGACGATGACATGCGGGGTATAGGCGAGCGAGAGATATCCGAGCAGCGTGCCCAGCGCGCCCAGCATCATCGCCGTCCGGGCCGGCAGTTTGCCGGACTCACGGAGTTTGCCGGCAGGGAAGGCCACTGCCGCCTGGAAGAAGACCCACACGCCGAGCAGCCAGAAGACGTGCAGATGATTCCAGCTGTGCGCGGCGGCCAAGGTCTCCTCGGCGGACGCGAACGCGTACTCCGCCGAGGAGATGGCCATCATGGCCACCCACGGAAGGATGACCATCCACTTACGCTTACGTCCCAAGATGTCGACGTCGGTCTCACCGACCCGATACACCCGGCCGTTCTTGTCAGTCAGTTCCCTGTACGGAACCGACGTAGGCAGATCAGTTGTAGTCATTGAGCTTCAGCACCCCTAGCGTCGAAGAAGCCTGGCCAGCGCCCCCTGTCCAACTTCCTTCCGGTGCCGGGGCCTGCGGCGAGCGGTCACCGCAGGCCCCGTGGTGAGCTCGGTCAGCTCATCGACCGCCCCCCAACAACCCCGCCGCGCGCGCCCAGCGATACTTCGCGCCGAGCACGGCGACCGGCTTCTCCGTGGTGTAGGGGTAGGCGACCACGCCGTGCTCGAAGAGGTACTGGCAGGCCTCTTCGACCTCGACATCGCCCGCGAGCGACGCGACGACCGGCTTCTCGATGCCGCGTTCCTTGAACTCGGCCACCACCTTCGCGGTGAGCTCGGCGAAGACCATCGGGGGAGTGACGATCGTGTGCCAGTAACCGAGCACCAGGGAGTGGATCCGCGGGTCCTCGAGTCCGAGACGGATGGTCGCCTCGTACGTCGAAGGGGGTTCGCCGCCGGTGATGTCCACGGGGTTGCCCGCGGCACCGAACGGCGGGATGAACTTCCGGAAGGCCGCGTCCAGATCCTCCGGAATCTCCATCAGTTCGAGGCCGTTGTCCGTCACCGCGTCGGACAGCAGCACACCGCTGCCGCCCGCGCCGGTGATGATCACGACGTTGTCGCCCTGGGGAGTGGGCATGATCGGCAGCGCACGCGCGTACTCGAGCATGTCGTTGAGACCCGGCGCCCTGATCACGCCGGCCTGCTTGAGGATGTCCTCGTACACGGCGTCGTCGCCGGCCAGGGCCCCGGTGTGCGATCCCGCCGCCTTGGCGCCGGCCGCCGTGCGGCCCGCCTTGAGGACCACGACCGGCTTCTTCGGCACGGTCGCCCGCGCGGCCTCCACGAAGGCCCGGCCGTCCTTGAGGTCCTCCAAGTGCATCGCGATGCAGTCGGTGTTGGGGTCCTCGCCGAACCAGGTGAGCAGATCGTCCTCGTCGAGGTCCGACTTGTTGCCGAGGCCGACGATCGCCGACACACCCGTCTTGGTCGACCGTGCGAAGCCCAGGATCGCCATCCCGATCCCGCCGGACTGACTGGTCAGGGCGACGCCGCCCTTCACGTCGTACGGCGTGCAGAACGTGGCGCACAGGTCGTGCCACGTCGAGTAGTAGCCGTAGATGTTGGGCCCGAGCAGCCGTACGCCGTGGCGCTCGGCGATCTCCACGATCTCGTCCTGGAGGGCGTGTTCCCCGGTCTCGGCGAACCCGGAGGGGATGAGCACGGCGTTCGGTATGCCCTTGCGTCCCACCTCCTCGAGCGCCGAAGCCACGAACTTGGCGGGGATCGCGAAGACCGCCACATCCACCTCACCCGGAACGTCCGTGACACTCTTGTACGCCTTGCGGCCCAAGATGTCATCGGCCTTGGGGTTCACCGGATGGATCTCTCCGCCGAAGCCGCCGTCGATCAGATTGCGCATGACCGAATTGCCGATCTTGCCCTGCTCGTTGGAGGCACCGATCACCGCGACGGAGTTCGGCTGCATCAGCCGCTTCATCGAGCGCAGGATCTCCTCGCGGCCGTACTTGCGGCGCTCCTTGGGCAGTTCATCCGTGAGGATCACGCGGATGTCCGCGGCCATCGCGCCCTCGGGCGTGGCGATCACCGGGTTGAGGTCGACCTCCACGATCTCCGGGAAGTCCGTGACCAGTTCGGACACGCGGCGGATCTGCTCGGCCACCGCCCAGCGGTCCACCGGCGGCGCACCGCGCACACCGCGCAGGATCTCGGCCGCCTTGATGGAGTCGAGCATCGACTGCGCCTCGTCCGGGCTGACGGGAGCGAGCCGGAAGGTGATGTCCTTGAGGACCTCGACGAGCACACCGCCGAGTCCGAAGGCCACGACCTTGCCGAAGGTCGGATCGGTGACGGCACCGACGATGACCTCCTGTCCCGGCGGCAGCATCTGCTGCACCTGGATGCCGTCGATCTTCGCCTCGGAGTTGTACGCCTTGGCGTTCTCAATGATCTTGTAGAAGGCGGCCTTCACATCCGTGGCGCCTTCGACTCCGACGATCACGCCCCCCGCGTCGGTCTTGTGCAGGATGTCGGGGGAGACGATCTTCAGGACCACCGGTCCGTCGAAGCGCGCCGCCGCGGCGACCGCCTCGTCGACATCGCGGGCCAGCTCCTCGCCGGGTACAGCGATGCCGTACGCGTCGGCGATCACCTTGCCCTCCGGCGCGGTGAGAGTGCTGCGCCCCTCGGCGCGTACGGCGTCGAGCAGGGCCCGCACCGTCAGCGCACGGTCTTCGGCCATCACTTCAGATCACTCCAGTCGACTTGAGCAGACGGATTTCCTCGTCGCCGAGCCCGAGCTCGCCGACGTAGACCTCTTCGTTGTGCTCACCGAGCAGCGGTGAACTGACCACGTCCACCGGGGAGTCGGAGAGCTTGAGGGGGGAGCCGACCGTGGTGAACTCGCCGCGCTCGGGGTGCGGAACCTTGACGACCATCTCGTTGGCGACCAGCGAGTCGTCCTCGATGATCTCCTTGGTGGAGAGGATCGGTCCGCACGGGATGTTGTGCGCGTTGAGCTTCTCGAGCACCTCCCACTTGGGCAGGGTCGAACTCCACTCCTCGATGAGCTGGAACATCTTGTTGAGCTTCGGAAGACGTGCCTCGGGCGTCGCCCAGTCCGGGTCCTCGGACAGCTCGGGCCGTCCGATCAGCTCGGAGATCGGCTTCCAGCCGACGGGCTGCACGATCACGTACACCCAGTCGTTCGGGCCGCCCGGCGCGCACTTGACCGCCCAGCCCGGCTGACCGCCGCCGGAGGCGTTGCCCGAACGGGGAACCTCGTCGCCGAAGTCCTCGTTGGGATATTCGGCGAGCGGGCCATGGGCCAGGCGCTGCTGATCGCGCAACTTCACCCGGCAGAGGTTGAGCACGGCGTGCTGCATGGCCACGTTGACCCGCTGCCCCCGGCCGGTGCTCTCCCGCTGGAAGAGCGCCGCCAGAATGCCGGCGACGGCGTGGATGCCCGTGCCCGAGTCGCCGATCTGCGCCCCCGTCGCGAGCGGGGGACCGTCCTCGAAGCCGGTGGTCGACATCGAGCCGCCCATCGCCTGCGCCACGACCTCGTACGCCTTGAAGTTGGTGTACGGGCCGTCGCCGAACCCCTTGATGGAGGCGTAGACGATCCGAGGGTTGATCTCCTGGATCTTCTCCCAGGTGAAGCCCATACGGTCCACGGCGCCCGGGCCGAAGTTCTCGACCATCACATCCGAGCGGCGGATCAGCTCGGTGAGGATCTCCTTGCCGCGCTCCGTCTTGGTGTTGAGGGTGATGCTCCGCTTGTTGCAGTTGAGCATCGTGAAGTAGAGGGAGTCGACATCGGGCAGGTCACGTAGCTGCTTGCGGGTGATATCTCCGGTCGGTGCCTCCAACTTGACCACGTCCGCGCCGAGCCAGGCGAGCAGCTGTGTCGCCGATGGTCCGGACTGGACATGTGTCATGTCGAGGACGCGGACGCCGTCCAGTGCCTTCGTCTGTGTCATGGCACAGCGCTCCTCTACTTGTTCCTGGATGGGTCGGTCTGGTGGTGCGGCTGGTTCACGGATCCGGGGAGGTACGCGTCCGGGTCGATCCGTACGGCGACGAGCGCCGGTCCGTCCGATGCGCGGGCGCGCTGCAGGGCGGGGCGGATCTCGGCGGGATCCCGGACGTCCTCGCCGTAACCGCCGTGCAGCCGGGCCTTGTCGAGGCAGGGGGAGGCGTCGCCGGTGTGCGCGACGATCCCGATGAAGCGGAGATGAGGGCGGACCAGGGCCTCGAAGTCCCAGTCCGCCGAGGTGGACGGATCGCCGTCATAGAGGACGACGCTCTCCTTGTCCGCGTCCGCTTGCCGTACGGCGAGCGCGAACGGGATGCCGGCGCCGGCGGTGCCGAGCGGACCCGGGTCCATCCAGTGCCCGGGAGTCCTGGGCTGTACGAGCCGGCCGGCAAGGTCGGCCGACCAGGGATCGTCGGCGATGAACACCGAGTCCTCGGTGAGGAATTGATCGATCTCGGCAAGCAGCCGGAAGGGGTGGATGGGGGAGGCCCCCGAGGTCAGATGCCGCTGCCACAGGGCTTCGGCGGTCTGTTCGGCGCTCCGCAGTTCGTCCAACCACTCCTTGCGCCGTACCGCCGCGCGGTCGGCACGCTCCTGGAAGGAGAGGCCGGCGGCGGCGCGTGCCACCGCACGCAGTCCATGCCCCGCGTCGATCTGCACGAGCGTCGAGTGCGGGGAGAGCCTGCTGCCGTACGCGGCACGGAAGTTGGCTACGGAAGAGGGAGCCCCCACCACGAGGATCACGTCGGATCCGGCGAACGCATACGCCCGCGAGTGCAGGAAGTGCTGCGCATCGCCGGGCGGCAGCGTGCCGCGCGCAGCACCATCCGCGTAGGCCGGCATGCCCAAGGTACGGATGAGCTCGACCGCTGCGTCCGTGGCGCGGTCGGTCCACACCCGGCCGCCGAGAACGACCACCGGCTGCTCGGCGTGAGCGAGCAGCTGCGCGAGGCCCTCGACCTCAGGGAACGCGTCGGCCGCCGGCCGTACGAGATGCGCGGTGATCGGACCGTCGGGCATGGCGAAGTCCCTTCTCTCCCTGAGGAGTTGGAGCGCACCCGGGCCACCCGAAAAGCGGCCGTGAGCAGCGCATCAGTGCTGTCGCGGTAGATTGCATACAGTCGACGAATACTGTATGAAGCTTGTTATCCCGCATCCGGTGGGTGGTGTCCAGGGGGCGTGCGGCACTTTCGAGTCAGGAGCCGAAATTGGACCTGTACGAGCACCAAGCCAGGGAACTCTTCGCGGACTACGGCGTGTTGGTGCCGAACGCGGAAGTAGCAGTCACCGCCAAGGAGGCCCGCGCGAGCGCGGAACGCCTCGGCGGCAAGGTCGTCGTCAAGGCACAGGTGAAGACCGGCGGGCGGGGCAAGGCGGGCGGCGTCAAGCCGGCCGCCGATGCCGCATCGGCCGAGATCACGGCACGTCAGATCCTCGGTATGGACATCAAGGGCCACACCGTCCACAAGGTGATGCTGGCCCAACCGGTCGACATAGAGAGCGAGTTCTACGTCAGTTACGTGCTCGACCGCGCGGCCGGCCGGTTCCTCGCGATCGCCTCCGCCGAGGGCGGCATGGACATCGAGGAGGTCGCCGCGACCCGGCCCGACGCGGTGGCCCGTATCCATATCGACCCCACCGAAGGCGTCACCGCCGAGAAGGCCGCGGAGATCGCCGCCGCGGCACAACTCCCGCCGGAGAGCGCCGAGATCCTGGTCCGGCTGTGGACGGTCCTCACCAAGGAGGACGCCGTCCTCGTCGAGGTCAACCCGCTCGTCCGCACCAAGGACGGCCGGCTCATGGCCATCGACGGCAAGGTCACCCTCGACGACAACGCCGGCTTCCGCCAAGCGCGTTGGGGCGACTCGGCCTCCGTACACGACGACCCCCTCGAGGCCAAGGCCGCCGAGAAGGGCCTCAACTACGTCAAGCTCGAAGGCCAGGTCGGCGTCATCGGCAACGGCGCGGGCCTGGTCATGTCCACCCTCGACGTCGTGGCCGGCTGCGGCGCAAAGCCCGCCAACTTCCTCGACATCGGCGGCGGCGCCTCCGCCCAGGTCATGGCCGACGGCCTTTCCGTCATCCTCTCCGACCCGGACGTGAAATCCGTCTTCGTCAACGTCTTCGGCGGCATCACCGCCTGCGACGCCGTGGCCGACGGCATCGTCCAGGCGCTCGGCGAGGTCAACCTCACCAAGCCCCTGGTCGTACGGCTCGACGGCAACAACGCCGCACAGGGCCGCGCCATCCTCGACGCCCACGCCCACCCGCTCGTCGAGCAGCAGCCCACGATGGACGGCGCCGCCCAGCGGGCCGCCGACCTCGCCGTCGCCAAGTAGCCGTCACCCACAGGACACAGGAGCAGACCATGGCCGTCTTTCTGACCAAGGAGAGCAAGGTCCTCGTCCAGGGCATGACCGGCGCCGAGGGCATGAAGCACACCCGCCGCATGATCGCGGCCGGCACGAACGTCGTCGGCGGCGTCAACCCCCGCAAGGCCGGGCAGACCATCGACTTCGACGACCGCGCCGTGCCCGTGTTCGGCGGGGTGCGCGAGGCGATGGACGCGACCGGCGCGGACGTCACGATCGTCTTCGTGCCGCCCACGTTCAGCAAGGCGGCCGTCATCGAGGCCGCCGACGCCGGGATCGACCTCGCCGTCGTGATCACCGAGGGCATCCCCGTACACGACTCGGTCGCCTTCGTCGCGTACGCGAAAGAGCGCGGCACCCGCATCATCGGCCCCAACTGCCCTGGCCTGATCACCCCCGGCCAGTCCAACGCGGGCATCATCCCGTCCGACATCACCAAGCCCGGCCGGATCGGCCTGGTCTCCAAGTCCGGCACGCTCACGTATCAACTCATGTACGAGCTGCGGGACATCGGCTTCTCCACCTGTGTGGGCATCGGCGGCGACCCCGTCATCGGCACCACGCACATCGACTGCCTGGAAGCCTTCCAGGCCGACCCCGACACCGAACTCATCGTGCTCATCGGCGAGATCGGCGGCGACGCGGAGGAACGAGCCGCCGCGTACATCCGCGAGCACGTCACCAAGCCCGTCGTCGGATACGTCGCCGGCTTCACCGCACCTGAAGGCAAGACCATGGGCCACGCCGGCGCCATCGTCTCCGGCTCGTCGGGAACGGCGAAGGCCAAGCAGGAAGCGCTCGAAGCCGTAGGAGTACGGGTGGGATCCACCCCGTCCGAGACGGCGCGCCTGGTCCTGGAAGCCCTCGACACCGAACGCTGATCCGGGGCCACTTGGGTGCGTCCCAAGTGGCCTCGACCACAGCCGAGTTGCCGCACTACGCCCTACCGTCTGGTAGCGAGCGCCATAACCCCGCCCCGACTGTGCACCGTGAGCGGAGACCCTTCATGGCAACAACCCTCAACACCTCCGACACCCTCGCCCTCAAGCCAGGGACTTCCTGGAGCGACGCCTGGCAGCGCTGCCTCGCCGTCGCCCCCGAGGCCTTCCAGGACGACCGCGTCCGCAATCTGTGGAACGGCACCTGGCAGGCCGACGGCCGCGCCCTGCCGGCCACGAGCCCCGTCGACGGCAGCCCGATCGCCGGTCCGCCGCGACTCGACTCCGAGACCGCGCGGGCCGCGGTCCGCGCCTCTCTCGACCAGCACCGCGCCTGGCGCCATGTGCCGCTCGAGGAACGCCGCGCCAAGGTGGCCGCGACCCTCGACGCGCTCACCGAACACCGCGAACTGCTCGCGCTGCTCCTCGTCTGGGAGATCGGCAAGCCCTGGCGCCTGGCCCAGGCCGACGTCGACCGTGCGATCGACGGAGTGCGCTGGTACGTGGACGGCATCGAGCCCATGCTCGAAGGCCGCTCCCCGCTCGACGGCCCGGTGTCCAACATCGCGAGCTGGAACTACCCGATGTCCGTCCTGGTGCACGCGATGCTTGTGCAGGCCCTGGCCGGCAACGCGGTGATCGCCAAGGCCCCGACCGACGGCGGCGTCGCCTGCCTCACGCTGGCCTGCGCCCTCGCCGTACGCGAAGGCATCCCGGTCACGCTCGTCAGCGGCAGCGGCGGCGAGCTGTCCGAGGCCCTCGTCCGCTCCCCGGAGATCGGCTGCGTCTCCTTCGTCGGCGGCCGCGACACGGGAGCGGCGGTCGCCACGGCCGTCGCCGACCTCGGCAAGCGCCACAACCTCGAACAGGAGGGCCTCAACACCTGGGGCATCTGGAACTTCTCCGACTGGCCCTCGCTGTCCGCCGTCATCCCCAAGCTCTTCGACTACGGCAAGCAGCGCTGCACCGCGTACCCGCGCTTCGTCGTGCAGCGGTCGCTGTTCGACCAGTTCCTCGACGCCTACCTGCCGGCCGTACGGGACATCCGCATCGGCCACCCGCTGGCCGTCGCCGACCCGTCCGACCCGCTGCCGTCCCTGGACTTCGGCCCGCTCATCAACGCGGCGAAGGCCAAGGAACTGGCCGACCAAGTCGCCGAGGCGATCGACCGCGGCGCGGTCCCGCTCCACCGCGGCTCCCTCGCGGCCGGCCACTTCCTGCCCGGCCAGGACACCTCGGCGTACCTGACCCCGGTCACGCTCCTCAACCCGCCCCCGTCGTCCCCGCTGCACCACGCGGAACCCTTCGGCCCGGTCGACACGATCGTCCTGGTCGACACCGAGGCGGAGCTGCTCGCCGCGATGAACGCCTCGAACGGCGCGCTCGTGGCCACCCTGTCCACCGACGACAGGTCCACCTACGAGCGTCTCGCCCCGCAGATCCGCGCCTTCAAGGTCGGCCACGGCAAGCCCCGCTCCCGCGGCGACCGCGACGAGCTCTTCGGTGGCTTCGGCGCGTCCTGGCGCGGCGCCTTCGTCGGCGGCGAACTCCTCGTCCGCTCGGTCACCCATGGCCCGGCGGGGGAGCGGATCCCGGGGAACTTCCCGGACTACCACCTGATGCCGTAGCGGCACATCGTCGGGCGTTCGCTCCCCAACCGATCCCTTGGTCTTCTCAGCTGGTCTTCTCAGCCGATCCCTTGGTGATCCGGATGGAGGGCGAACGCCCGGTCCGCGGCCTGCGGCACCGCTGCCTCCACCGCCTCGACGAGCAGCGCCCGGTGCCGCAGCAACGGCCGGCTGCGCTCGGCGGGCGCGAGCAGCAGCAGATCGTCGAGCCCGGCGATGATCCGTCGGGTGACCTGGGGCTGATCCGGTGCATGCAGACGGATTTCCGCGAACCCCAGATCGACCAACTCGTCCCACCCGGGCACCGGTTGGATCAGCCGCACCCGCCCGCGCCGGTCGCAGTGCCGCACGGCCTCCAACGGCTTGTCGACCAGCGCGGCCAGGAACTGGACGATCCGGTCCAGCGCCTGCACCGCGGTGGTCGGATCGTTCACCGCCGGCGACAGCGCCCGCAGCGCGATGTCCGACAGCTGCCGCAGCCCGAACCCCAGATCCTGATGGAAGGTCCGCTCGACCCCGACCGACACGGTGTACGCAAGGGCCCGCCGCGAAGGCGCCGCCCCGCCGTGCACCGCGAGCACCGGAGTCCCCGGCACCACGAAATCCCCGATCCGCGGAATCAGCCGCAGCACGGTGCCCTCCTTGCGAGCCGCACGCACCAGCCGCGCGATATGCACATCCCGCAGCACACCGGCCCGCCCGTGATGCGCGATCCGCGCGGTCTCCAGGCCCGGCTCCCCACCGGCGGCCCGCGCCGACGGCTGCTTGGCCACCACACGGAAGGCCTCGCGAGTGATCCGGTCGATCACGAAGCCGACCCGCATCATCCGCAGCGTCCCGTTCACATAGCCGATGAACAGAAACAGACTCAGCCCCACCATCACCAGCGCCAGGACGGCCTGCACCATCGGCACGCTGTCCACGGCGTGCGGGTCGGGCTCACCGTCGTACGACATGAGCACGAGCAGCGAGAGCAGAAACGTCGCCAGAAAGACGGTGAAGGTCAGCTTGGCGATCCGTGACCGGACGAAGATCCGCACGACCCGCGGACTGAACTGCCCACTGGCCATCTGCACGGCCACGAGCGAGATGCTGAACACCACACCGATGAAGGTCATCATCGCCGAGCTGATGACGGTGACGACGGCCTTCACGTCATCGGCGAACCCGATGGCGCGGGTGAGCGCCCGCTCGTCGTCGCCCGTCTGCAGCGCCCGGAGAATCTCGCCGTCGGCATACGCGGCAAGCAGCCACAGCCCGAAGATCACGACGATCCCGGCCGTGGGCGCGAACCAGAAGGTGTCCCGCAGATGCTCCCGCAGCGGCGACAACGGCCTCGGCAAACGCCCTGGTGGGCCATCCGTGACGACATGATCACTCATGGTGAGACGGTAGATCGGCCCGGCCCCGCACCCCCGCAGCCGCCCCGAATACGCAGGTGAAAGGCACCCCGAAAGCTTGGTATTGTTGTCCATGTCGCCACGGGGAACACCCCGTGAACGACAGACACCTTGTCCGGGTGGCGGAATGGCAGACGCGCTAGCTTGAGGTGCTAGTGCCCTTTATCGGGCGTGGGGGTTCAAGTCCCCCCTCGGACACCAACCAGAACCCCACGGCTTCTTCAAACCGTGGGGTTCTGTCGTTGTGGCGCCCCCTCATATCCCGCCCACCGCTACGAGTCGGCGGCCTCCGCCAGTGCGCGGGCCAGTTCGCGAGGGCGGGTGGTCATCGGCCAGTGGCCCGAGTCGAGGTCCATGTACGAGAGGTGGGTGGCGCGGGCCAGCTCGGGGCTGTCGCCGTCGGCGATCCACTCCTTGGCCTGGGCCGGGGTGAACTCGGGGCAGACCAGCACGACGGGGACGTCGAAGCGGCGCTCGTCCGTCAGGTGCACGACCCCCTTGGTGACTCCCTCGGGGACGGGGACGGCGGTGGACTCGAAGCGGTGCCGGGCCTCCTCGTCCAGGTCGGCGGAGTCGGCTCCTTCGAAGGGGGCCCAGCCAGGGAAGGGCATGACGCCGTCCTCCGTTGCGAAGTAGTCGGCGTAGGCGCGTCCGTCGGGGGCGGGGAAGCCGCCGATCAATACGGCCTTGGCCACCTTCTCCGGCCGCGCGTCGGCGGCCAGCCAGGCCAGGCTTGCCGCGGCGGAGTGCCCCACTACCAGGGGCTTGCCGGGCGCCGCGTCCACGGCGGCGAGCACTGCGGCCAGTTGGTCGTCGAGCGTCGCCGAGGCGGTGCCGTCGCCTTGGCCGGGAAGCGTGAGCGGCACCGGACGGTGGCCGAGCGCGGTGAGTTCGGGCGCGACGTCGTCCCATGCGGATCCGTCGAGCCACAGGCCGGCGATGAGCAGGATGTCCACGGGTGTGCTCCTGGAGAGAGTCGGACCTGGCTGCCGCCACGCTAGCGGCAGGCGCTGACAGCGATCCGTCTTCCCTCGGCTCCCTGCTCGGCCTCACGTGACCCACATCACGTTACCGCCGGTATCTGAAACAGTGTGTCGCAGGTAAATTGCGGGAACGCACAGAGAAGGAACCGCGTGCCCGACCGAGAGTGGGGACCTCCGCAATGGAGCAGCAGCACGTCGACGTCCTGGTGATCGGTGCCGGAATCTCCGGCATCAGCGCCGCCTGTCATGTCCTGCGGGACGCGCCCGGCACTTCGCTCGTCGTGCTCGAGCGGCGCGCGCGGGTCGGTGGCACCTGGGATCTCTTCCGGTATCCCGGCATCCGCTCCGACTCGGACATGTCCACCTTCGGATTCGGCTTCCGGCCCTGGCGCGACGCGCGCATCCTGGCCGGCGGTGCGGAGATCCGGCAGTACGTCGAGGACGCCGCGGGCGACGCCGGGGTGCTCGAGCACATCCGCTTCGGGCGGCGCGCGATCCGTGCGAACTTCTCGCACGCCACCGGGCGTTGGGAGGTCGAGGTCGAGGACGAGGCCACGGGCGAGCGCGAGTCGTACAGTGCGGGCTACCTCGTCGGTGCGACCGGCTACTACGACTACGACCGGCCGTATCGCCCGCAGTTCCCGGGCGAGGCCGACTACCAGGGCACCGTGGTCCATCCGCAGCACTGGCCGGAGGATCTCGACCACAGCGGCAAGCGTGTCGTCGTCATCGGGTCAGGTGCCACCGCCATCACCTTGCTGCCCGCGATGGCCGGCGAAGCCGCGCACGTCACCATGCTGCAGCGCTCGCCCACGTACATCCTCGCGCTGCCCGAGATCGACCCGCTCACCTACGTGCTGCAGAAGTTGCGCGCCCCCGCGGCGCTGACGCACAGGATCGCGCGGGCGCGCAACATCGCGCTGCAGCGCGGGAGTTACGCCTTCTGCCGCAAGTACCCGCGCCTCGCCCGCAAGGCGCTCCTCGGCCTCGTACGGGCCCGGGCCGGAAAGAGTGTCGAGATGCGGCACTTCAGCCCGCGCTACAAGCCGTGGGACCAGCGGCTGTGCGTGGTGCCCGGCGGTGATCTGTTCAAGGTCCTCAAGAGCGGCAAGGCGTCGATCGCCACCGATCACATCGACACCTTCACCGCCGACGGCATCCGCCTGAAGTCCGGCGAGGAGCTGAAGGCCGACATCGTGGTCACCGCCACCGGCCTGAGCGTCCGTCTCCTGGGCGGCATGGAACTCACCGTCGAAGGACGCCCCGTGGACATCGCGAACCGTGTCCTCTACAAGGCCGTTCTGCTCGAGGGCGTACCCAACATGTCCCTCGTGATCGGCTACACCAACGCCTCCTGGACCCTGAAGGCGGACCTCGCGGCCGACTACACCGCCCGCCTGCTCGCGCACATGCGGCGGCACGGGCACGACATCGCCACGCCGGTGGCCTCGGACGGCGACCGTTCCGAGTTCTCCGTCATGGGCGAGGCGCTGACCTCGGGCTATATCGCCCGGGCCGATGAGGTCATGCCGCGCCAGGGCACCCGTGACCCGTGGCGGCTGTGGAACAACTACTACCGCGACCGCGCCATGCTCCGGTCCGCCCCCATCGACGACAGCGCCCTGCGCTTCGAGAAGGCGGACCCCTCCCGCGCGGACGCCGCCGCGGATTCCTCTCGCGCGGACGTTGCCGCTGATGCTCGTGCGGACGTCGAGGAACCGACCCGCGCCGCCTGACGGGCCGGCCGGAACGGCTCGTCCCCGCAACCCCGCTCGTCCAAGCCACCCCGCAGACAACCGAGGACGAAGATGACCGCGAACCTGACCAGGAAGGTCTACGACGAGCGCCTGCGGACCCTGTCCGAAGGCTCCGTCAACGTCAACTTCAACGCCTTCACCGACATCAAGTGGGACGACCCCGAGTTCGCCGTGGACACCGGCGACCCCCGCTGGGTGCTCACCTCCGCGGACGCCCTGGGCGCCCACCCGTGGTACCAGGAGCAGCCGCTCGAGACGCGGATACGGATCGGGATCTGGCGGTGGGCGACCATCGCCAAGGTGGGCATGCAGTTCGAGAACCTGCTCATGCGCGGTGCGCTGGACTACATCTACCAACTGGGCAACCGCAACGAGGAGTTCAGGTATCTCACCCACGAGATCACCGAGGAGACCCACCACACCCAGATGTTCCAGGAGCTGGTCAACCGCACCGGCGTGGACACCGCCGGCGGAAAGCGCTGGTTCCGGCAGCTGAGCCGGGTCCTGCCGCTGGCCGGTTCGCTCTACCCGGAGGCGTTCTTCACCGGCATCCTCGCCGGCGAGGAGCCCATCGACCACCTGCAGAAGGCGGCCCTGCGCAGCGGGGAGCCGGTGCACCCGCTCCCGCAGCGGATCATGCAGATCCACATCGCGGAGGAGGCCCGGCACATCTCCTTCGCCCATGAGTTCCTGCGCCTGCGCGTCCCGCGCTACGGCAAGGCCCGCCGCGGCGCCCTGTCCGTGCTCTTCCCGCTGATCATGCGGGTGCTGTGCGACGTCATCATGATCCCCGACCGGAAGTCCGCCGCCGAGGTGGGCATTCCCGCCTGGGTGCTCAAGGACGTCTTCTGGAAGTCCGACGCCGGCCGGAAGATGCTCCACGACCTCTTCTCCGACGTACGGATGCTCGCCGAGGACATCGGTCTGATGAACAAGGTGTCCCGTCCGGTGTGGAAGGCGCTGCGGATCAACGGCAGGCCCGCGCGCTTCCGCGGCGAACCCGCCCCGCTCACCGCCGACTGAACGGCCGGGGGCCGCACGGCCCCGCTCGCTGAACCGCCGGGAGCCGCACCGCCCGCCCGCTCAACGGCCGCAGGCCGCACCGCACTTCCCTGACCATCCGAACGGAGACCAGCCCGCCGTGCCGTACGTCGTCACCCGATCCTGCTGCGCCGACGCCTCGTGCGTGCTGGCCTGCCCGGTCAACTGCATCCATCCCGCGCCGGGAGAGCCGGGCTTCGGCACGACCGAGATGCTGTACGTCGATCCGCGCACCTGCGTGGACTGCGGAGCCTGTACGACGGCCTGTCCGGTCGACGCGCTCAAGCCCCATACGGCGCTCACCGAAGGGGAGTTGCCGTTCCTGGAGCTGAACGCGTCGTACTACAAGGAGAACCCGCACACCGATCGCGCGCCCATGTACGTGGTGCCCGCTCAACGTGCCCTTCCCGCAGGCGAGTTGTCCGTCGCCGTCGTCGGTGCGGGGCCCGCGGGCCTGTTCGCCGCCGATGAGCTCCTGCGCCACCCGGGCGTGCGCGTCACCGTCCTCGACCGGCTCCCGACGCCGTACGGTCTGGCGCGGGCCGGTGTCGCGCCGGACCACCAGGACACCAAGCAGGTCACCGAGCTCTTCCGGGCCATCGAGTCACAGGCCGGCTTCCGCTACCGCCTCGGCGTCGAGGTCGGCACCGACCTCACGCACGCCGACCTGCTGCGTGAGCACCACGCGGTGATCTACGCCGTCGGTGCCGCGACCGACAAGCGCCTCGGCATCGAGGGCGAGGACCTGGCAGGCAGCGTGTCCGCAACGGAGTTCGTCGCCTGGTACAACGGCCACCCCGACCGCGCACACGAGGCGTACCCCTTTGATACGGAACGCGCCGTCGTCATCGGCAACGGCAATGTCGCCCTCGACGTCGCCCGTATCCTCACCGCCGATCCCGAGGCACTGGCCCGTACCGACATCTCGGACCGCGCACTCGCCGCGCTGCGCGCGAGCAAGGTCCGCGAAGTCGTCCTGCTCGGCCGGCGCGGGCCCGCTCAGGCGGCGTTCACCGTGCCCGAACTCCTGGCGCTTCGTGCCCTGAAGGACGTGGACGTGCGGGTGGAGGGCTGGCCCGAGGACCTGGCGCCCGATGCCACCGAGAAGACCCGGCTGCTGTGGGAGCTGGCCGGCCGGACGCCGGTCGAGGGCCGCCGCCGGATCGTGCTGCGCTTCCTGGCCAGTCCCGTACGGCTCATCGGCGAGGGATCCGTCCAGGCCCTGGAGTTCACCCCCACCACACTGCACACCGACGGCGACGGCACCGTCCGCGCCCGGCCCACCGGCGCGTCGCAGACCCTGGAGGCCGGTCTCGTCCTGCGGTCGGTCGGCTACCGTGCCCGGCCCGTGCCGGGCCTGCCGTTCGACGAGGACAGCGCGACGGTCCCGCATGAGCGCGGCCGGGTGCAGCCCGGTGTCTATGTCGCGGGCTGGATCAAGCGCGGGGCGACCGGCTACATCGGTACGAACAAGACCTGCGCCCAGGAGACGGTCGAGTCCCTGCTCGACGACGTCGCCGCCGGTCTCCTCGGCCGTCCGGAACACCGCGGGGCCGTGGCGGTCGACGGGCTCGGCCTCGACGCATGGCGCGCCATCGACCACGCGGAGCGGTCGGCCGGCGAGGCCCAGGGCCGGCCGCGCGTCAAGCTCACGGACACGGAGTCCCTGCACGGTGCCGCGAACGCCACCCCGGCGGCACGCGGCTGACACCCATGACGTCCGGGACCGCACGGGCTCGGGTCTCTTGTGCGGGACCGGACAGCTTCAGAGCACCCTCGCGCGGGACCGGACAGCTTCAGAGCACCCTCGCGCGGGACCGGACAGCTTCAGAGCACCCTCGCGCGGGGCCGGACAGCTTCAGATCCCTTCCAGCTCCGAGACCTTCTGCTGCGGTGACAGCTCCACACCCAGGTCCCGCAGCGTCGCGTCGAGGACCGCCCAGACCGAGCGGCACAGCATCGCCCGCAGCTCCTCCTCGGACTGCTCGCGCCCGGGGTCGTGGACCCACTGATTGACCGCGGTGTCCACGAACCCCACGATCCCCACCGCGACCGAACGGATCGGCGCCTCCCGCAGCCCGAGCGCCCGCAGGATGTCCCCGAAGCGGTCGGCCAGCATCAGCGCGATGGCCGACTTGGCGTCCGCCACCAGCGAACCGTCCCCCATCGCATGCTCCCCGACGCCCATGTAGGCGTAGAGCCGCGGATGTTCGACGACCCAGTCCAGATGCGCACCCACCACCCGCTGGACGGACTCCTCGACCGTCCCCTCGAAGCTGAGCGTGGGTTCCATCCGCCGCATGAAGGACTCCACGACCCGGCGCCGGATCAACTCGTCCAGCGTGGCCCGGTCCTTGAAATGCCGGTACAGCACCGATCGCGGCAGCCCCACACGCTCCGCGAGACGCTGTACGCGGAACGCCGTGCCCTCCTCCTCGATGAGCGCGACCGCCGCATCCACCAACTCGACCCGGCGCTGCGCCTTGTGCTCGTCCCAGCGGGTGGAGCGCCCGTCGATCTGCGGCTCACCACCGGTTCTGTCCACCATCCCGCCAGAATATCCACCACCTGACCAGCCACGGAGCCCGAGCACCGGGCTGAGGCGGCGTCCGCGGCTACAGCAGCTCGCACAGGGCCTCGCGCTCGGAGGGAAGCCCCGCCTTCCGGAGCCAGATGATCCGGCCGGCGGTGTTCCCCCAGTCGTCGTCGTGCTCCAATGCGGCCCTCAGGAAGGTGCGCTGGGCCTGCGTGAGCGGGGCCCGATGCCCGTCGGGAAACGCCTTCACCATCAGCGGCCCCCAGTCCCACTCCACCGTGAAGTGGCTGCTCATCCGCAGCATGGCGAGCGCAGCCGGGAGCAGTTCCTCGAGCGTCGTGCGCTCCAGGGCGACCCGCAGGAGCGTGAAGCGGAACCAGCCGTCGAAGTGCGGCAGATGCGGCCGGAACCAGGCATCCGCCTCGGCCGGATGCTCCAGCGCGGCCAGCAGCAGCGCGGTGGCCTTCGCTTCGCCGGCGTTGCGGTCGGCGAGGGCGGCGCAGGTGGCGACGGCGGGGTCGGGATCGTCGAGATACGCCGTGGTGTCCTGACCCCACAGGCCCAAGGTGACGGCGCAGGTGGCCCGCTCCCGCCGGGACGGACTGTGCGCGAGGGTGTGCCGCAGGTGCCCGGCGGCGTGCGGGATGTGTTCCGCGAGCTCGGGGGCGCGCAGGAGATGGGTGACGGTGCCCACCGCCGCCTCCCGTATCGCCGGATGGGGGTCCGACAGATACCGCTGCACGCTCTGGTAGAGCGCGGGCCTGACGGCACGGCATGCCGCGGTCACGCCCGGATCGTTGGAATCCTCGCCACCGGTCGTCTCGCCGTAGGCGGCGCAGTCCGCGATCTGGCCGAGCCATTCGATCAGCGCGGCGCGCAGCGGGCGCGTCCGCTCGTCCCAGGGGTAGTGGCTCTCGTGCTCGGCGAGGGTGCGCGGATGATCGAGGACGGCCGCGACGAAGAGCGCGGCGGGTGGCGTCGCGGAGTAGAGCGAACCTTGGTGGAGCACCGCCATATCGAGCATCCCCAGCGCCTCGGACTGTCTGTCCGCGTCCGAGTCGAGCAGCCCGGCCAAGTACGGAGGGATGTCGCCTGCCGGACCGTAGGCATGCCCCAGCACCTCCCAGTCCGTACGGCTCAACTCGCCTGCCACATACTCGGAGAGCCTCTGCTCCGCCACGCTGCCCACCCCTGGTGTCGGTCCGACGTCGGCGGCACACGATGCCGTACGCCACTGACAACGGGCGCCGTCTCAGCGGTAGAAGCGCGAGACGGACTGCAGCACACAGGCCGGCTTGGGTGCGTCCTCGATTTCGATCGTGCCGTCCACCGTGATCTGGACGCCACCGCCCGGGACGTCGGTGGCTTCGGTGAGGCGGGCGTGCAGGCGTAGGCGGGAGTCGGCGGGGACCGGGGCCGGGAAGCGGACCTTGTTGAAGCCGTAGTTGACCTTGGTCCGCACCCCGTCCACGTCCAGGAGTGCCGTGAACATCGGGATGAAGAGCGAGAGAGTGAGCAGGCCGTGGGCGATGGGGACGCCGAAGGGGCCGTTCTTCGCCTGCTCGGGGTCCACATGGATCCACTGGTGGTCGTCGGTGGCGTCCGCGAAGGTGTCGATACGGGTCTGCGGGACCGGGAACCAGTCGCTCGTGCCCAGCTCTTTGCCGGTCAGGCCGACGAGGTCGTCGATGTGCACATGCATGAGGGCTCCTCAGCCGTGGAGGTCGCGCAGGCGGGATTTGAGGATCTTTCCGGCCGCGTTGCGCGGCAGTTCGTCGGCGAACACCACCGACTTGGGGATCTTGTACGAGGCCAGCGCGCCCCGGAGGCCGTCGATGACGCGTGCGGGCGTGAGGCCCGAGCCGGGCCGGGGGATCACGACGGCGCGGCCGACCTCGCCCCAGGTGGGGTCGGGGACGCCGATGACGGCGCAGTCGAGGACGTCGGGGTCGGCCGCGATGGCCTTTTCGACCTCGGCCGGATAGATGTTCTCGCCGCCGGAGATGATCATGTCCTTGAGCCGGTCGGTGATGAACGCGTAGCCGTCCTCGTCGAGTACGGCCAGATCGCCGGTGTGGAACCAGCCGTCCCTGAGGACGGCGGCGCTCTGGTCGGGCAGGCCCCAGTAACCGGCCATGACATGCGGGCCGTTGACCAGGACCTCGCCCGGCTCGCCCGGTGTGACGTCGGCGCCGTCGGGGCCGACGACGCGTACGTCGGTGAAGAAGTGCGGCACTCCGGCGGAGCCGGTCTTGGTCACGGCGTGGGCCGCGTCGAGGAACAGCGTTCCGGGAGCCGCCTCCGTCATCCCGTATCCCTGGAGGAAGGTCAGGCCCCGGGCGGCGTAGGTCTCGATGAGGGAGGTCGGGACCGGGGAGCCGCCGCAGGTCAGCAGACGCAGTGAAGTCAGGTCCGCGGCGGGCCACTTGGGGGACCGGGCGAGCTCGTTGAACATGGTGGGTACACCGAACATGAACGTGACCCGGTGGCGCTCGATCAGCTCGAAGGTGGAGTCGGGTGTGAAGGCCGGGACGAGGACGCAGGCGCCGCCCTTGAGCAGCACCGGCAGGGTGAGCATGTTGAGCGCGGCGGTGTGGAACAGGGGCGCCGACACCAGCGCGGTCTCATCCGCGATCAGGTCGGTGTCGACCAGGACGTTGAGGGCGTTCCAGGTGAGGTTGGCATGGGTGAGGGCGGCGCCCTTGGGACGGCCCGTGGTCCCCGAGGTGTACATGATCAGGCACAGGTCGTCGGGAGCCACCGGCTCGTCGAGCGGGTCCTTCGGGGCCGCCCGCATCATCTCCGCGTAGTCGACCGCAAAGGGGGACGGGTCCGCGAGCGCCACGTGCACGCGGACGTCCGTCGTGGCGCGCAGGGAGTCGACCAGTGGTGCGTGGGTCGGGGCGTGGATCAGGACGGACACCCCGGAGTCGGCGAGCTGATAGCCGATCTCCGGAGCGGCCAGGCGGGTGTTGAGCGGGACGAAGACGGCGCCGATCGCGCCGGTGGCGAACAGCGTCTCCAGGAACGACGGGTGGTTGGGGCCGAGATAGCCGACGCGGTCGCCGCGCTGCACGCCCAATGTGCGTAACGCGTGGGCGAGTTGGAGGACTCGCCGGTGCAGCTCGCCGTAGGTGATCGTGCTGCCGTCGTGGATCAGGGCGGTGCGGTGCGGGGTCTTGCGCGCTCTGCGCGCCGGCCACGACCCGATTCCCTCGTTGCGCATGTGCGTGACCTCCTTTCGACTCCTCGCGCGGACGGCTCAGGTCTTCCGCAGCCCCAGCAGTCGCGCCGCGTTCTCCTTGAGGATCAGGGGCCGCACCTCGTCCTTGATCGGGAGCTCGGCGAAGTCGGCCAGCCAGCGGTCCGGAGTCAGCAGCGGGTAGTCGGAGCCGAACAGCACCTTCTCCCTGAGCAAGGTGTTGGCGTACTGGACGAGCTGCGGCGGGAAGTACTTCGGCGACCAGCCGGACAGGTCGATGTAGACGCCCGGCTTGTGCGTGGCGATGCTCAGCGCCTCGTCCTGCCAGGGGAACGAGGGGTGGGCCAGGATGATCTTCAGATGCGGGAAGTCGACGGCCACGTCGTCGACATGCAGCGGATTGGAGTACTTCAGCCGGATGCCGCCACCGCCCGGAATCCCGGAGCCGATCCCGGTCTGCCCGGTGTGGAACAGCGCGATGGCGCCGAGCTCCTCGATCGCCTCGTACAGGCCGTAGGCGATCCGGTCGTTGGGGAAGAAGCCCTGGACGTTGGGGTGGAACTTGAACCCCCGTACGCCGAACTCCTCGACCAGACGCCGCACTTGGCGCACACCCGCCTTGCCCCGGAACGGGTCGATCGAGGCGAACGGGATGAGGACGTCCGGGTTGGCCGCGGCCGCCTGGGCCACCTCTTCGTTGGGCACGGGCGGCGTCCCGGTGGCGTGCTCGGCGTCCACGGTGAACACCACGGCGGCCATGGAGCGCTCACGGTAATAGGCCGCGATCTCCTCCAGAGTGGGCTTGCGCCGGGCCGGGTCGATCTTGAAGTACGTGCTGGACGCGTCGCTCAACTCCTCGTCCAGGGAGGCGTTCCCGCGCGCGGACACCTCGGCGTGCGTGTGCACGTCGATGGCGGTGAGCTCGTCGGGGTTCAGCACGGTCAGCCCTCCGGGACCACGGGGGCCGGGATGCCCACGGACTGGGGCGCGCGGCCGAGCGAGGCGGGCCAGACGGCGGCGATCGTCTCCGGTGTCCAGCCGCCGTCGGCGTAGGCCGCCGCGATCTCCTGCGGGTGCGACCAGAGCGCGAGCTTGTCCCCGCCGATGCCGATGCACTGCCCGGTGATGCCGCGGGCCGCGTCCGAGGCGAGGTACGGGACGAGTGCGGCGCAGTCCTCCGGTGTGCCGAACCCCTCGCCCTTGCGCAGGAAATCGGGCAGCGGACGGCCCTTGCGCTGCTCCTCTATATACGGGGCGAACACCGGGATCGTCTCGGTCATGGCGGTGGCCGCGACGGGGATGATCGCATTGACGGTGATCTCGGACCTGGCGAGCTCCATCGACCAGGTGCGGGCCATGGCGGCGATACCCGCCTTGGCCGCGGCGTAGTTGGTCTGCCCGAAGTTGCCGCGCTGTCCGGCGGGCGAGCCGACCAGGACGAGCGAGCCGCCGTCGCCCTGCTCCCGCATCCGTACGGCGGCGGCCCGGGCGCAGGTGAACGTGCCCCGCAGATGGACGCCGAGGACCGCGTCGAAATCGTCGTCGGACATCTTCCACAGCACCCGGTCGCGCAGGATCCCGGCGTTGGTCACCATGACGTCGAGCCGCCCGAACGCCTCGACGGCCCGCCCCACGAGGCGGTCGGCGGCCGCGGCGTCCCCCACGGGCACGACCTCCGCCACCGCCTGCCCGCCCGCGCCGGTGATCTCCTTGACGGCCGCCGCGGCGATCTCCTCGTCGACGTCGTTGACCACGACCGAGGCGCCCGTACGAGCCAGCGCCCGCGCATAGGCGAGCCCGAGGCCCCGCCCGCCACCGGTCACGACGGCCACCTTGCCGTTGAGATCAATTCGGCTCATAGTGCATCTCCTTCGGGGCAGTTGACGGAGTGTCGGCAGGCTCCGAGGTGCGGCGTCGCGGCCATCGGACGTGCCGTGCCCACCAGGACGTCGCGCTGGGCACCAGACCGCGCGGCAGGAAGAGCACCACGAGGATCAGCAGCACTCCGTAGACGGCATAGGACAGGACCGCGGGCGCGGAGGCGGGCATGCCCTCGCGGGTGCCGAGGTCGTTGAGCCACTGGAGCAGCAGGGTGATCGCGGTGGCGCCGGCGAGCGCACCCCAGATGGTGCCCGCGCCGCCGACGACGACCATCACCACGTATTCGAAGGAAAGGAGCACGGGGAACGAACCGGGCGACACATAGCCGATGTAGAAGGCGTAGATGCCGCCCGCCAGTCCGGCGAAGCCCGCCGAGAGGCTGAAGACGACCAGTTTGTACGTGGCCACCGGCACCCCGGACGACTCGGCGGCGACCTCACTGGTGGCAAGGGCCCGCAGTCCGCGCCCCGGCCGGGAGGCCACGACGTTCCGCGTGATCAGGACGACCAGGAGCAGGGCCGCGAGAGCGAGATAGATGTACGGACGGTCGCCGGAGAATTCGTAACCGCCGATGTTCAGGAGCGGGATGCCCTGCAGGCCGATGTCGCCGCCGGTCCACGCCTGCTGTCCCACGACGCTCAGGAGCACCAGCTGGACGGCGAGTGTGGCGAAGGCGAGACGGTGGCCGCGCAGGCGCAGGAGCGGGATGCCGATCAGGGCGGCGGCCGCGGTGGCGACGAACGGCGCGGCGAGCAGGCCGAGCCAGGTCGGCCGGCCATGGGTGGCGATCAGGGCCGCGGTGTAGGCGCCGATCATGGTGAAGGAGGCCTGGCCGAGGGAGACTTGGCCGGCGTAGCCCATCAGCATGGACAGGCCCGTGACCACGATCGCGGAAAGCAGCAGGAGGACAAGGACGGATTCGTTCATCGGGCCGCCTCTTCGGTGAGCGACGTACGCTGCGAGGCCTGCCAGATCATGATCGCGAGCATCAGGAGCAGCGCGACCACCGTCTGGTACGAGGCGTCCAGATACCCGGCGACCATGGACTCCGCGACGCCCAGGATCAGCGCGCCGACGAGGGCGAGCCCCGGCCGGGTGAGGCCGCCGAGGATCGCGGCGGCGAATCCGCTGGTGATGAGCAGGACATCGCTGTTGTACGAGATCGGCAGGAGCGGGGTGAGCAGCACGCCCGCGGCGCCGCCGAGCATCCCGCCGAGGGCGAAGGCGATCAGTCCCATACGGGTCACGTCGATGCCCACCGCACGCGCCGCGTAGGGGTTGGAGGCGCAGGCGGTGAAGGCCTTGCCGAGGTAGGTGCGGGTGAAGAACAGGCCGAGCAGGGTGAACACCACCGCGGTCACGCCGATGACGAGGAACGACTGCTTCTGCACGTAGGCGTCGGCGATCTGCACCGAGCCGCGGAGTCCGGGATGGGAACGGGGGTTGTCGCCCCAGATCATGATCTCGACGGCGTACGCGACGAAGCCCACGCCGAGCGTCACGATCAGCGCGGACTGGGCGCTGGTCCCGGGTTTGCCGGTGGCGATGAGACCGACGAGCAGACCGACCGCGCCGGCCACCAGGACCGCGAGGAGCTCGGCGGCCCCGTGCGGGAGCCCGGCCGAGAGCAGCGAACCGGCGGTCAGGCCCGCCACTACGGCGAACATGCCCTGCGCGAAGTTGACCACGTGGGTCACCCGGTGGACGGCCACCAATCCGCTGGCGAGCAGGGCGAAGCCGCAGCCGACGGCCAGGCCCGCGACGAGGTACTGGAGGAAGTCGCTCACAGGACCGCCCCCAGATAGGCGTCGGCGACCTCGGCGCTCGCGGTGAGCTCGGCCGCGGTGCCCTCGGCTCGGATCCGGCCCGCCTCGAGGACGTAACCGCGGCTGCACAGGTCGAGGGCGAGCCGTGCGTTCTGCTCGATCAGGAGCACGGCCATGCCCCGTTCGGCGTTCAGAGTGCGCAGCTGCGCGGCCAGGTCCGCGGTGACCAACGGGGCGAGACCCAGGGAGAGTTCGTCCACGACCACCACATCCGGGTCGGCCATCAGGGCCCGTCCGAACGCGACCATCTGCTGCTCGCCGCCGGACAGGCTGCCCGCGCGCCGCTTGCGCAGGCGGACCAGGCCGGGCAGCACCTCGTACACCTTGCCGGTGTCGCGGGCTTTGGAGTCTCTTCTGCGCCGCCAGGCGCCGAGCGCGAGGTTGTCGTCGACGGTCAGGTCTCCGAAGAGCTGCCGCCCTTCGGGGACGAGGGCGGCGCGGCCGTGCACCGCGACGCGTCCCGACTCCGGGCGGACGATGCCGAGGACCGTGTTGACGAGGGAGGACTTGCCGGCCCCGTTCGGGCCGATGAGCGCGACGAGTTCACCGGCCGCGACCCTCAGGCCGACCCGGTCGAGAGCGGTGGCCGTTCCGTACCGTACGACCAGGTCCTCCGCCTCGATCACGTTCATGCGGCCTCCTTGCCGAGGTAGGCGGCGATGACCCGCTCGTCCTGGCGGATCTCGGCCGGGGTGCCCTCGGCGATGTGCGCGCCGAGGTCGAGCACACTGATCCGGTCGGCGAGCCGGGCGACGAAGGCGACGTCGTGCTCGACGAGCAGCGTCGTCAGGCCCTCGCCCCGAAGCGACTCGATGAGCTGGGCGAGGGCCTCGCGTTCGGCGGCGCGCAGCCCCGAGGCCGGTTCGTCCAGGAGCAGCAGCCGCGGCCGGGCGCACAGCGCGCGGGCCACCTGGAGCGAGCGCTGCTGGCCGAGCGGAAGCTCCTCGGCGGCCCGGTCCGCCCAGTCCTTGAGGCCCACCCGGTCGAGCGCCTCCAGGGCGTCGGCCCTGATCGCCCGCTCTTCCCTGCGGTGCGCCGGAAGCCGGAGCGCCGCCGAGAGGAAGCCGTGCCGGGTTCTGGCGTGCGCGCCGACCATCACGTTCTCCAGGGCCGTCATGCCCAGGAAGAGCCGGGCGCCCTGGAAGACGATCGCGATGCCGAGCTTGGCCCGGGCGTGCGGGGTCAGCCGCTCCAGACGCCGACCCGCATAGGTCAACGTGCCGTGATCGGGCAGGAGATGACCGCTGATCAGATTGAACAGGGTCGATTTTCCTGCCCCGTTGGGCCCGATCACGCCGCGCAGCTCGCCTTCGGCCACGGTCAGGCCGACCTCGCGTACGGCGTAGACACCGCCGAACGCCTTGCCGACGTCGTGCACTTCGAGCAGCGAGGTCATCCCGCGGCCTTGGCGGTCGCGGCATTGCGTTCGGCCGACCACTCGGTGGGCACGAGCTTGCCGTCCTTGACCCGGTTCATGGAGATGTCCGTCGGTTTGAGCCCCGAGTGATCGGTGGGGGAGTAGGTGTACTTGCCCGTCGGGGTGACCAGGGTCAGCGACTCGAGTGCGTCGCGGATCTTCTCCTTGTCGGTGCCGCCCGCCTTCTCGATCGCGGCGGCGAGCAGCTTCACGCCCGCATACCCGTCCATGGCGAACTGCGGCGGCTCGTATCCGTACTTCTCCTTGAACGGGACGGACATCTCCTCGATCGACTTCTTGAGCTTGCCGTCGGGCAGCGTGTCGCCGATGACGCCGATGGCGCTCTGCACGTACACGCCCTCACTCGCCTTGCCCACCGGGTCGAGCCAGAGCTTGCTGGCCTGCGAGGCGGTCATGAACAGGGGAAGCTTGAGGCCCGAGTTGGGGAACTGCTTGGCGAGGGTCACTCCAGGGGCGCCGCTCGCCCACGCGACGAGGGCCTGCGCGCCGGAGCTCCGTACGTGTGTGAAGACCGGGCTGAAGTCGGTCGCCGTGGTCTCGTACGGCTCCTCCTCGACGATCGTCACGCCGTACTTGGCGGCGTACTTCTTCATCCCGGCGAAACCGGCCACGGAGTAGGAGCTCTTGGTGTCGTACGCGACGGCGATCTTGGTGATCTTGTGCGCCTGGAAGTACTGGAGCATCGCCTCGGCGTACTTGGACGAGACCGCCGGCACCACGAACGTGTACTTCTGGACGGGGTCGACCTGTTCGTCCGCCGGGGCCAGGGAGATGTAGGGGATCTTCGCCCGCTCGGCAAGCGGCTCCACCGCGAGGCCGACGTTGGAGAAGGTCGACCCCAGAATCGCGGTGACCCCCTGCGACCTGAGCTCATTGAAATGCAGCACGCCCTGGTCGGGTGCGGTCTTGTCGTCGAGGGTGATCAGTTTGATCTTCCGGCCGTCGATGCCGCCGGCCTTGTTGATCTGGTCGACGGCCAAGTCGACGGTCTTCTTCGCCTCGCCGCCCAGCGGGGCGTAGTTGCCGGTCAGCGACTCGATGAAACCGATCTTGATGGTGTCACCGCCGCCACCGGTGTCCCCGGAGCCGCAGGCGGTCAGGGCCAGCGCGGCCGCCGCCAATAAGGGGATGAGCTTGCGCATGGAAGACCTCCTGGGAATGGATCTGGTCTGCCGCACCCTCCCCGGCAACGCCCGGCGAAGAGGTAACCTGCCTGAAGTTAGGCGTGTTGGTCACGACCGTCAATAATCTGCCCAACATCATCTGCATCATCCGAAGGGGAGCGGAACAAGTGGACACAGATCCCGCCGGGGCACCTCCGCGGCTGCGGCCGCAGTCCCTGATGCTCACCTTTCTGGGCAACTACGTGCTGCGGCGCGACATCGCCGTCTTCTCCGGCAGCTTCATCGAGCTCTTCGGGCGCCTCGGTGTCAGCGAGCACGCGCTGCGCTCCACGCTGACCCGCATGGTCGGCAAGGATCTGCTCGCCCGTCACCGGCAGGGCCGGCGGATGCACTTCGGGCTCACCGACCGCTCGCGGCGCATCCTCATGGACGGGGAACAGCGGGTCTGGACCCATGGCGCGGTCAACGGCGACTGGGACGGATCCTGGACCGTGCTCGCGTTCTCCATGCCGGAGTCCTGGCAGAGCCGCCGGCACGAGCTGCGCTCGCGGCTGACCTGGGCCGGCTTCGGCTCGCTCGGCAACGGGATGTGGATCGCCCCCGCCGAGGTGGATGTGACTCCGATCGCCGCGGGACTCGGCCTGAACGGGCATATGAAGGTCTTCACCGGCGCAGCGCAGGAGCCGACGGACGTACCGTCGATGATCAAGGACGCCTTCGACCTCGACGGGCTGACGGAGAACTACCAGGCGTTCCTGGCCCGTTGGGACCGCCCGGACCCGCTGCCCGACGCCCCCGACGACCTGGCCAGGTTTCTCTGGATGACCACGGAATGGCTGCAACTGGTCCGCTTCGACCCCCGACTGCCCGTCGAGTACCTGCCCCAGGACTGGCCGGCGATCCGTGGCGAACACGTGCTGTGGGAGCTGCGGGCCCGCTACGAGGAGCCGGCGCGGCGCCTTGCGGACGAAGCCCTCGAGTTCATTCGGGTCGACTGAACTCGGGGCTCGCGCCGTTGAGTTGAGGGCCCCGGCGGACGGGTGCGCCCCGCGGGCCGATGCTCTGGCTGAGGCGGTCGGCCGAGTCCGGGGCGCGCAGCGCGCTCGGCGCGCCCAGGGCGCGGGAGATGCCGCGGACTCCCGCGCGTACGGCGGGGATGAGGGCGCGCGGCTCGGCACCCTCGGCCGGGACCACGATCGACACCGCGGCCACCACCGTGTCGTCCGGCCCGTGCACGGGCGCGGCCACCGACAGTGCCACCAGCTCGACCTGCCCGTCACTGACCGCCACCCCGGTCCGCCGCACCTCGGCGAGTACCTGGCGCAGCCGCTCCCCGGAACAGATCGTCTTCTCGGTGAAGCGCTGCAACGGACCGGCGTACGCACGTTCCTGCGTGGCCCGGTCCGCATGCGCGAGCAGCACCAGGCCCACTCCGGTCGCGTGCGCGGGGAAGCGGCCGCCGACCCGGGTGAACACATGGACGGCGTTCCGGCCCGAGAGCCGCTCCAGATAGATCACCTCAAGGCCGTCGAGCACCGCGAGTTGCACGTTCTGGTGGGTCGCCTCGTACAGGTCCTCCAGAAACGGCAGCGCGGCCTCCCGCAGCGCAGGGCCGCGCGGGGCGAGCGAGGCGACTTCCCACAGCCGCAGGCCGATCCGGTAGATCCCGTGCGCGTCGCGTTCGAGCGCGCCCCAGGCGACCAGCTCGCCGGCGAGGCGGTGCGCGGTCGGGGGCGGCAGACCGGTCCGCCTGCTGATCTCCGCCAGGGAAAGGCCGGGCCGCTCCGGCGTGAACGCGTCCAGGATCCCGAGCGCCCGCCGGGTCACCGAAGGCCGGGCGGGCTTGTCCATCGCCGTCTCCGCTCCGTCGCGTCCGTGGCGTCCCTATCAGGGCATCCATGGCTTCCCGGGCTCCCTGTGCGCGCAGGGCTTCCAGGGCGACGGAGTCTACGGCGGACGTCAAAGATCGAGAAGGAGTCGCGACGAATGGGCGCGCGAGACGCAGATCATCATGAACTCCCCGCCCGCCCGCTCCTCTTCGGTGAGCACCGCGTCGCGGTGGTCGGGGACCCCGCCCAGGATCTCGGTCTCGCAGGTGCCGCAGGTGCCCTCGCGGCAGGACGACAGGGCGGTGACGCCGGCCGCCTCCACCGTTTCGAGGATGGAGCGGCCGGCGGGTACCTTCAGCGTCAGACCGCTGCGGGCGAGCTCCACCTCGAACCCCTCGTCCTCCTCGGCCTCGTCCACCGGCTTCGGCGTGAACCGCTCGACCCGCAGGGCCCCTTGGGGCCAGCGGGCGCAGCGTTCCTCCACGGCGGCCAGGAGCGGCTCGGGGCCGCAGCAGTAGACCAGGGTGTCCGGCAGCGGTGTGCCGAGCAGGCCGTCGAGATCGAGCAGCCCGGTGGTGTCCTGCGGCCGGATCCGCACCCGGTCGCCGTACCGGGCCAGCTCGGTGCGGAAGGCCATCGACGCCGTGCTGCGGCCTCCGTACTCCAGACGCCAGTCCGCTCCGGCCGCATCGGCCGCCGCCACCATCGGCAGGATCGGTGTGATCCCGATGCCTCCCGCGAGGAACAAGTAGCTTGGAGAGGCGGCGAGTTGGAAGTGGTTACGGGGCCCCTCGGACGTCAGCCGCACACCGGGCCGCAGCCGTTCGTGGACCTGGGCCGAACCTCCGCGCCCGTCCGGCTCGCGCAGCACGGCCACGCGCCAGGACTCCGTATCGGCGGGGTCCCCGCACAAGGAGTACTGGCGGACCAGGCCGTCGGCGAGCCGCAGGTCGATATGCGCACCGGGCTCCCAGGGCGGCAGCGGTCCGCCGGCCGCCCGGCGCAGGGTCAGGGCCACCACGTCCTCGGCCACCGCCTCGCGGTCCGCGACGACGACCTCGATCACCGCGCCTCCGGGCCGTGGTCGGGATGGGCGAGCAGTCGGTTCCAGACACCGATGGGGTCCTCGGCGCGGACGACGGCCCCGCAGTGACAGGTGCCGGTGAGAATGTCCGAGCCCGGCTGCCAGAACACCTGGAACCCGCGCTTCACGCCTGGCACTTGGAACCCGCCTTTCATGTCCGGCACCCGGCCCTCGGACGTCACGACTGCTCGATCAGCCGGTGCAGCATCCGCCGTGCGGCCAGGCCTCCGGTGTCGATGTTGATGCTGAGCTCCTGGTACCCCTCGGGTTCGGCGGCGATGGCCTGTTCGAGGAGGTTGAGGGCGGTCACGTCCTGGAGCACCACGGTGCGGTTGCTCTCGGCGAGAAAGGCCGAGACCTCCTCGTCGTCGCGCGCGAAGTCCCGGGCCACCATCCAGAAGTCGAAGGTGCTGTGCTCGGTCTCCGGAGTGATCGCGTAGACGATCTCCGCGTGGTTCGCCGCGCTGTCGTCGCCGTCGGGGCCCGGTTCCAGACCGGTCGGGGCGATCCGGCTGTGCAGCAGATACAGACAGGGCGGGCGGTACTCGATGTCCTGCCACCGGTCGATACGCCCCTTGATCCCGGTGGAGTTGGCGTAGAACGGCGGGCACTCGACGTCCTTCATCCGGCGCCTCGCGTACACCACACCGGCGTCCTCGTCGGTCTCCGTGGTGATGGGGGTCTGGGCGACCTCGGGCGTGCCGATGTATCCGGCGTGCAGATAGGTCTCGTGGGAGAGGTCCATCAGGTTGTCCACGAGCAACTCGTAGCGGGCGGCGAGGGGTTCCATCCCGCGGACCGTCGTGTAGTCGGGCGAGTCCAGCCAGGGCGCACGGGGGATGGCGGCGGAGTCGGCCGCGGCGGCGTCCCCGATCCACACCCAGATCAGGGAGTCCTGCTCCACGACCGGATACGAGGGGACGCGGGCCGTCCGCGGAACGCGTGACTGGCCCGGCACGGCCACACAGGAACCGTCGGGGTCGTAGGTGAAGCCGTGGTAGCCGCACACGACCCGGTCGCCGACCCTGCTGCCCGCCGACAGCGGATAGCGGCGGTGCACACAGCGGTCCGCCATGCCCACCACACGTCCGTCCGCCGTCCGGTAGAAGAGGATGGGCTCACCGCAGATGGTCCGCCCGAACAGAGCGTCCCCGATGTCCTCGCCGTACGCGGCGACGTACCACTGGTTACGTGCGAAGGGCATGGCTTCGGCTCCCCATGGTCGACGGACCTGCCTGCGGTCCATCTCACCGGTGAACTGCCCCTGTGCCTACGGGGATTCCGTTCAATGGAAACCGGGTTCGGGTCCGACGCGCCGCGCCGGACCCGAACCGTTCGGCGCCCGGTTCACAGCTCCGTGACGGACGGAGCCGGCACCCCCTCGGACGCCGACGCGGTCACGCCCGCCTGCCGGGTCACCCGGTACACGGCGGCGGGGCGGCCGTCGTGGTCGGGGACCGTGACGGTCACGTCCTGCGCGTCGGGCGTGACCAGGAGCGTGAGGCCCTCGGTCCAGTCGCCGTCCGGCCGCCGCTCGTCCGCCGCCAACGGCAGGACGGCGCCGGGCCGTACGTACAGCGGGAGGCCCTCAAAGCCGTGCGTCTCGCGGCGCCAGGCCGGGCCCTGCACCTTCTCGCCGGTCAGCAGGTGCGTCCAAGTGCCCTCCGGCAGATAGAACTCGACGTCGCCGTCGGCGGAGAAGACGGGCGCCACGAGCACATCGGGACCCAGCATGTACTGGCGGTCGAGCGCGCGGGCCGTCGGGTCCTCGGGGAACTCCAGGAGCATCGGCCGCATCAGCGGCACACCGGCTCCGTGCGCCTCGGTCGCCGCGCCGTACAGATACGGCATGAGCCGGTGCTTCAGCTTGGTGAACTTCCGCGCCACGTCGACCGCTTCGTCCCCGAACTCCCACGGCACGCGGTACGAGCTCGACCCGTGCAGCCGGCTGTGCGAGGAGAGCAGGCCGAAGGCGAGCCAGCGCTTGAAGACCGCCGGGTCGGGCGTGCCCTCGAAACCGCCGATGTCGTGCGACCAGAAGCCGAAGCCGGACAGGGAGAGCGACAGACCCCCGCGCAGCGATTCGGCCATCGCGCCGAACGACGACCAGCAGTCGCCGCCCCAGTGCACGGGGAACTGCTGTCCGCCCGCCGTCGCGGACCGCGCGAAGAGGACCGCCTCGCCCAACCCCCGTTCCTTCTGGAGGAGTTCGAAGACGACCTGGTTGTACAGCTGCGTGTAGTAGTTGTGCATCCGCTCCGGATCGGAGCCGTCGTACCAGACGACGTCCGTGGGAATGCGCTCGCCGAAGTCCGTCTTGAAGCAGTCGACGCCCTGGTCGAGCAGCACCTTCAGCTTCGCCTGGAACCAGGCGCTCGCGTCCGGGTTCGTGAAGTCGACGAGCGCCATGCCCGCCTGCCACAGGTCCCACTGCCAGATGTCGCCGTTCGCCTGCTTCACGAGATACCCGAGCTCCGCGGCCTCGTCGAACAGGGCGGACTTCTGGGCGATGTACGGATTGATCCACACGGAGATCTTCAGGCCCCGCTCCTTGAGCCGGGCCAGCATGCCGACCGGGTCCGGGAAGACCTCCGGGTCCCAGGTGAAGTCGGACCACTGGTACTCGCGCATCCAGAAGCAGTCGAAGTGGAAGACGCTCAGCGGGATATCGCGCTCGGCCATCTGGTCGACGAACTTCGTCACCGTCGCCTCGTCGTACTGCGTGGTGAACGACGTCGTCAGCCATAGCCCGAACGACCACGCGGGCGGCAGCGCCGGGCGTCCGGTGAGCGCGGTGTAGCGGCGCAGTACGTCCTTCGGGGTCGGTCCCGCGACGACGTAGTACTCGAGCGACTGGTCCTCGACACTGAACTGCATCTGGCCCACCGACTCGGAGCCGATCTCGTACGAGACCCTCCCCGGGTGCTTCACGAACACGCCGTACGCGCCCGCGGGGGAGACATGCAGGCTGAACGGGACGTTCTTGTAAGCCTGTTCGCTGCTCGTGCCGCCGTCGGCCTGCCACATGTCGACGACCTGGCCGTTCCTGATGAACGGCGTGAAACGCTCACCGAGACCGTAGACCTGCTCACCGACGCCGAGGGCCAGCTGACCGGCCATGTGGTGGGCGCCGTCACCGGTGGTGAAGAAGGCGGTGCCCTTGCGGCCGGCCGAGGTCACCTCGCGGCCGTCCGCATCGCGGAAGGACAGCGTCCAGGGGGCTGTGGTGTCCAGACGCACCGACAGGGCACCGCTCGTCAGCTCGACGACCTCGCCGTCCCGGCGCACCTGGCCGACGGACGCGTCGCCGCCGGGCAGTTCGAAGTCGGGTCCTGTGCTGCGCCGGCCCGCCAGATGTGTCGTACGGACGCCGATGACGCCCTCGGCGGGGGAGAAGCAATCGGTGGTGAGGAGCGGGGAGTTGAGGGTGTCGCCGCGGCGCTCGACCCGCTTGACGGCGGCGTACGCGGTGAAGCGGTCGGCGTCCGCGCGGATGTCGCGGACCTCGGTGGCGTACGAGGCCTGGACCCCGTCGCGCATCAGCCAGAAGCCATCGGTGAACTTCATGATCTTCCCAGGGGAGCAGGGGTGGGTCGGGTCTTCGGCGGTATTACGGGTCGGCTGCGCCGGATCAGCTCAGCAAGGCGGGCGTCGCCCGTTCCAGGGCGTCGGACAGGCGGCGCCAGGCCGACAGGTCGCGGGGGAGGGCGGGGAGCAGCGTGCCGCGGCCGGTGTCCCATGCGGTGGCGATGGCGACCGGGTCGTGGCCGCTGACGGCTCCGGCGGCCAGGGCGGCGGCGCCGAGCGCCACCAGTTCCTCGGCCTCGGGTACGAGCACGGGGCGGCCGGACAGCCGGCGCACGGTCTCCGCCCAGGCGCGGCCCCGCGCACCGCCGCCGATCAGACGGACCGGGCGTGCGGCCGCCCCGGGGGCGTCGGGGTCGAGACCGCAGGCGCGCAGCAGCTCGTCGAGGGCGCGCAGCAGGGTGAACGCGGCGCCCTCGTAGGCTGCGCCGAGGATCTGCCGGCCGCTCGTGGCGTGCCGGAGTCCCATCAACAGGCCGGCCGCGTGCGGGAGATCGGGGGTGCGCTCGCCGTCGAGATACGGCAGCAGCACGACCTCGCCGCCCGGCTCGGCGTCCTCGCGGTCCAGACCGAGCAGCTCCGCGATCCGGTCGACGGCGAGCGTGCAGTTCAGCGTGCAGGCCAGCGGAAGATACGTACCGTCGGCCGCGGCGAAGCCGGCGAGGGCCTCGGACGCGGGCCGGGCGCGGGTCGCGGCGAACACCGTGCCGGAGGTGCCGAGGCTGAGCACGGGATGGTCCAGGAGTCCGGCGCCGCCCAGGCCGAGCCCCACCGCCGCCGCCATGTTGTCGCCGGTGCCCACGCCCACCGCGATGCCCTCGGGCAGGCCGAGCTGCTCGGCGGCGCGCGCGGTGAGCGAACCCGCGCGTGATCCGCCGCCGGGGGCGAGCGCGGGCAGCAGCTCGGGTGCGAGTCCGATGAGGTCGAGGACCTCCGGGTCGTACGCGCCCGTGGCCGTGGAGTACCAGCAGGTGCCCGAGGCGTCACCGGGGTCGGTGAGCGCGACGCCGCACAGGCGCTCGGTGAGGAAGTCATGGGGCAGCCGTACCGCGGCCACCGCGAGGTCGGGTTCGTTCTCCCGCAGCCACTGCCATTTCGCGGCGGTCATCGAGGCGACGGGCACGGTGCCGGTGCGCTCGAGCCAGGCCCGCGCGCCGCCGAGCCGTTCGGTCAGGGCGGCGGCCTGCGGGGCGGCGCGGGTGTCGTTCCAGAGCATCGCGGGGCGCAGCGGACGGCCCTGCGCGTCGAGGACGACGAGGCCGTGCTGCTGCCCGGCGACCGCGATGCCGGTCACCGCCTCGGGAGTGACACCGGCCTCCTTCAGGCCGGCCGCGACGGCGTCGCGCAGCGCCGACCACCACAGCTCCGGGTCGCTCTCGCGCGCGCCGTGCTCTCCGGTCACCGAGTGCGGGGCGCGGCCCACGGCCAGCAGGCGTCCGGTGCCGGCGTCCGTGACGGCCGCCTTCGTGGACTGCGTCGAACTGTCCACCCCGATCACGACTGCAAAAGGCGGTGATGACGGTGGCATGGCGCCTCTCCACTTGCTTGCGATCCTGAAGGCAAAGCTTCTCTGGGCGCCATTTGATCGTACAGAAAACAAAAGGGCAAGGGGTCGGGGTCTAGGAATCATCGAAGCGCTTCGATCCTTCTTACAGCTGGTGATTGAGGGTGCGCTCGGGGTCATCTGAGCTCAAGGGTCTAGCGCTTCGACGCTTCATCGCGTATTAGTCATGTCAGAAAACAAACAGCTCGGTGAACACCGGGCCGACGCGAAGCACGTGAGCAGCAAAGGGCCGCAGCATGTCCGATCGCTTCACCCCCGCCTTTGACGACAAGTTCACCTTCGGTCTGTGGACCGTCGGATGGCGTGGCAACGACCCCTTCGGCGACGCCACCCGCCCCGCCCTCGACCCCGTCGAGTCGGTGCGCCGCCTGGCCGAACTCGGCGCGCACGGCGTCACGTTCCACGATGACGACCTGATCCCTTTCGGCGCCTCCGCCAGTGAGCGGGACGCGATCGTCAAGCGGTTCCGCGCCGCTCTGGACGAGACAGGCCTCGTCGTGCCGATGGCGACGACGAACCTGTTCACGCACCCGGTCTTCAAGGACGGCGGCTTCACCGCCAACGACCGCGATGTGCGCCGCTATGCGCTGCGCAAGACGATCCGCAATATCGACCTCGCGGTCGAGCTCGGCGCACGGACCTATGTCGCCTGGGGCGGCCGCGAAGGCGCCGAGTCCGGCGGCGCCAAGGACGTGCGCGACGCCCTCGACCGTATGAAGGAGGCCTTCGACCTCCTCGGCGACTACGTGACGCAGCAGGGCTACGACCTGAAGTTCGCCATCGAGCCCAAGCCGAACGAGCCCCGCGGCGACATCCTCCTGCCGACCATCGGTCACGCCCTCGCGTTCATCGAGCGGCTCGAGCGCCCCGAACTCGTGGGCGTGAACCCCGAGGTGGGCCATGAGCAGATGGCGGGCCTGAACTTCCCGCACGGCATCGCCCAGGCGCTGTGGGCGGGCAAGCTCTTCCACATCGACCTCAACGGCCAGACCGGTATCAAGTACGACCAGGACTTCCGCTTCGGCGCCGGTGACGTACGCCAGGCGTTCTGGCTCGTCGACCTCCTGGAGACGGCCGGATACGAGGGCCCGCGGCACTTCGACTTCAAGCCGGTGCGCACCGACGGGTTCGACGGCGTGTGGGAGTCCGCGAAGAACTGCATGCGCAACTACCTGATCCTCAAGGAGCGGGCGGCCGCGTTCCGCGCCGACCCCGAGGTGCAGGAGGCGCTGCGCACCTCCCGGCTCGACGAGCTCGCCCGGCCCACCGCCGACGGGCTCGCCGAACTCCTCGCGGACAAGGGCGCGTTCGAGGAGTTCGACGTGACGGCCGCAGCCGAGCGGTCGATGGCCTTCGAGCGCCTCGACCAGCTCGCCATGGACCACCTGCTCGGCGTCCGCTGACGCCGCTCACTTCAGGCGATTCGGCAGCTGGACGTTTCGACGTCCCGTGAGGCCGATCCCTTCGCGACACGGCCGGTACGGCGCAGGCCGGAGCCGTACCGGGCCACCGCGAACACCCCGACGGGACACGGGCGTTCCGTCGGGGCCGGCCACCCCTCCCAGGCAAGGGCAACCACCGTGACAGCAGTTCCTCCTCCGGACGCGACGCGTGCCAGGCGCCGACGCTCCGGCCGACTGGTCCGACGGGGCCGACGAGTCGCAGCCCCGCTCACCGTTGTCTCCGCGCTCCTCGCCACCGCCGCCCTCGCGGGCTGCGGACAGCAGCGCGACCCCGATGTCTACACCGTGCTCAACTCGTCGACCGACGACTCGTATCACAGCTGGGACGCGGCCACCCTGAAGCGGTGCAGCGCGAAGCTCGGCATCACCATCGAGCAGCAGAGCGTGCCCGCGCCGCAGGTGATGACGAAGTCCCTGCGCATGGCGTCGTCCAAGTCGCTCCCGGACGTCATCCAGTTCGACGCCTCCGAGATGCCGACGTTCGCCGAGGCCGGCGGCCTGATCGACCTGCGCACGCTGGGTCTTTCGACCAAGGACATACCCGAGGGCATCGTCGACTTCGGCTCCTACGAGGGCACGTACTACGGGGCCGCGCGCACGGTGAACACCCTTGCCCTGTTCTACAACAAGGACATCCTCGACAAGGCCGGACTCGAAGTCCCCTCCACCTGGGACGAGATGAGGGACACGGCGAAGCAGCTCACGCAGGGCAAGCAGTACGGCATCGCCCTGAGCGCGGGCGGCGCGGAGGACGGCGTCTTCCAGTTCACGCCGTTCATGTGGTCCAACGGCGGTGACGAGCGGGAGCTCGACTCGAAGAACGTCGCCGAGGCGCTCGACTACTGGAAGGGCCTCATCAAGGACGGCTCCCTGTCCAAGTCGACCGTCAACTGGACCCAGGCCGACGTCAACGACCAGTTCATGGCCGGCAACGCCGCCATGATGATCAACGGTCCGTGGCAGGTGGAGACCCTCAACACCAAGAAGAACCTGGACTGGGGCATCGCGCAGATTCCCGTCCCGAAGGCGGGCGACGACTCGGTCGGCCCGCTCGGCGGCGCCATCCTCACCGTGCCCAACACCGGTGACACGGCCCGTGAGAAGACCGCCGCGAAGATCGTCGGGTGCATGTCCTCCGAGCAGGAGCAGATCACCTACGCGCGCAACAGCTGGATGGTGCCCGCCAACGCGAAGGCCGCCGCGATCTGGCGCAAGGAAGTGCCCGAACTCGACGCGCTCGCCGACCAGGTGGCCACCGCCCGCTCGCGCACCACGCAGGTCGGGGCCGGCTGGGCCTCCGTATCGCTGGCCCTGCAGAGCGCCTTCCAGTCGGCGCTCACCGGTCAGGACAGCGCGGCCGCGCTGAAGAAGGCGCAGGCCCGCGCCGCGAGCGGGAACTGAGGGGACTCACGAACATGTCGACCACCACGGCTTCACCGCCCGCCGCCGCTACGGCCGCCGAGAACGCCACCGCCACGAAGCAGCCCGACCCGCTGCGCGCACGGCGCCGGCGCAGGCTCTCCCAGTGGGGCTTCATCGCCCCCGCCGTCGTCTTCATGCTGCTGTTCTTCGGCTACCCGCTCGTCCGCAACATCGTGATGAGCTTCCAGGACTTCTCGCCGTCCACGTTCTTCGACGGCAAGGCACCCTTCAACGGCACCGACAACTGGAGCAAGGTCTTCCAGGACGACCTCTTCGGCAAGGCGCTCTGGCACACCATCGTCTTCACGATCGGGTCCCTGATCGGCCAGTTCGGCATCGGACTCGCGCTCGCCGTCTTCTTCACGAAGAAGTTCCCGCTCAACGGGTTCCTGCGCTCCCTGATCCTGCTGCCCTGGCTCGTCCCGATGGTCGTCTCCGGCATCGTGTGGCGGCGCATCCTCGACCAGGACACCGGCGTCCTCAACTCCCTTTTCGACACCCTCGGGTTCGGCGGCAGCACCCCCTGGCTGACCAGTCCGGGCATGGCCCTGTTCTCCGTGATCATGGTGAACATCTGGATCGGCATCCCGTTCAACATGGTCATCCTCTACGGCGGACTCCAGGAGATACCCAAGGAGCTGCACGAGGCGGCCGCCCTGGACGGTGCCTCGGCCTGGCGCACCTTCCGGTCCGTCACGCTGCCCCTGCTCAAGCCCGTCATCACGGTCGTGCTCGTGCTCGGGTTCATGTCGACGGTGAAGATCCTCGATCTGATCCTCGCCCTCACCGACGGCGGACCCGCCGACTCCACCCAGACGCTCGGCACCCTCACGTACCAGAACTCCTTCGTCCAGCTGGACTTCGGCGCGGGCGCCGTCGTCGGCAACGTGCTCATTCTGATCTCCGCCGTCTTCGCGGTGTTCTACCTGCGGGCCAACCGCTCCGAGGGGAAGTGACCGGCATGGCAACCGTCACCGTGACCAGCAAGCCGAAGCGCCGCTGGGGCGCCACCGTCGCAGGCGTCGTGATCCTGTGCACGATGCTGTTCCCGCTGTACTGGATGGTCAACACGGCCCTTCAGCCCGACTCCGGACTCCTCGAAGTCTCCCCGGTTCCGGGGTCGTTGGACCTTTCCGGCTTCACCTCCGCGATCACCGAGCAGGGCGGCCATCTGCTGACCTCCCTCGTCGTCGCGCTCGGCGCCGTCGCCATCTGCCTGGCGGTCGCGGCGCCGGCCGCGTACGGGCTCGCGCAGTTCCGGCTGCCCGGCACGAAGAGCATCGTCTTCGGCACGCTGATCACCCAGATGGTGCCGGGCATCGTCATCGCCAACGCCCTCTACAGCGCGTACGTCGATCTCGGCCTGGTCAACTCCTACTTCGGCCTGATGCTCGCCGACGCCTCGCTCGGCATCCCCTTCGCCATCGTCCTGATGCGCTCGTTCATGGTGGCCATCCCCAAGGAGGTCATCGAGGCGGCGGAGGTGGACGGCGCGGGCAAGCTGCGCACGTTCCTCCAGGTGGTGCTGCCGATGAGCCGTAACTCCCTCATCACGGCCGGGCTGTTCGCTTTCCTGTACGCCTGGAGCGACTTCATGTTCGCGCTCACGCTCAACACCACCGACGACGTCAAGCCCGTCACGCTCGGTATCTACCAGTACATCGGCGCCCACGTCGGCGACTGGGGCTCGGTCATGGCCGCCTCCGTCCTGTCGGCGATCCCGGCCGCCGTGCTGCTCGTCCTCGCCCAGAAGTACATCGCCGCCGGGATCACCGGCGGATCCGTCAAGTAAGGCTTTCCATGAGTGACTTGCCCGTGTTCCCCGAGGGCTTCGTGTTCGGCGCGGCGACCGCCTCGTACCAGATCGAAGGCGCCGCGTACGACGACGGCCGGGGCCCCTCCATCTGGGACACCTACAGCCACACGCCCGGCCGCACCGCGGGCGGCGACACCGGTGACGTGGCCTGCGACCACTACCACCGCTACGCCGAGGACATCGGGCTCCTGCGCGGGCTCGGCGTCGACTCGTACCGCTTCTCGATCGCCTGGCCGCGCATCCAGCCGACGGGGCAGGGGTCCGCCAACCAGAAGGGGCTCGACTTCTACTCGCGCCTGGTGGACGAGCTGTTGGAGGCGGGCATCGAGCCCGCCGCCACCCTCTACCACTGGGACCTGCCCCAGGCCCTCGAGACTCCATCCAATAGCGGCTCCGCCGCGGGAGGAGGTTGGCGGGTCCGGGAGACGGCCGAGCGGTTCGCCGAGTACACGGCGATCGTCGCCGAGCTCCTCGCCGACCGGGTGCCCCGCTGGATCACCCTCAACGAGCCCTGGTGCAGCGCGTTCCTCGGCTACTCGGTGGGCCGCCACGCGCCCGGCGCCCAGGAAGGCACCGGCGCGCTGGCCGCCGCCCACCACCTCCTCGTCGGCCACGGACTCGCCGTCAAGGCGCTGCGTGCGGCAGGCGTACGCGAGGTCGGCATCACGCTCAACCCCGACTTCAACGTGCCCGCCACCGACTCCGCCGCCGACCGGGCCGTCGCCCTGCGCGCCGACACCCAGCACAACCTGGTGTGGACGGACCCGATCCTGGCGGGCCGCTACCCGGAAGCGGAGCAGGACACCTGGGGCGAGCTCATCACCCGACAGGACTTCCGGCGCGACGGCGACCTCGAACTCATCGCCCAGCCCCTGGACTTCCTCGGCGTCAACTACTACCGGCCCACCCTCGTCGCCGACGCCCCCTACCGGGAGACCGACCCGGCGGTGCGCGTCGCCACCGACAACCGGTACGCGGAACGCCCCTGGCCGGACGTACGGCGCAACGCGATGGGCTGGCCCGTCGTACCCGAGACGTTCACCCAGCTGCTCACCGGCCTCAAGGACCGCTACGGCGACGCCCTGCCGCCGATCCACATCACGGAGAACGGCACCGCCGAGCACGACGAGGTCGCGGCGGACGGCGCCGTCCACGACACCGACCGGGTCACGTACCTGCACGACCACCTCACGGCCCTGCGTGCCGCGATGGACGCGGGCGTCGACGTGCGCGGCTACTACGTGTGGTCGCTGCTCGACAACTTCGAATGGGCCCTCGGCTACGCGAAGCGGTTCGGCATCATCCGGGTCGACTACGACACCCAGGAGCGCACCCCGAAGGACAGCTACCACTGGTACCGGAAGCTGATCGCCGCACACCAGGGCAGGCCGCAGAGCTGACCTGAAGCACACACCGGGACAGGCCCTACTGCCGACCTGTCCCAACTCTGACCCGGAGCGCGGGACCGGACCGGCGCCGCCATGCCCCGCTGAAGCAGGGCGTCAGTTGGTCCCGCGCTCCGCGTACGCCGCCGGATCCGCGAGCACCTCACGGATCACGCGCGCGGCCGCGCCGCGCGCCGCGTCCCCGGACGAGGACGAAGCGCGCAGCCGGCCGTTGCCGGGCGTCCACAGGCCCGACACCACCCGCGCCGTCAACTCCGCGTCCGCGGCCGGGGCCAGCCACGGCATCAGCCCGCGGAAGACACCGCCGAGCAGCACCGCGTCCGGATCGATGAGGTTCACAGCCCCCGAAAGCACCCGGCCCAGACGCCGCCCGGCGTCCTCGAGCGCCGCAAGGGCCTGCTTGTTCCCGTCCCGTGCCCGCGACTCCAGCTCCGCGACACCGGCCGCCCCCGAGCTCTCGTCGAGGCCCGCCGCCCGCAGCAGTGCGGCCTGACCCGCGTACTGCTCCAGACAACCGCGCGCCCCGCACCGGCACTCGGGCCCGTCCGCCTCCACCACGACATGCCCGATCTCGCCCGCGAACCCGTGGGCGCCGCGCAGCAGCCGGCCCCCAAGGACCAGCGCGCCGCCGATACCGATCTCGCCGGTCAGATAGATGAAGCTGGTCACGCGCCCGGTGCCGTCGTGGGCCGACGCGCCCTTGCCCGCGCCCTTCCCCGCACCGTCCCCCACGACGTCGCCGAACCACAGCTCGGCCATCGCCGCCAGATTCGCCTCGTTGTCCGCGCTGACCGGCAGCGCACGGTGCGCGGGACGCAGGGCGGACAGCGCCTGGGCGAACACGCCCTCGACGGCCACCCGGTTCCAGCCGAGGTTGGGTGCCTGCCGCACCGCGCCGCCGGACACCAGACCGGGCAGCGCCAACTCGGCCGCCACCGGCCGCAGTTCCTGCTCGGCGGCGGACTCCAGGGCGCGGGCCGCGATCCGCGCGGCCTGCGTCAGGACGGCGGTGGGCGCGGCCGCCCGGTTGTCGAGGCGCTCGACCAGCCGTACACGATCCGTGCCGGCGAGATCGACCACGCACACGGTGATGTAGTCGATGTTGATCTCGACGCCGAGCCCGGCGGGCCCGGTGCGCGCCATCTTCAGGACCGTGCCGGGCCGGCCCGCCTGGCCGCTGAACGTCTTGCCCCACTCGGTGAGGTATCCGTCGCCGAGCAGCTGGTCCACCAGGGAGGAGACCGCCGCCCGGGTCAGCCCGACCCGCCCGGCGACCGCGGCCCGGGTCGCCTCGCCCGCGTCGTGCACCGTACGCAGCACGAGACTCAGGTTGTGCCGGCGCAGGGTCGCCTTGTCGGCCTTGGGGGAGGTGGCGAACGGGTCACTGCTGTTCATCGTGGGCCGAGCCTAAGTGATATTCGATTTGTTCACGCCATTGACCTACTGCCGACACATCCCTACCTTGCTCCGTCGAAGCGATTCGACAGCAGTCATCGAATCGATTCGACGCACCCGCACTTCCTTCCGGCATTTCCCACTCCGATGGAGGCAGCCGATGTTGAAGGCACGGAGAAGGGCGCGCCTACTGGCGGCCGCCCTGGCAGGGATTCTTTCGATGAGCACGCTCGCCGCGTGCGGCGACGACGCAGGCGACAAGGAGTCCGGCAAGACGCTGCGGCTCTGGCACTACGAGGCGCCGGAGAGCGCCATGGGCAAGGCCTGGAACGAGGCCATCGCCGAGTTCAAGAAGACGCACCCGGACGTCAAGGTCGAGTTCGAGGCCAAGGGCTTCGAACAGATCCAGAAGACCGCCCCGCAGGTCCTGAACTCCGACAAGGCACCCGACCTGCTCGAGTACAACAAGGGCAACGCCACCACCGGGCAGCTGTCGAAGCAGGGGCTGCTCACCGATCTGACCGATGAGGCGAAGAAGCGCGGCTGGGACAAGACCGTCCCGCCCACCGTCGCCATCACCAGCAGGTACGACAAGGGCGTCATGGGCAAGGGCGCCTGGTACGGCGTGCCCAACTACGCCGAGTACACGATGGTCTACTACAACAAGGACCTGTTCACCGAGCACAAGGTCGACGTCCCGACCACGGTCGACGAGCTTGAGGACGCCCTCGCGACCTTCAAGGACGCCGGCCTCACCCCGTTCGCCAACGGCGGCGCCGAATACATAGCCCAGCAGTACGTCTACCAGCTCGCCCTCTCGCAGGCCGACCGCTCCTGGGTCGACGACTTCCAGATGAAGGGCAAGACCGACTTCTCCGACGCCGCCTGGACCTACGCCGCCGAGACCTTCGCCGACTGGGTCGACAAGGGCTATATCGCCAAGAGCTCCAGCGGCCTGAAGGCCGAGGACGCCGGCGTCTCCTTCATGCAGGGCAAGCACCCGATGTTCTTCTCCGGCAGCTGGTGGTTCGGCCGCTTCGCCGAGGAGGTGAAGAGCTTCGACTGGGACACCTTCATGTGGCCCGGCAGCAAGCTCACGCTCGGCTCGGGCGGCAACCTCTGGGTGGTGCCCGAAGGCGCCAAGAACAAGGAACTCGCCTACGACTTCATCGACATCACGATGAAGAAGCAGGCCCAGAACACCCTCGGCAACGCCGGCGGCGTCCCGGTCGCCGCGGACTCCTCCGCCATCACCGACGAGCGGGCGAAGAAGCTGATCGAGCAGTTCGACACGCTCGCGGGGAACGACGGCCTCGCGTTCTACCCGGACTGGCCGGCCAACGGCTTCTACGACAGCCTCGCCTCCGAGGTCCAGAAGCTGATCACGCAGAGCGCCGGGCCGGGTGACGTACTGAAGTCGCTCCAGTCCGAGTACGACGAGAACGTGCTGAAGGAATGACCGGCCTCGCCACCAAGGCCCCGGCAGGCGCCGACGGGGGTCCGACCCCCTCCCGTCGGCGCCGGGCGGGCGCCGGGCGCTCCCGGACGGACGGGTCGTACGCGCTGTACCTGCTGCCGGGCGCGCTCGCGTTCCTCGTCGTCATCGTCGTGCCGTTCGTCATGAACACCGGCATCAGCTTCACCGAGTGGTCGGGCGTCGGCACCCCGGAGTTCACGGGTCTGGACAACTACGAGAAGCTCATCGGCGACGAGGACTTCTGGGAGTCGTTCCGGCACAGTCTGGCGATGGTCGTGGCGATGGCGTTGGTGCCCACCGCCCTCGGACTCGTCCTCGCCTCCGCGCTCTTCGACGTGGTCGCCAAGCACGCCGGCAGCCGCTGGGCGTCGGCCCTGCGCGCCTGCTTCTATCTGCCGCAGGTGCTGCCGATCGCGGTCGCCGGCATCGTCTGGAGCTGGATCCTCGCACCCGAGAACGGCTCCCTTAACGATCTGCTCGGAGCAGTCGGCCTCGACTCGCTGCAGCAGGACTGGCTCGGTGATCCCGACTGGGCGCTGTACAGCGTCATGGCCGTGATGGTCTGGGTGCAGATCGGCTTCCCGCTGGTCATCTTCATGTCCGGACTGCAGCGCCTGGACCCGGCCCTGCACGAGGCGGCGGAGCTGGACGGCGCCGGCTGGTGGCGGCGGTTCTGGCACGTCACCCTGCCGCAACTGCGGCCGGAGATCGCGGTGGTGCTCCTGTGGTGCACGATCGCGGCCCTGAAGGTCTTCGGCATGGTGTACGTCCTGACCGGCGGCGGCCCCGGCGGGTCGACCAACGTGCCGTCCTACTTCGCGTACCAGAACTTCTTCGAGAACTTCCAGGCGGGCTACGGGGCCGCTGTCTCCACCGTCCTCACCATTCTCATCATGGTGCTGGCCCTCGTCGCGCTGCGCCTGCAGACCAGGGCGGAGGACGAGGCCGGATGACCGCCCTCAAGAAGTACCCCGTACTCGCGGCGCTCGTACTCGGCGCGCTGTTCATGGTCCTGCCGTTCGTGGTCGTGCTCATGAACGCGGTGAAGTCCCCCGAGGAGTACTCCTCCGACGGGCCGCTCAGCCTGCCCGACAGCGTGTACCTGGACGGTCTCGCCGACTTCTGGGAGCGCGTGGACTTCGGCGAGAAGCTGTGGAACTCCGTGCTGATCTCCGGCTCGGTGGCGGTGCTCGCCGTCGTGCTCTCCGTGTTCAGCGCGTACGCCATCGGCATCGGCCGGATCAAGGGACGGCCGTGGGTGCTCGCCTTCTTCGTCCTGGCGAACATGCTGCCGCAGGAGACCCTGGTCTACCCGATCTACTACCTCTCCAAGGAGGCCGGCCTCTACGACACCAGGCTCAGCGTCATCATCGTCTTCACGGTCATCCAGTCGGCCTTCGGCACCTATCTGCTCTCCTCCGTGCTCTCCGGTTTCCCGCGCGAGATCATCGAGGCCGCCCGGATCGACGGGGCCACCAAGTGGCAGGTCCTGTGGCGGGTCGTGGTGCCGGTCAGCCGGCCCACCATCGGCGTCCTTATGGTGCTGTTCTTCATCTGGACCTGGAACGAGTTCCTGCTGCCCCTGGTCATGCTCGTCTCCGACGACGTCCAGACCGTCTCCGTCGCCCTCGGTGTGCTGCAGGGCCAGCGCGACATGGACGCCACGATGACGAACGCCGCCGCGCTCCTCGGCGTGCTGCCCGCCATCGCCTTCTTCCTCCTCTTCCAGCGGACGCTGACCCGCGGCATCGCCGTGGGCGCGGTCAAGTGATCCCCGAACCCACCCCGGTACACCCCGAAAGGCGGCCGCATGAAGTTCACCGACGGCTACTGGATGCTGCGCAAGGGCGTGAGCGCCGCTCATCCGGTCGAGGTCCTCGACGTGACCGACGCCGAAGGCGGCACGCTCGAGATCCACGCCCCCACCCAGCCCATCCGGCACCGCGGCGATCTGCTGAAGGGCCCGGTCATGACGGTCTCGTGCCACTCGCCCCTGCCCGATGTGATCGGCGTGACCCTCACCCACTTCGACGGTGAGGTCGACCGGGGCCCGCACTTCGCCCTGGCCGAGGGCGACACGCACGCGCAGGTGTCGTACGACGACGGCCATGCGCTGCTCGTCGCGGGCAGCCTCGCCCTGCGGGTGTCGCGCGGCGGGCCCTGGCAGCTCGACTTCCTCACCACGGACGGGATGAAGCCGCTCACGTCCTCGGGCCCCAAGGCCATGGGCATCATGCAGACGGACAGCGGCGAGCACTATCTGCGCGAGCAGCTGAACCTCACGGTCGGCACCAACGTCTACGGGCTCGGCGAACGCTTCGGGCCGCTGGTCAAGAACGGCCAGGTGGTCGACATCTGGAACGCGGACGGCGGCACGGCCACCGAACAGGCCTACAAGAACGTGCCGTTCTACCTGACGGACGCGGGCTACGGCGTCTTCGTCGACCACCCCGGCCGGGTGTCCCTCGAGGTCGGCTCGGAGGCGGTCTCGCGGGTGCAGTTCAGCGTCGAGGGCCAGGACCTGACGTATTACGTCATCCACGGCCCGACCCCGAAGGAGATCCTGCGCAAGTACACCGCGCTCACCGGCCGGCCCGCGCTGCCGCCGGCCTGGTCGTTCGGGCTGTGGCTGTCGACGTCGTTCACCACCTCCTACGACGAGGAGACGGTGACGTCCTTCATCGACGGGATGGCGGAGCGCGAACTGCCGCTGTCCGTCTTCCACTTCGACTGCTTCTGGATGCGCGAGTTCAACTGGTGCGACTTCACCTGGGACCCGCGCGTCTTTCCCGACCCGCGGGGCATGCTTGCCCGCCTGAAGGAGAAGGGGCTGCGGATCTGCGTCTGGATCAACCCGTACATCGCGCAGCGCTCCCCGCTGTTCGCCGAGGGGCGTGAGGGCGGCTATCTCCTGAAGAAGCCGGACGGCAGCGTGTGGCAGTGGGACCTGTGGCAGCCGGGCATGGCCCTGGTCGACTTCTCCAACCCCCAGGCGCGTGCCTGGTACGCGGGCAAGCTGGAGGCGCTGCTCGAGATGGGCGTCGACTGCTTCAAGACCGACTTCGGCGAGCGGGTGCCCACGGACGTGGCCTACTTCGACGGCTCCGACCCGGAGCGGATGCACAACTACTACACGTACCTCTACAACCAGACGGTCTTCGACGTGCTGACCAAGCACCGCGGGGAGGCCGAGGCCGTGGTCTTCGCCCGTTCGGCGACCGCAGGCAGCCAGCAGTTCCCGGTGCACTGGGGCGGTGACTGCGAGTCCACGTACGAGGCGATGGCCGAGTCGCTGCGCGGCGGGCTCTCGCTCGGCCTGTCCGGCTTCGGCTACTGGAGCCACGACATCGGCGGCTTCGAAGGCACACCGTCGCCCGCCCTGTTCAAACGGTGGATCGCCTTCGGGCTCCTCTCCTCGCACTCGCGGCTGCACGGCTCGTCCTCGTACCGGGTGCCGTGGCTGTTCGACGAGGAGGCCGTCGACGTACTGCGCCTGTTCACCCGCCTGAAGCTGCGCCTCATGCCGTACCTCGACGCGGTCTCCCGCCAGGCGCACACCGAAGGCGTGCCGATGATGCGGGCGATGGTCCTCGAATTCCCGGACGACCCGGCGTGCACCCACCTGGAACGGCAGTACATGCTCGGCCCCGACCTCCTTGTCGCGCCGGTGTTCTCGGACGCGGGCGATGTCTCGTACTACGTGCCCGAGGGCACCTGGACGCATCTGCTGACCGGCGAGGAGGTGCAGGGGCCGCGCTGGGTGAAGGAGCGCCACGGCTTCGACAGCGCGCCGGTGCTCGTACGCCCGGGCGCGGTGCTGCCGGTGGGCGCCGTCGACGACCGGCCGGACTACGACCACGCGGACGGTGTGACGCTGCGTGCGTACGGGCTGCGCAGCGGCGAGCGGGTCGAACTGACCGTGGGCGGCGTGGACTTCACCGTCATACGAGAGGGCTCCACGGTACGGGCCTCGACGAGCGACACGAGCCGTCCGTGGGGGCTTCAGGTGGCGGGCGGTCCCGAGACGCGCGCCGAAGCCGGCACCGGGGCGGTCGTGGCGGAGCTGGGCTGAGCCGGGGTCCGTCCGACCAGTCGTCCAGGGGGAGTTGATGGTCAAGATCACCGATGTGGCCCGGCATGCCGGGGTGTCGCCGAGCACGGTCTCGTACGCGCTGAGCGGGAAGCGGCCGATCTCGGCGGAGACCCGGCAGCGCATCGAAGCCAGCATCCACACGCTCGGCTACCGGCCGCACGCCGGCGCCCGCGCGCTGGCCAGCAGCAGGTCCAACGTGCTCGCCCTGGTGGTGCCGTTCCGCACCGGGATGCATGTGCCGGTGGTCATGCAGTTCGCCGTGTCGGTGGTGACCGCGGCGCGCCGGCACGACCACGACGTGCTGCTGCTCACCCAGGAGGAGGGGGAGGAGGGGCTGAGGCGCGTCGCGGACACGGCGCTTGTCGACGCGCTGATCGTGATGGACGTCCAACTGCACGACGCCCGGCTGCCGTTGCTGCGGGCACTCGACCGGCCGAGCGTGCTCATCGGGTTCCCCGCCGAGCCGCGGGGGCTCACCTGCATCGACCTCGATTTCGAGGCGGCGGGCGGGGCGTGCGTGCGGCATCTGGCCGAGCTGGGCCACCGGTGCGTGGCGCTGGTCGGCTCGCCGCCCGAGGTCTACCTGCGGGAGACCGGTTTCGCCCAGCGCGTCACGCGCGGCTTCACCGCGGCCGCGGACGAGCGCGGACTCACGTCGACGGTCCATCCCTGCGAGGCAACGCAGGCGGCGGCGCGCGACATGGCGCAGCGGCTGCTGCGCGAACACCCGGGGCTGACCGGCCTCGTGGTGCACAACGAACCGCTGGTGCAGCCGCTCATCGACGCGTTCCGCGAGCTGGGCCTGCGGGTGCCCGATGACCTGTCGGTGGTGGCGATCTGCCCCGACGCGCAGGCCGAACAGGCGCCCCTGCCGGTGTCGAACGTGGCGGTTCCGTCGGCCGAGATCGGGGCCGAGGCGGTGGAGCTCCTGATGCACAAGCTGGAGCAGCTGCCCGTGCCCGAATCCACCCTGCTGCCCCCGCGGTTGACGCGCCGGCAGACCACGGCGCCGCGGTCCGCTTCGGGCTGAGGAGCGGTGTCCTGGGCCGCTTCCGCCGAGGGGCGGAGCGCCAGACGTACGTACGGCAATACCGGATCCATGACACGGGTCGAAGCGATTCGACCAGATCAGCCAGATCAGCCAGATCAGCCAGATCAGCCAGATCAGCCAGTTCAGCCAGTTGAGCCAGATGAGAAGGAGACACGTACGTGAAACGCAGAACCATGATCGCCATCCCGTTCGCCGCCGCACTCGCCGGCGCCGTCGCCGGACCGGCGGCCGCGCTCGGCGCCCCGGCCGCATCGCCGGCTGCCGCACGACTCGCGGGCCGCGTCGAGGAGTTGCTCGGCAAGCTCACCCTGGACGAGAAGATCTCGCTCCTGCACCAGTGGCAGCCGGCGATACCCCGTCTCGGGATGAAGGCGTTCCGCACCGGCACCGAGGCGCTGCACGGTCTGTCCTGGCTCGGCCCGGCCACCGTCTTCCCGCAGGCCATCGGCCTCGGCTCCACCTGGAACCCGGAGCTGATCGAGGAGGTCGGCTCCGCCGTCGGCGACGAGGTGCGCGGCCTGCAGCACGAACGCCCCGCGGGCTGGGGCCTGAACGTGTGGGCGCCGGTCACCCAGCTCCTTCGCGACCCGCGCTGGGGCCGCAACGAGGAGGGCTACTCCGAGGACCCGCACCTGGTCGGCGTGATGGCGACGGCGTACGCGAAGGGCCTCAGCGGCGGCGACCCGGACCACCTCAAGACCGCGCCCCTGGTCAAGCACTACCTGGCCAACAACAACGAGGTCAGGCGGGACCAGACCTCTTCGGACCTGCGGCCCCGGGTGCTCAAGGAGTACGAGGAGCCCGCGCACAAGGCGGCCATCGCGGCCGACGCGGCGTGCGGTGTGATGACCGCGTACAACCTGGTCAACGGCCGCCCCTGCACCGTCACCGACCTCAACAACTCGGTGCGCACCTGGACCGACCGCGCGCTTTTGAACGTCACCGACGCCTGGGCGCCCAACAACCTGCCCGCCAGTGGATCGCAGAAATACTTCGACACCCTCGCCGAGGCCGACGCCGCGATCCTCAAGGCGGGCCTCGACAGCTTCACCACCGATGACACGGACCCCTCCAAGACCATCGCGGCGATCAACGAGGCCCTGGACAAGGGCCTGTTGGCCGAGTCCGACGTCGACACCGCCGTACGGCACATCCTGGACATCCGTTTCCGACTCGGCGAGTTCGACGAGGACGGCGGCCCGCACGGGCGCATCGACAAGTCCGTCATCGACAGCCCGGCGCACCGGCGGCTCGCCCGCAAGGCCGCCGCCGAAGCGATCGTGCTCCTGAAGAACGAGCGCGGCGCCCTGCCGCTGGATGCCCGCGCGCTGCGGAAGGTCGCCGTCGTGGGCCCGCTCGCGGACACCCTCTACACCGACTGGTACTCCGGCGAACTGCCGTACCGCGTCACGCCGTTGGACGGGATCGCGAAGCGGCTCGGTGCGGGCGCCGATGTGGTGAGCAGCGAGGGCGTCGACCGGATCGCACTCAAGAACGCCTCGACCGGCGCGTACGTCACGGCGGGCGCGGGAGCGGCCGGCGCGGCCCTCAAGGAGAGCGCCACGGAGCCCGGCGCCACGGAGCACTTCGACGTGTTCGGCTGGGGCCAGGGCGTGGTCACGCTGCGGGCCGCCGCCAACGGCAAGGTCGTCGGCATGCGCGACCCCGGCGGGAGCGGCAACCAGTTCTTCAACGACCAGGCACAGCCCAACGGCTGGTTCGTCTCCCAGCTGTTCTCGCTCCAGGAGCAGAGCGACGGCACGGTCCTGCTCAAGTACGTCGGCTACGAGAACTGGCTCGGCGACAACGTCTACCTGCGTGCCCGCGCCGCGGACGGCGTCCTGGTCCTCGGCTCCGCGGCCGAGGCGAGCCGCTACACCCGCGAGATCGTGCGCGACGGCATCAAGGAGGCGGTCGCGGCGGCGCGGACGGCGGACACGGCCGTCGTCGTGGTCGGCTCCATGCCCTTCATCAACTCCCGCGAGACCGACGACCGCGAGGACATGGGCCTGGCCGAGACCCAGGCGGCGCTGGTCAAGGCCGTGCGGGCGGCCAATCCGAAGACGGTGGTCGTGGTGGAGAACAGCTACCCGACGACGCTCACCTGGGAACAGGAGCACGTCCCTGCCCTGCTCTGGACGACCCACGCGGGCCAGGAGACGGGCAACGCACTGGCCGACGTCCTCTTCGGCGACGTCAGTCCGTCCGGCAAGCTCACCCAGACCTGGTACCGCTCCGAGGACGATCTGCCGTCGCTGCTCGAATACGACAACATCAAGTTCGACCGCACGTACCAGTACTTCAAGGGCGAGGTGCTCTACCCCTTCGGGCACGGCCTCTCGTACACCTCCTTCCGCTACGGCAAGCCGCGCGCCGTCCGCGGCGGGATCGAGGTCGCGGTCACCAACACCGGGCGCCGCACCGGCGCCGAGGTCGTGCAGCTCTACACCCGGCAGCGCACCTCACGCGTCAAGCAGCCCTTGAAGAAGCTTCAGGCGTTCCGCAAGGTCACCCTGAAGCCGGGCCAGACGCGGACCGTCACCCTGCCGCTGTCGCGGGACGATCTGGCGCACTGGGACGTCACCCGTTCCCGGTGGGTGGTGGAGGAGAGCGCGTACGAGGTCATGGTCGGCTCGTCCTCCGGTGACCTGCGCGGCCGTACGACCCTGGAGGTGCGGGGCGAGACGGTCCCGGCGCGCGATCTGTCGCGCACCACGCGCGCGGAGAACTTCGACGACTACGCGGGCGTACGGCTGGTCGACGAGGCCAAGCCGCGCGGCACGGCCGTCGGCGCGGAATCCGCCCGGGCCTGGCTGCTGTTCGCCGACGCGGATCTGCGCGGCGGCGCGCGGCGTCTGACGGCGCGGGTCGCGAAGGAGTCGTCGGGCGAGGGAGCGGTCGAGGTCCGGCTCGGCGCTCCGGACGGCCGGCTGGCCGGCCGCGCGACGGTGACGAGCACGGGCTCGCGGTACGCGTACACGGAGGTGACGGCCTCGCTCTCGGGTGCCTCGCGGCGCCAGGACGTGTACCTGGTCCTCACGGAGGGGCTGCGGCTCGCCACATTCTCGCTGAGCTGACCACGGGTCCCCGCCCCTATGCGCAACCGATGGTTGCACATAGGGGCGGGTTGCTCTATCGTCATGTGCAACGAAAGGTTGCGCGACGATGGAGGAGAGCATGCAGCACGCCAGGATCGAACGGGAGATCCGGATCGACGCCGCACCCGACGTCGTCTACAAGGTCATCAGCACCCCCGAGCACCTCAGGCAGTGGTGGCCGGACGAGGCCGAGCTCACGCCGGCCGCCGGCGCCACGGGCGTCATCACGTTCGGCGACAAGGGTGCGCCGGACGCGAAGGTCGTACCCCTCACGGTCCTCGAAGCCGACCCGCCCCGGCGGTTCTCGTTCCGCTGGGTGTACGGCGAGGGCGAGTCCGCCGCGCCGTCCAACTCCTTCCTGGTGACCTTCGATCTGATCCCGTCGGGCGCGGGCACACTGCTGCGGTTCACCGAGACCGGGTTCGCGGAGAAGTTCTCCGACCAGGCCGAGCGTGAGCAGCAGTACGACGATCACGTCACCGGCTGGGACCACTTCCTGCCCCGCCTCGTCGCCTACGCCGCCCGGCTGGTGCGGACGGCGTGAGCGACACCGTCGACGACGAGCTCTGGTCCGCGGTGGGGGACCCCACCCGGCGCCGGATGCTCGACCTGATGCTGGCCGAGGGCGGCGGCACGGCGACCACGCTGAGCGAGCGTCTTCCCGTGACGCGGCAGGCGGTGGCCAAGCATCTCCAGCTGCTCGAACGGGTCGGACTTGTCCACTCCGCCGCCTCCGGGCGCGAGCGTCGCTTCCGCGTGGACGAAGGGCAACTCGCCCGCGCCGTCGAGCAGTTGTCCTCGGTGACCGCCGCCTGGGACGCCCGGTTGCAGCGCATCAAGCGGATCGCCGAAGCCATTCAGCGGGGTCAGGAGAACTGACCGCGGACGAAGCCTCATACGGAACCTCGTACGAAGCCTCATACGGAACCTCGTACGAAACCTCATACGGAACCGCAGACGACAAGGAGATACGACATGGTCGACATCCTGCACAGGATCGGAACGACGTCCACTCCCGAGAAGGTCTATGCCGCCCTGACCACGGTCGACGGTCTCGCGAGCTGGTGGACGCAGGAGACGTCCGGTGACAGCGACGTGGGCGGGATCCTCAAGTTCCGCTTCCACGGAGTGCCGATGCCCGACGGCTTCGACATGAAGGTGCTTCAGGCCGAGCCCGCCGAGCGCGTGCTCTGGGAGGTCGTCGACGGCCCCAAGGAGTGGATCGGTACGCGGATCGTCTTCGAGCTGAAGCAGGAGGACGGGTACACCATCGTGCTGTTCCGGCATGAAGGCTGGGAGGAGCCGGGGGAGTTCATGCACCACTGCAGCACCAAGTGGGCCACCTTCCTGATGAGCCTCAAGAACCTGACCGAGACGGGCAAGGGCGAACCCGCGCCGCACGACGTGCGGATCAGCAACTGGCATTGACGCGCGAGCGCGGCGACTCTACGGTCCCGTTCGATGTGACGATCAGCCTTCGAAATATCGAACAAAGGACCCTCATGTCCCGCGCTGCCCGCCTCACCCTCGACCCGGCCTTCACTGTGGGCCGGGTCGACCCCCGCCTGTACGGCTCCTTCGTCGAGCATCTCGGCCGCTGTGTGTACACCGGCATCTTCGAGCCCGGCCACCCCACCGCCGACGAGGCCGGGCTGCGCGGCGATGTGCTCGCTCTCGTACGGGAGTTGGGGGTCACCGTCATCCGGTATCCCGGTGGCAACTTCGTCTCCGGGTACCGGTGGGAGGACTCCGTCGGCCCCGTCGACGAGCGTCCGCGCCGTCTGGACCTGGCCTGGCGGTCCACGGAGACCAACCGTTTCGGGCTCGCCGAGTTCATGGCCTTCCTCAGGAAGCTCGGCCCGGATGCCGAACCGATGATGGCCCTCAACCTCGGCACCCGGGGCGTCGGTGAGGCCATCGAGCTGCAGGAGTACGCCAACCACCCCTCGGGGACCGCGCTTTCGGACCTGCGGGCGGCGCACGGCGACAAGGACCCGTTCGGCATCCGGCTGTGGTGCCTGGGCAACGAGATGGACGGCCCCTGGCAGACCGGCCACAAGACCGCCGAGGAGTACGGGCGGCTCGCGGCCGAGACCGCCCGCGCCATGCGGCAGATCGACCGCGACGTCGAACTGGTCGCCTGCGGTTCGTCGGGCCAGTCCATGGAGACCTTCGCCGCGTGGGAGGCGACGGTCCTCACGGAGGCGTACGACGTCGTCGACCACATCTCCCTGCACGCCTACTACGAGCCGGCGGACGGCGATGTGGACTCCTTCCTGGCCTCGGCCGTGGACATGGAGTCCTTCATCGAGAACGTCGTCGCCACCTGCGACCACGTCGGCGCGAAGCTCAAGTCGTCGAAGAAGATCAACCTCTCCTTCGACGAGTGGAACGTCTGGTACATGACCACGTCCCAGGAGGAGGCGGAGAGCAACCCCCTGGACTGGCCCGAGGCCCCGCGCCTCCTCGAGGACAGCTACACCGTCACCGACGCCGTCGTCCTCGGCTCGCTCCTGATCGCCCTGCTCCGCCACGCCGACCGCGTGAAGATCGCCTGCCTCGCCCAGCTGGTCAACGTCATCGCGCCGGTCATGACGGAGCCGGGCGGTCCGGCCTGGAAGCAGACCACCTTCTTCCCCTTCGCCGAGGCGTCCCGGTACGGCCGAGGCGAGGTCCTCGACGTCCGCGTGGACTCTCCCTCGTATACGACGAAGAAGTACGGCGAGGTGCCGCTGCTGCACGCCACGGCGGTACGCGGCGACGACGGCACGGTCACGGTCTTCGCGGTGAACCGAAGCCGGACCGACGAGCTGCCGCTCGAGGTGGCGCTGCGCGACCTCGGCCCGAGCGAGCTCATCGGTCACAGCGCGCTCGCCGACGCCGACCCGAACGCGCGCAACACCCTCGACGACCCCGAGCGCGTCACTCCGCACGAGGTCATCGGCACGTCCCTGGCGGACGGCACGCTGAAGGCGGTCCTCGAGCCCCTGTCGTGGAATGTGATCCGGCTCCGCTGAACCGTCCCGTGAGGCGGAGAGGGGCGATTCCCGGCCACGCGAACCACGGGGATCAGGACTTTGTTTCCATCCCTTCGAGGGCACGGGTCACAGCCGATGCACAGGGGCCCGAGCTGCTCCGTTAGCATGTTCGATCGCATGGAGATCGCGCGCATGAACCTTCTACCGGGAAGCAACGTCTTCAAGGACACATAGCGACCATCGAGCCAATATCGAGCGAACTGGCCAGGAGCATTGATACCGATTCCGTCGCGGGAATTGTCGCGCAGCAGCAGCCGTACGCGGGAGTCCGCACGGTGGCAGCCGAAGACCCTGCTCTGGGTCGCGGCGGGCGTCATCGCCCTGGGGTTCGTCGTGGGCCTGGAGGTCGCGGCCCGTCGCTACGGCGTGCCCGGACCGCTCACCCAGCAGGCGCGCGAACTGATCTTCGCGCCCGCCTCGGGACCGCTCCTGTACGCGGCCATGGCGCTGATGATGGTCGTGCTCACCAAGCGGGAGCGGTTCATCGCCTTCGGGGCCGCGGTCGGCATCGACCTGGCCTTCTGGGGAGCGCGCTGGGCCGTCGGCGCCGACATGAACTTCGGCAACGGCGCGCTGTGGGTGATGGCAGGCGTCGCCGCCCTCGCCGTCACCCGCCGCACCGGCCCGGAGCGGGTGCTGCTGCTCAAGGGCGTCGGCCTCGGACTGCTCCTGGTCGCCGGCCGCAAGACCGGTGACGCCTGGCTGCTGATCACCTCGAAGACCCGCCCGACCGTCCTCGACCCCTATCTCGCCACCGCCGACCACGCGCTCGGCAATCCCTCGTGGGTGGCCGGACGCATCCTGGAGGCCATCGGCCCGGTCGGCGCTCATGTCCTCGACTGGGTCTATGTGCAGCTCGCCGTGGCCGCGGTCGTCATCTCGCTCTACCAGCTGCGGAACGTCTCGGCCGACCGTCGCTTCCCGCGGCACCACCTCGTACGGACCTTCCTCCTGATAGGTCTGCTCGGGCCCGGCATCTACATGATCTTCCCGGTGGTCGGACCGGTCTTCGCGTACGGGATCGACGGCGGCCTGTGGGCGGCCGGCCAGGTGTGGCCGCACACGCCGGTGAAGCTGACCGCTCCGCAGGCGATCCCCTTCGACCAGATCACCCCGCGCAACTGCATGCCAAGCCTGCACACCGCATGGGCGACGGCGCTGTTCATCCACTCCCGCAAGGGGCCGCGCCTGCTGCGGTTCGCGGGCACGTTCTGGCTCGTGGCCACGCTCAGCGCGACGCTCGGGTTCGGCTATCACTACGGGGTCGATCTCGCGTCCGGCGTGGTGTTCGTCCTGACGATCGAAGCCGCGCTGCGCGCGCAGGAGCACGGCTGGGACCGTTCGGCGCTCAAGCTCGCCGGCTACGGCGCGGGCGTCTTCACGGTCATGCTGGTCATGTACCGGTACGCGTCCGTCGAGATGTCCCGCTACCCCGTGCTCTTCGGGCTGATCGTGCTGGGCGCGATGGGTTCGGTCATCTACGGCTACGTACGGATCAGCAGGCGCTGGGAGCACAAGCCCGTGCCGTCGCCGCGCCGGCCCGCTCTGCCGCGCCCCGCTGCCGCACCGGTTCCGTAGGACAGCAACTCCGTAGGACAGCCGCTCCGCAGGCCGGTCGCGCTCTGCGCAACTCCTTGTTGGCCCCCACCGCTTCGTCTACTGTATGCAATCTGCGATCCGGTGACCGGATCGGGCCATGCGCCGGGCGGGAGGGGCCACCCATGCTGTTTCGTCAGCTGGAGTACTTCGTCGCCGTGGCGCGGGAGCGGCACTTCGCGCGGGCCGCCGAGTCCTGTTACGTATCGCAGCCGGCGCTGTCCGCCGCGATCGCCAAGCTGGAGCGCGAGCTCAACGTCACGCTGATCAACCGCGGCCACACCTACGAAGGGCTGACGCCCGAGGGCGAGCGGCTCGTCGTCTGGGCCAAGCGGATCCTCGCCGAGCAGGAGGCGTTCAAGGCCGAGGTGGCCGCCGTGCAGTCCGGGATCACCGGGACCCTGCGGCTCGGCACGGAACCCACGGCGTCGACGACGCTGGCGCTGCCCGTGGGCGCGTTCTGTTCGGCGCATCCCCTGGCCAAGGTGCAGGTGCGCTCGCGGCTCGCCACCAAGGAGCTCCTGCGCCAGCTCAGGGAGTTCGAGCTGGACGCGGTGATCGGCTACTTCGGGGCCGACGACCAGGAGGGGCTGCAGATCGTTCCGCTGTACGAGGAGCGGTACATGGTCGTCTCCGGGGACCAGCTGCTGCCCCCGGCCGCGACCATGACCTGGGCCGAGGCCGCGCAGCTGCCGCTGGCGCTGCTGACCCCGGACATGCGGATCCGGCAGCTCATCGACGAGGTCCTCACCCGCAGCGGTCTTGTCGCGACCCCGCAGGTCGAGACCGACTCGATCGCGTCCCTGTACGCGCATGTCGGCGTGGGGGAGTGGGCCAGCATCGTGCCGCACTCCTGGCTGCGGGCGATGCCGGTGATCGGGCGGACGCGGGCGGTGCGGTTGGTGGCGCCGGATGTGCGGGCGCAGGTGTCCGTCGCGATTCACGCGGCTACGCCCGGGTCGGTGGCCGCCCGTGCCTTTGTCGCCGCCGCGACGGGGTTGTCCTTGGACGAGTTCTTCGAGGAGCCGTTGCCTGCGGGTGGGCGTCGGGTGCGGCAGCCTGTCGGGTGAGCGTCCGCATCCGAACTTCGTTCGGATCTGCTCAAGCGCCGCAGGGGCTGGTAGTGAACCTTTCCCTGACGGCCTGGCGGTCGAGGCCGCCCTGGGCCGTGTGCGGCAAGGAGGTGACGATCTCCACGCGGTCCGGTACCCCCTCGGACGCCAGCCGTCCCCGGCAGTAGCGCAGTACCTGCTCCGACCCCAGGTGCTCGCCCTCCCGCGCCACCACGGCCGCACCCACCCGCTGGCCCAACTCCTCGTCCGGCAGCGCGAACACCGCCGCTTCGAGAACGCCCGGGCAGCCCGCCAGGATGTCCTCCACGTACTCCGGGGAGATCCTGCGGCCGCCCCGGTGGATCAGGTTCTTGATCCGGCCCGACAGGAACAGATAGCCGTCCTCGTCGAGGCGGCCCAGGTCGCCGGTGCGCAGCCAGCCGTCCCGGAAACCGCGCGCGGTCGCCGCCGGATCGGCGAGGTAGCCGCGGGCCACGGCAGGACCGCGCACCCACACCTCGCCCTCCGACCCCGTCGCGCACGGCCGGCCCTGCGCGTCCGCGATCCGCAGCTCGACTCCGGTGGGCCGCCCGGCCGAGGCGTGCTTGAGGAAACCGTGCTGCGGAAGCGGTTCGCTGGTGACCTGATGCGTGGACTCCGTCATGCCGTACGCGGTCAGGAGCGGCGCCCCGAAGGTGCGTTCCAGGGCACGCTGCGTCGCCGTGTTGAGCGGGGCGCTGGAGCTGCGGACGAACTTCAAGGGGGCGGCGCGCGGACCGGGATAGTCGAGTTCCGAACGCTCCAGGAGCAGTTCGTGCACGGCGGGTACCGCGGTGAACCAGGTGGCCGCCACCGCCCGTACGTCATCCCAGAAGGTGGTGGCCGAGAACCGCCCGCCGTCGGGCAGCAGCACACAGCCGCCGCTCGCGAGGGAGGCGAGCAGCGTCGCGAACAGCCCGTGGCTGTGGAAGAACGGCATCACCGCGACCGTCGCGTCACCGGGCCCCAGTTCGTACGTGCCGCAGATCCCGCGGACCGCCGCCATCACGTTGATATCGGTGAGCGGAACCATCTTGGCGCGGTCGCTGGTGCCGACCGTGAACAGGACCAGTACGTCGGCGGGGTCGGGCCGGCCGTCGCCCCGTGCCTCGCGCACCTCGCCCTCCACCAGCGCCACCGCCCCGCGCGCCGCATCCACCGTCAGCGTCCAGGCCTCCGGCACGGCGACGTCGGGCGAGGCCAGGACGGCGCGCGCCGCCAACCCGGCCAGGCGCTCGCCGAGTTGATCCTTCGCCCAGCCCGGATCCACCGGTGCCACGAGGAGCCCGGCCCGGGCCGCGCCGAGCAGGCCGACCACGAACTCCACGGTGTTGGCGGCGACCAGCGCCACCGTGTCACCGCGTCGCAGCCCGGACCGGGTGAGCCGCTGCGCCGCATCCTCGGCCAGATCGCGCAGTTCGCGGTAGGACAGGCGGACCCGGTCGGCGCCGTGGACGAGGGCGGTGGCCGAGGGCCGTTCCCGTACCGGCCGGTCGAGGAGATCCGCGAGGCCGGTGATCGCCGGCGGACGGTACAGCGATACGCCCCGCACCGATGCTGCGGTCGCAGCGGCCATGACCACCACCTCTTCGTAAGGAAGAACCACCGGGGCGCAGCCCTCGTAAGGCCGCCGTCCAGTGAGCGTGCGCGGCCCGTCGGCGCACGTCCAATACGCACTGGCGACCAGCCGATAGCAGGTGCTTATCAACCGTGGCGAACCCCCAGGTGGCGAAGGGGAGTCGGCTGCTCGATAGACGCCGTCTATCGGCTGGTCGCCGATACGTCTTGGACGGCGGCGAGCGGGGTGCGCAAGGTGAGACCAGGAGCCGCACGCATGACTGCCGAAGCAGGTATGACGCTCAAGGAGGAGCTCGGACCATGACTGACACTGCTGCTGCCACCGACACCGCGGCGAGCGATGAAGACCGGGCCGAGCTCACCGACGGGTATCACCTGGTCGTCGACGCGCTCAAGCTCAACGATGTCGAGACGATCTACGGAGTCGTCGGCATCCCGATCACGGACCTCGCACGCCTCGCCCAGGCCGAGGGCATCCGCTACGTGGGCTTCCGGCACGAGTCCAACGCAGGGCACGCCGCCGCGATAGCCGGGTACCTCACCAAGAAGCCCGGGATCGCGCTCACCGTATCCGCGCCCGGCTTCCTCAACGGGCTCGTAGCGCTGGCGAACGCCACCACCAACTGCTTCCCGATGGTGCAGATCTCGGGTTCCAGCGAACGCCATCTCGTCGACCTCAAGCAGGGCGACTACGAGGAGATGGACCAACTCGCCGCCGCCCAGCCCTTCGTGAAGGCCGCGTACCGCATCAGCCGGGTCGAGGACATCGGCCGCGGCATCGCCCGTGCCCTGCGGACCGCGATTTCCGGCCGGCCCGGCGGGGTCTACCTGGACATCCCGGCCGCCGTACTCGGCTCGATCATGCCCGCCGAGGAGGGCGCGAAGACACTGAGCCGGCTGGTCGACCCCGCGCCTCGCCAGCTCCCCGCGCCCGAGGCCGTGGACCGCGCCATCGAGCTGCTCGCGTCCGCGGAACGCCCGCTCGTCGTGCTCGGCAAGGGCGCCGCGTACGCCCAGGCGGACGACAAGATCAAGCAGTTCATCGAGTCCACCGGCATCCCGTACGCCCCGATGTCGATGGCCAAGGGCCTGCTGCCCGACGGTCATCCGCAGTCCGCGGCCGCCGCCCGTTCGCTCGCGCTCAAGCGGGCCGATGTCGTGGTCCTGATGGGCGCGCGCCTCAACTGGCTGCTCAACCACGGGGAGCGGGGCTGGAACCCGGACGCCCAGTTCATCCAGATCGACATCGAGCCCAAGGAGATGGACTCCAACCAGCCCATCGCCGCACCGCTCGTCGGCGATATCGAGTCGGTGCTCGACGCGCTCGCCGAGCGCACCAAGCCCGGCCAGATCGCCGCGCCCCAGGCGTGGAAGGACGAGCTCGCCGCGAAGACCGCGGACAACGTGGCCAAGATGGCCAAGCGGCTCGAGGCGGATCCGCACCCGATGCAGTTCATGGGCGCGCTCAAGGCGGTACGGGACGTGCTGCGCGAGCGCCCGGAGGTGTACCTCGTCAACGAGGGCGCCAACGCGCTCGACATCGCCCGCAACGTCATCGACATGCAGGTGCCGCGCCACCGCCTCGACAGCGGTACGTGGGGCGTCATGGGCATCGGCATGGGGTACGCGATCGCCGCGGCCGTGGAGTCCGGGCAGCCGGTCGTCGCCGTCGAGGGGGACAGCGCCTTCGGGTTCAGCGGCATGGACCTGGAGACGATCTGCCGCTACAACCTGCCCGTGGTCACCGTCATCATGAACAACGGCGGTGTGTACAAGGGCGACGAGGCACCCGGCGGCGGCTCCAGCGACCCCGCGCCGACCGCCCTGATGAGCGCGGCACGGCACGACCAGATGATCGAGGCCTTCGGCGGCAAGGGCTACCGGGCCACCACGCCCGCCGAGATCACCGCCGCCCTCACCGAGGCGCTGGCCGCCGGCGGACCGGCCCTGATCGACTGCGTCATCGATCCGTCGGCCGGCACCGAGAGCGGCCATATCGCGCACCTCAACCCGAAGGGGCTCGGCAACTTCGGCGGCAAGAAGTAACGGGTCTCCTCGCGGCTGCAACGGTCGGGCCGGGCGCCTCCTCGTACGAGGGGTGCCCGGCCCGATGCGTGTGCGCAGGTGTCTTGACGCCGACCGCGGGCGGGGGCGGGGGCGTTGTGAGGTGCCGACGGCTGTCATCCGGCGTCCTGTGCGCCACCTGTCCGGGTGGCGGGCCTGTGCGCCGGGTCTGTTGCTCCACGCCCTGAATCCCCGGCCCGGTCCACGTACGGGTGAGAGCTGATTGCCCGATGAGCCGCCGACTCTGCCAAGGTGCTCGCCCATGACTGGTGAACACCCCGATCTGCGGGTGCAGACGACCGAGTTGGGCCGGTTCGCCAAGGCCCTGCACGACTCGGTGGAGTCGCTGGCCGAGGCGCGGCGCGCGCTCGACCACGTACGCGCCGACCAGATCGGCACGGCGGAACTCGACGCCGCCTGCGACTCCTTCCAGGACTCCTGGGGCCACGGCGCCGAGGAGCTCGGCGAGCGGATCGCCCGCATCCAGTCGGCGGTGGCGCACAGCCACAACGGGTACGTCGAGCTGAACCGGGCCATCGCGGAGGCGTTCAGGGCGGTGCGGGTCGATGGGTGAGGCGGGTCCGGCCGGCGGACCGTATCCGCACCTGGGGTTCAATCCCGTGCCGGGGAACCCCGCGGAGATCTCCGCGCTCCAGAAGCAGGTGGCGAAGTCGGCGAAGTCGCTGGGCACGGGCCACGAGCTGGTCGACCGTCTGCTCCGGTCGGCCTCGTCCTGGCAGGGCGAGGGCGGCGACGCGTTCCGCCGGGCGCTGTCGCAGGACCTGCCCAAACGGCTCCTGGACGCGCACCAGTCCCTCTCGAAGGCCTCGGGCGCACTGCTGCGCTGGCACGACGGCGTCGTCGACCGCCGACTGACGGCCCAGTCCTACGAGGACCGCGCGCGGGCGGCCGTCTCGGCGCTCACGGAGGCAGAGGCCCGGGCCGCCTCGGAGGACCCCGAGCAGCTCTCGAAGGCGCGGGACGCGGTGGCCGATGTGCGGCGGCTGGCGCGGGAGTTGGAGGGGGTGCATGCGGAGGCCGCTCGGGGTGTGGCTCGAGATCTCGAGGCTGCGGATGAGGGGTTGGCTCCGGAGGAGCCGGGGGTGCTGGACGAGGTTGTGGGGTTCATCGAGGAGGATCTCGGCGATTACCTGTCGGTGGCGGCGTCGGTTGCGGGGCTGGCGGCCGTTCTGGCCACACCTCCGGTCGGGGTCGCCATTGCTCTGACGATTGCTGCGACGGCGAGTGCGGGTGCGTTCGGGTTGCACGCAAGGGATCCGAAGATCCGTGACGCGGTCTGGGGCGGCCTCAGCGAGGGCAAGTTGGACGCCAAGTTCTGGGACGGCGCGGTCACGCTGATCGGTGACGGCATCGGTGCCCTCCCTGTCCTCGGCTTGGCCGCGGGTGGCACGAAGGGTGCGGTTACCGCCGTCAGGGCGGCCGGCTCGGTGGATGACGCTGCCCGTGCCGGGGCGATGGGCCTGGTGGACGGCGCGAAGGCGACCGGTCTGGAGATGGCCAGAGGAACGAATCGCGTGACCGAATGGGCCTTGCACGGCGTCAGCTCGGGGACGAAGGAAGCAGTCGAGGCAGGCATCGCGACCGCGGGCGTGGCGACGAGTCTGGGGGACGTGACCCCGCTGAAGGACGACGAGACCTACGAGACCGTAGCGCCGGCAGTCGATGGCGCGCGCATCGTCGCAGATGACATCCCCAGCACCTTCGCGCGCCTGTCGCGCGCCGCAACAACCCTGTGAGGACCTCCATGGAAGACAGGCCGCAACTGTGGTTCCGGCTGCCTCCGGGATACCAGCAGTTCGACCCGGCAGGCCTGAATCCGATTCGAGAGCGCGCTCCCGAATGGGCCTATGCCCTGGACGAGATCTTCCGCCACGGCACGTTCTACGCGGCGTTGGGGCTGCACCGCACTGACGTGTACGAAGCGGTGGCCACTTCGCTGTTCACCCTGTCCTCCACCCGCACGCTGGTGAGCGATCCCCAAGTGGCCGCCGCCCGGGCCTTGATCTCCCGCGAGGGGTGGGTTCATTGGACCGCAGGCACGTGTGAGCTGCGTACCGTCGCACGGACAACTGCCGCCGCATTCACTACCGGGGTACTGCGCTGCGACGACGAGGGCGCCGCGACAGTGTGCCAGACCGCGTGCACCTTTCTGATTCCTGGCACTCCGACTCTGATCACAGCGACGCTGACCAGCTCCGATCTCACGCAAGCGGAGGCGTACGCGGAGATCCTCAGCGCCGTGGCGAGCACGATCAGTTTCGAAGAGCCGAAGCATGCGCGTGCACCACGACAACCCACATCTCGCATCGCGGAGTTGATCACATGACCACCCAATCCCTCGCCAAGGCCGCGATGGACGAACCGGCTACGGCGAACAGCCTCAAGCGCGCGCGGGAGCGTGGGACGGTGTGGGCCCTGGTGGTGCTCGCGGCCATCGCCGCCGGCGTGGTTGTGGGCTACGCCTTCATCGCCAGCAGCTGGTCAGTACTGGCGTTCGTTTTCTCGATGATCGCAGCCGTCATGTCTGTGCAGGTGGGCATGGTGTGCGTTTACAACTCGTGGCGGGCGCGCCGCATCCTGCGGGCATACCCGTGGCAGGAGATGCCGTGCCGGCGAGTGGACAGCCCAGGTAACTACCGCCTCCGCGTCGAGATGCCCGGCTCGGAAGGTGAGCTGCTCCTCCAGTCCGTCGCCTTCAGCTACACCGTTGCGCGGCGTGGCGGCGACGACCCTCGGGCGATTTGGTACGCAGGCCCGCCCACAGGAAAGGGAGTTGTCGCGCCCGTCGGCGGTCACCTGCCATTCCGTGTCGTCCGGGTGACCAACCCGGACCGCTGAATCGCGCCGACCGAGACCCTGGAGCAACCCAAGGTTGAGAAGAATCCGCGCAGGTTCACGAATCCCACCGCGCGCTTATTGACCCGTGAGTAACCAACCCCCCACGATGACCTCGATTCCCGAACCTACCGGTCGGTATAACCCCGTGGAGGTCACCGTGCCCCGAGCCGTGCCCAGATCCCGCGCCACCCTCACCGCAGCCATCGGCACCGCGGTCGCAGCCCTCGCCGCACCGCTCGCCCTGACCGTGCCGGCGACGGCGGCGACCGCGCCGGACCTGGGTGAATACACCGTCACCGCCCTGAAGTTCACCGTCGACACCGGCGACCGCACCTGCGTCGTCGACGCCGACCTCTACCGGCCCGCGGGGGTCGACGCCCGGCACACCGCCCCCGCTGTGATCACCACCAACGGGTTCGGCGGGAACAAGGCCGACGGGGGAACGGCCGGTGCGGCCAAGGCGTTCGCGCAGCGCGGGTACGTCGGGCTCGCCTACTCCGGGCTCGGGTTCGGGAACTCCGGCTGTCTGATCTCCCTCGACGACCCCCGTATCGACGCGAAGGCCGCCTCCGCGCTCATCGACTTCCTCGCCGGCAAGCGCGCGGCAGACGACGGGACGAAGGTCGACTACGTCACGGCGGACGGCGGCGGCCAGGGCGACGATCCGCGCGTCGGGATGATCGGCGGCTCGTACGGCGGGGCCATCCAGCTGGCGACCGCGGCCGTCGATCACCGGGTGGACGCGCTCGTTCCGCTGATCACGTGGAACAACCTCGCCTACGCGCTCGACCCGCAGAACGCCGTGGGCACCGACGTGCCCGGTGCGTACAAGTGGCAGTGGGCCAACGGGTTCTATCTGATGGGGGAGGGGCAGCCGCTGCTCGTCCCCTCGCTCGACCCCTCCCGGATCAACAAGCTGACCTGCCTGCACTTCGTCGACCGGGCCTGCGACACGATCCGGATGCTGAACTCCGGCCGCTACCCCGCGGGGCGGACCGACGAGCTGCTCGACTATGCGCGGAGCGTCTCGCCGGTCTCGTATCTGAAGCAGGTCGAGGCGCCGACGCTGCTGGTGCAGGGGCAGGCGGACTCGCTGTTCAACCTCAACGAGGCGCAGGCGACGTACGAGACGCTGCGCGCGCAGGGCACCACGGCCAAGATGATCTGGCAGTCGTGGGGGCACAGCGGAGGGATCACGGACCCGGCGAGCGGTGAACTGAGCCTGGGCTCGGGCAACTTCGAGACGAGCTACGTCGGGCAGCGGGTGCTCGCCTGGTTCGACCGCTATCTGCAGGGCGATGACGGTGCCGACACCGGGCCGGACTTCGCGTACTACCGTGACTGGGTCGCCGATCCGCAGCGGACCTACGCCAGCGCGTCGCGACCCCCGTCGCCGACCACCACGTACTACCTCTCCGGCGACGGCAAGCTGGTCGACAACCGGCGCAAGGTGGTGCGCGGCAGCCGTGAGTACCGCAACTGGCTGATCCCCACCTCGCACTCCGAGTCCTCGCTCGCCGGCCTGATCGGTCTGCCGGACCCCGCGCCGTACGACACCCGCGGCACGTATCTCGACTGGTCGACCGAGCCGCTCGCCGAGGCGACAGACGTCGTGGGCAGCCCGAAGGCGACGCTGAAGGTGGTCTCGCCGAGGACGGAGCGCGTCCAGAACTCGTCGGACGCCGCCGACAAGCTGGTGCTGTTCGCGAAGCTGTACGACGTGGCGCCGGACGGCACGAAGACCTTGGTGCACCGGCTTGTCGCGCCCGTGCGTGTGCCGGACGTGACCAAGCCGTTCACGGTGTCCCTGCCGGGCATCGTGCACCGTTACGAGAAGGGGCACCGCATCCAGTTCGTGATCGCGGCGAGCGACGGGGCCTACCTCGGCAACAAGGGCGTCAAGCCGGTCACGGTGACGAGCGCACCGGGCGACACGGGCACGGTGCAACTCCCGGTCGTACGTTAGCGGTCGAGCTCAGCCAGCCAGCGCCCGACGGCGGCCAGGTCGTCCTCCGTCAGGCCGGCCTCAGGGGCGACCCGCAGGAGCAGCGCCGGTCCCGGGTGGTTCTCCACCACCCAGGACCGGTCCCGCTCACCGATCTCGTCGTCGATCCAGACGAAGGGGCGGCCGCCCGCCCACGCGACGATCGGCCGCGTCTTCCAGTGCAGCGGCCCCTGCGGCCGCCCGCCGTCCTCCCACCCGAGCACGGGCAGCTCCGGCAGCCCGAGCCGGGGCGCCACCTCCGCGTTGGCGTCCTCGCCCCAGGTGGTGGCCCAGACCGGCTCGCAGGGCAGGGCGAGCAGGCGAGGGCCGAGTGCGGGATTGATCCGGGCCAGGAGCGGGTTCGTGTCCGAGGTGGCGGACATGGGCCCGTACGTCGGGTGATCGGCGCCGCCGAAGGGGATGAGCGGGCCGTCGACGTCGAGGAAGAGCAAGGGGAGCATCCGCGTACCGTAGAGCGAGAGTCGCCGAGGCGTATGCCTACGCCCTCGAGCCGTTACGGCTCGTCGATCACGCGGTCCGTGCGATGTGCTCCGTAGTACTCCGACTGGCGGGCCATGATCGTGTGCATCGGGGTGCCGCGGTCCACGTGGTACACGGTGCGGGGGAAGTCCAACTCCATCTGCGCGGGCTGGAGTTCCTCGTGCCGGTCGGGGGAGAAGAGGCGGGCCGGGGTGCCGGCCGCGATCCAGCCGATCGGCAGGACGGTGTCCGGCGGGAGGGTCGAGTTGGCGTGCAGGACGCTGTTGATCCGCAGCTCCGCACGCGTCCCGGCCACCGCACCCGGGAACACGGAGGCGCCCGTCGCGACGAAGACCTCGTCCTCGATCGTCGCCCCGTTGACATGGGCGTGCGGGCCGATCAGGACGGAGGAGCCGACCGTGGCCGGATGCCCGTCCCGGCCGCGCAGCAGCGCCTGTTCCATGACGACGGTGTTCGCCCCGATCCGCACCTCGCCGTCCTCGGCGGTCAGGACGGCGCCGTGCAGGACCCGGACGCCCTCGCCCAGGGTGACGGCGCCGCAGAGTACGGCGGAGGGGGCCACGTAGGCGGACGGATGGACGGAGGGCCGGCGGCCGCGGTGTTCGATCAGCATGAAGGGAGCGTACGAGCCGTGGGGCGGGTGCTTGCGGCGGACCTCCGAGCCGTGGGGCGGGTGCTCCCGGCGGAGTGAGGCTTCCGGACCGGCCGGGCGAGGCTTCCTGCCCGGGCAACTATGGGCAGGGATAGCCCTGTTGGCCACCGGGGCCGCCGGCCGACGCGGCCCGCGGGCCGGACGAGGAAGGGCGGTACGGCGGACATGACCCACGTCCTCATCGCGGGCGCCGGCATCGGCGGACTCACCGCGGCCCTGTCCCTGCACGCCGCGGGCCTCGGCGTCACGCTCGTCGACGCGGCCCACTCGCTGCGGCCCCTCGGCGTCGGGATCAACCTGCTGCCGCACGCCGTACGGGAGTTGACCGAGCTCGGACTCGGCACCGTCCTCGCCGAGACCGGTGTCCCCACCGCCGAGATGGTCCACTTCGACCGGCACGGCAACCGCATCTGGGGCGAGCCGCGCGGCCGCGCACTCGGCTACCACTGGCCGCAGTACTCGCTGCACCGCGGCGATCTGCAACGGCTGCTGCTCGACGCGGTGCTCGCCCGCATCGGTGAGATCACGACGAACGCCGCCGTGACCGCCTTCCGCGACGAAGGCGACCGCGTACGGGTGGACTTCGCCGGCGGCGGCACCCTGGTGGCGGACGCACTGATCGGCGCCGACGGACTCCACTCGGCCGTCCGCGCCCAACTGCACCCAGGCGAGGGCCCGCCGCTGTGGAACGGCATCCGTATGTGGCGCGGCCTGGTGGAGACCGCCCCGTTCCTGGGCGGCCGCACCCTCGCCGTCGCGGGAAGCAACGAGAGCGCCAAATTCGTCGCCTACCCGGTGTCGCGCTCCGCCGGGATCCGCGGCCGCGCCCTGGTCAACTGGGTCGCCGAGGTACGCCTCGGGGGCCCCGGCCGGCCGGCCGCCGACTGGGATCGAGCCGGTCAACTCTCCGACGTACTACCGCACTTCGCCGACTGGCGGCTCGGCTGGCTCGACGTCCCGGCGCTGCTCGAGGCCACCGGCCGCATCCTCGAATACCCGATGGTCGACCGCGACCCGCTGCCCTGGTGGGGCCGAGGCCGGGTCACCCTGCTCGGTGACGCCGCGCATCCGATGTACCCCATCGGTTCCAACGGCGCCTCCCAGTCGGTCCTCGACGCCCGCGCGCTGGCCCGCCACCTGGCGACGGCGCCCGGTCCCGAACAGGCCCTCAAGGCGTACGAAGCCGAACGCCGTCCCGTCACCAACGCCCTGGTCCTCGCCCACCGCGCCATGCCCGCCGACCGGCTCCTGGCCACGGTCGCCCGACGCGCCCCGGACGGCTTCACGCGGATCGAGGACGTACTGACCGCCGAGGAACTGGCCGCGTTCCACGCCGCCTACCGCACGACCACGGGTGCGGACGTCGCCGATCTCAACAACCGTGAGTCCTGGTCGGTGGGCTGAACCCGGCCGGTTGTCCGAGGTGGGCGGCATAATCCCGACGTGACCCTCTCCCCGCGCCGTCTCGCCCTCGCCACCCTGGACCGGCAGCTCCTCCTGGAGCGCCGGCCGATCGACGTGACGGACGCGGTACGGCGCCTGTGCGCCCTCCAGGCGCAGACGCCCGCCTCCCCGTATCTCGCGCTGTGGAACCGCGTCGCGGACCTCGCGCCCGAGCACTTGGACGCGGCCTTCGCGGACGGCCGGATCGTCAAGGCGAGCCTGATGCGGATCACGTTGCACGCCGTCCACGCCGAGGACTACCCGGCCTTCCACGCCGCGATGCTGAGCTGTCTGCGGGCCGCGCGCCTGTACGACCGGCGCTTCACCGACACGGGGTTGAGCGCCGAGGACGCCGACACCCTGCTCGCCGACCTCACGCCGTATCTGCGCGCATCCCGCACCGGCGCCGAGGCGGAGGCCGAGGTCGTGGCGCGGCTCGGCGCGGGCACCGAGCGCGCCTGGTGGGCGCTGCGCACCTACGCGCCCCTGCACCACGTGCCCTCCGGCGGCCCCTGGTCCTTCGGCCACCGCAACACCTTCCGCGCCGCACCGCCGGCGCCCGAAGTGACGGCGGCACAAGGGGCACAGCAGCTGCTGCTCTCGTATCTACGGGCCTTCGGACCGGCGACGGCACAGGACTTCGCGCGGTTCACGCTGCTGCCGAGCGCCACGGTCAAGCACGCCGTCGAGGCCCTCCGCGACACCCTGCGCCCCGTCGGCGGAACCGGACGCGCCGTGCTGTACGACCTGCCCGGGGCCACCGTGCCGGACGAGGACGTGCCCGTACCGCCGCGGCTGCTGCCCATGTGGGACAGCTCGCTGCTCGCGCATGCCGTGCCGGGCCGGTTCATGCCGGCCGAGTTCCGGCCGGCGGCCGTCCGCCGCAACGGCGATGTGCTGCCCTGCCTCCTGGTCGACGGGCAGGTCGCGGGCGTGTGGCGGTCGCTCGACGGCGGAGGTCTGGAACTCACCGCGTTCCGCAAGCTCACGGTGGGTCAGTGGCGCGGTCTGACGCAGGAGGCCGAACGCCTCGTCACCTGGCTCGCGGACCGTGATCCCGAGGTGTACCGGCGGTACGGGCACTGGTGGGACAAGGGGATGCCGGGGGTCGAGACGCGGATCGTCAAGGGCTGATCGGTCGCACGCGCATCGTCAACGCCCGACCAGCCGGGCCCCGACCAGCCGCGCCCCCGAGCAGCCGCGCCCCTGACCGGCCGCACCCCGAGCAGCCGCCCCTCACCTCACCAGACAGGGCCGCTTCGGGTCGAACTCCCAGCCGGGGACGAGGAATCGCATCCCCGCCGCATCGTCGCGCGCCCCCAGCGCCTTCTCCTTGTACAGCTCGTGCGCGGCGAGCAGCCGGTCCCGGTCCAGCTCGACGCCGAGCCCGGGCGCGTCCGGAACCGCGATCTCGCCGCCCACGATCCGCGGCGGCTCGACCGTGAGCCGTTCCAGGCCCTCCTGCCAGATCCAGTGCGTGTCCAGGGCGTTGTACGCGCCGGGCGCCGCGGCGCCGCAGTGTGTGACCATCGCGAGCGAGATGTCGAAGTGGTTGTTGGAGTGGCAGCCCCAGGTGAGACCCATCGCGTGGCACAGCTGCGCGACACGGACCGAGCCCCGCATGGTCCAAAAGTGCGGGTCCGCCAGCGGGATCGAGACCGACTGGAGCGCCAGCGCGTGGGTCAGCTGCCGCCAGTCGGTGGCGATCATGTTGGTGGCCGTGGGCAGACCGGTCGCGCGCCGGAACTCCGCGAGGACCTCGCGGCCCGAGTAGCCCTCCTCGGCGCCGCACGGGTCCTCGGCGTACGCGAGGACGTCGCCGAGCGGAGCGCACAGCTCGATCGCCTCGCGCAGGGACCAGGCGCCGTTGGGGTCGAGCGTGATGCGCGCGCCGGGAAAGCGGTTCTTGAGCGCGACGACCGCCTTGACCTCCTGCGCCCCGTCGAGGACACCGCCCTTCAGCTTGAAGTCCTTGAAGCCGTACAGCTCGTACGTGGCCTCCGCCTGCCGCACGATCGCCTCCGGCGTGAGGGCCTCCTCGTGGCGGATGCGGTGCCAAGCGTGGTCCGCGTCCGGTTCGCGGACGTACTCCAGGTCCGTGCGGTCCGGGTCGCCCACGTAGAAGAGATAGCCCAACACGCGTACGGAGGAACGCTGTTGACCCTCCCCGAGCAGCGCGGCCACCGGTACGTCCAAGTGCTGCCCGAGCAGGTCGAGGAGCGCCGATTCGACGGCCGTGACCGCGTGCACGGTGGTGCGCAGATCGAAGGTCTGCGCACCACGGCCGCCCGCGTCCCGGTCGCGGAAGCGGTCGCCGATCTCGCGCAGGACCCGCTGGTAGTCGCCCACCTTCGCGCCGAGGACCAGCGGCTCGGCGTCCCGCAGCGTGCGGGTGATCTTCTCCCCGCCGGGCACTTCGCCGAGCCCCGTACGGCCCTCGGAGTCGGTGAGCACCACGATGTTGCGCGTGAAGTACGGGCCGTGGGCGCCGGAGAGGTTCAGCTCCATGCAGTCGCGGCCGGCGACCGGGTAGACGGCGAAGGAGGTGACGGTCGGCTGGGTCATCGGTGCGGCTTCCTGTTCTACGGGCGCGGCAAGGGCGGGGAGGTCGGTTCAGCGCGTGGCGTCGGCCAACCTCAGCCCGGTGTCCAGGAGTTGGTCCAATGCGGCGAGATCGGCGGCCGTCGGGTCGGTCAGCGGCGCACGCACCGGACCGACGGGCAGACCGCGCAGCCGGGCGGCCGCCTTGACCAGCGAGACCGAGTAGCCGGGGACCGTGTCGCGCAGCTCGACCAGCGGGACGTAGAACTCCCGCAGGAGCTTGTCGGTGGTGGCGAGGTCGTCGGCCTGGAGGGCGGCGAAGAAGGCGTTCGCGATCTCGGGTGCGAAGGCGTGTACGGCCGAGGAGTACGCGGGGACGCCGACGGTCGCGTACGCGCGGGCCTGGATCTCCGCGGTCGGCGCGCCGTTGAAGAAGAGGAACCCGTCCGGCGCGGCGAGCGTGAGGCGCTGAAGCCGGTCGAGGTCGCTGTGCCCGTCCTTGAGCCCGATCACCCCCGGGATCCGGGCAAGGGCCCGCACGCCGTCGGCACTGAAGGTGACCTGGCCGCGCTGGTAGGCGATCAGCGGCAGCGTGGCGCCGGCGGCGATCCGGCGCACCTGCTCGACAAGGCCGGCCTCGGGGGCGGCCACCAGATAGTGCGGGAGCACCAACAGGGCGTCCGCGCCCGCTTCTTCGGCGATCCGTGCGAAGCGCAGCGCCTGCGCCCAGCCGTAGCCGATCCCGGCGACGACGGGGAGCCGCCCCGCGGCGATCTCGACGGTCGCCTCGACCACCGCGCGGTACTCGTCCTCGTTCAGCGCGTGGAACTCACCGGTGCCGCACGCGGGGAAGACGGCGCCCGGCTCGGACGCCAACTGCCGCTCCACGTAGGACCGGTAGCCCTCGAGGTCCAGCGCCCCCTCGTCGTCGAAGCTGGTCAGGGGGAAGGAGAGCACGCCGCGAACCATGCCCTCGCGCAGTCTCCGGGTGAGGTCCGCCCGCCGGTCGTTCGTCTCCGTCGGCTGCGCTTCGTTCCCCGTCATGGCTCTCATCCTCATATGTAGACGGCGTTCGCGTATGAAGATGGAGGCTAGGTCGATGAGGAGGCGAGGTCAATGGGCCGCGGCTAAACCGCTTTCTCGCATCCGCTCCTGCGCGGCCCCGTCCGCGCCCTACCCTGGACAGGTGAGCGAGGGGGCCGGCATATGGCGGGTGGTGAGGAGAAGGTTCTCCTGGTCGATGACCACGAGGACAACCTGTTCGCCCTGGAAAGCGCGCTGGCGCCGCTCGGCCAGCCCTTGGAGCGGGCGACCAGCGGCAATGACGCGCTGAAGTCGCTGCTGCGCGGCGGGATCGCCCTGGTCCTGCTTGATGTGGTGATGCCGCAGGTCAGCGGTCTCGATGTGGTCCGCTACATGCAGCGCGTCGAACAGACCCAGCACATACCCGTGATCCTGCTGACCGGGTTCGGACGGGACAGCGAACTGGCCCGTGTCGCCTATCGCCTTGGCGTCGCCGATCTGGTGATGAAACCGGTGGACCCCTGGTCGCTGCGGACGAAGGTGCGCTATCTCCTGGCCCAGCGCCGCCGGATGCAGGCGCTCGACATCCAGGTCCGGCTGCAGGATGTGGAGCTGCGCTCGCTGCGCTCCCAGCTGGAAGCCGCCCGCTCCCCGCACGCCGCCGTGCCGTTGCCCCACCCCGACGTGCGGGTCCCGCATCAGCAAGGGCCGCACGGGCAGCCCGGCGAGGACCGCAAGCAGCGGTCCCAGTTCGCCGAGGAGGGCGAGGCCTGACTCCCAACTGACC
>NZ_JAAKZW010000099.1 GCF_011044995.1 Streptomyces mesophilus | reverse complement strand
CCGCCCCTTCCCGAAACCGGGGCTGCGCCCCGGACCCCGGAATCCGACCTTCGGTCGGATGGCCTCAAACGCCGGCCGGGCTGAACGTGTCCGCGACCTTGACGCTCCCTCAGGCGCGGTGAACACTTCCGGGTGTCAGTCGGCATCGCCGCACCATGATGTCAAGCCGCCTTCAGGGCATCTGCCTGGTCAAAAGGCCATCCCCCACGGGCGATTCGGCTGCTACGGCACGCTCGTCACGGACGCCGAGCGGGGTGGACTCCCCTTGCCCTCGGCGCAGCCGTGCGAATCGCACCCTGCACGGAGGACCGGGGCGACTGGCCCCGGGCTAGGGCCAAGGGAGCCGCCATGTACTCGAATGGGGACGTCTTCGTCGGTGAGATCATCGGCACCGCGATTCTGATTCTTTTCGGCGCCGGTGTGTGCGCCGCCGTCACGCTGCACCACTCCAAGGCGAAAGCCGCCGGGTGGGTCGTCATCGCCTTCGGCTGGGGCTTCGGTGTGCTCGCGGGTGCGTACACCGCGGGCCCGCTCTCCGGCGGGCACCTCAACCCCGCGGTCACCCTCGGGATCGCCATCGAATCAGGGGAATGGGACCAGGTTCACCTCTACGTCCTCGGGCAGATGATCGGCGCCATCCTCGGTGCCGTGCTGTGCTGGCTGACGTACTACGCGCAGTTCCAGGCCAATGCCGAGGAGGAGAAGGCGCAGCCCACGCTGGGGATCTTCGCCACCGGCCCCGAGGTCCGCGACCCGGTGGCGAACGTTGTCACCGAGGTCATCGCGACCATCGGTCTGGTGCTGCCGATCCTGGCGTTCGGTATGAACGAGGGGCTCGGGACGTCGGGCACGGGCACGCTGGTCGTCGCGTTCCTGGTGGTCGGCATCGGTCTCTCGCTCGGTGGCCCGACGGGGTACGCCATCAACCCGGCGCGTGACCTCGGCCCGCGCATCGCCCACGCCCTGCTGCCCATCCCCAACAAGGGTGGCTCCGACTGGAGTTACGCCTGGGTGCCGGTCGTCGGACCGCTGATCGGCGGTGCACTCGCAGGGCTCATCTTCAACGCAGCGTTCTGAGCAGCCTTCTGAAAAGGGGAACCCATGCCGGATCGTAAGCACGTAGCGGCGATCGACCAGGGCACCACTTCGAGCCGCTGCATCATCTTCGACCAGGACGGCGCGATCGTCGCCGTCGACCAGCGAGAGCACCGCCAGATCTTCCCCAAGCCCGGCTGGGTCGAGCACGACGCGACCGAGATCTGGTCCAAGGTGCAGGCCGTGGTGGCCGGCGCGCTCGCCAAGGCGGGACTGCGCGCGAGCGATCTGAGCGCGCTCGGCATCACCAACCAGCGGGAGACGACGGTCCTTTGGGACCGCGCCACCGGCAAGCCGGTGCACAACGCGATCGTCTGGCAGGACACCCGTACCTCCGCGCTGTGCAACGAACTCGGTGGTACGGACGGCCAGGACCGCTTCCGTGAGGCCACCGGTCTGCCCCTGGCCAGTTACTTCTCCGGGCCCAAGGCGGCCTGGCTGCTCGACAACGTGCCGGGCCTGCGGGCACGCGCCGAGCGGGGAGAGATCGCCTTCGGCACGATCGACTCCTGGCTGATCTGGAACCTGACCGGCGGCACGGACGGCGGCGTGCACGTCACCGACGTCACCAACGCCGGGCGCACCATGCTGATGAACCTGGAGTCCCTGCAGTGGGACACCTCGATCCTGTCGGCGATGAACGTCCCGCAAGACGTGCTCCCCGAGATCAAGTCCTCGGCCGAGGTGTACGGCACGGCGGTCGGCCAGCTCGCCGGGGTGCCGGTGGCTTCCGCGCTGGGCGACCAGCAGGCCGCGGTGTTCGGGCAGGCCTGCTACGACACCGGCACGGCCAAGAACACGTACGGGACGGGCAGCTTCCTGCTGCTCAACACCGGTAACCGGCCGGTGCCTTCGAAGAACGGGCTGCTCACCACCATGGGCTACCAGATCGGCGGCGAGGCGCCGGTCTACTGCCTGGAGGGCTCGATCGCGATCACCGGTGCGCTGGTGCAGTGGTTCCGCGACCAGCTCGGCATCATCCGCAACGCGGACGAGATCGAGACGCTCGCGGCGAGCGTGGAGGACAACGGCGGGGCCTATATCGTGCCCGCGTTCTCCGGTCTGTTCGCGCCCTACTGGCGCTCGGACGCCCGGGGTGTGATCACGGGTCTGACGAGGTATGTCACCAAGGGACACCTCGCGCGCGCGGTCCTCGAGGCCACCAGCTGGCAGACGCGTGAGGTCGTCGACGCGATGTACCAGGACTCCGGTGTGCACATCACGACACTGAAGGTCGACGGCGGGATGACCAAGAACAATCTGCTGATGCAGCACCAGGCGGATGTGCTCGGTGTGCCCGTCGTACGCCCGAAGGTCTCCGAGACGACCTGTCTCGGCGCGGCCTATGCGGCGGGGCTCGCGACCGGGGTGTGGAACGACCTCGACGAGCTCAAGGCGCACTGGCAGAAGGACGCCGAGTGGACTCCGCAGATGGCGGCGGACGCGCGCGAGAAGGAGTTCCACAACTGGCACAAGGCAGTGGAACGCAGCTTCGGCTGGCAGGAGGACGGCGAGGGCTGAGGCCCGGCGCCCGGATGTCGGCGGCTCGTACCCCGGTCGGCGGGGGTGCGGGCCGTCGGCCTGTGCGGGCCGACGGCGTGTGCGGGCCGACGGCGTGTGCGGGCCGACGGCGTGTGCGGGCCGACGGCGTGTGCGGTCCGTCGGCCCTGCGCGGGCCACGTCCGGCGCAGGGCCTCAGGTGGCGGCGGGCTGGCGGGACTCCGACACCCTCGTCATGGCGTGCTCGACCAGGCTGATCAGCACGTTCTTCGCGGATTCCCGCTTACGGGCGTCGCAGAGCACGACCGGCACCTCTTCGTCGAGGTCGAGCGCCTGGCGGACCATGTCCCCGGGGTAACGGGTCGCGCCCTCGAAGCAGTTGACGGCCATCATGAACGGTATGCCGCGCCGTTCGAAGTAGTCGACGGCCGCGAAGCAGTCCTCCAGGCGCCTGGTGTCCGCGAGGACCACGGCGCCGAGCGCGCCCTGCGCGAGCTCGTCCCAGAGGAACCAGAAGCGGTCCTGCCCCGGCGTGCCGAAGAGGTAGAGCACCAGGTCGTCGCGGAGCGTGATGCGCCCGAAGTCCATGGCGACGGTGGTGGTGACCTTGCGCTCGACACCGGCCAGATCGTCGACGGGGCGCCCGGCCTCGCTGAGCAGCTCCTCGGTGCGCAGCGGGCGGATCTCGCTGACGGCTCCGACGAGGGTTGTCTTGCCGACACCGAATCCGCCGGCCACGAGGATCTTGAGTGTGACCGGTTCGACCGGGGCCTGTCGGTGCCCTGTACGCCCGAGGACCATCTTCTCCACTCCTGATCGCCGGTTACCCGGAACGTCCTTGATACGTAAGGCAGTTCCGTCCTCCCTGACTCTATCGGCGTGCGCTGTGCGGTTCACCGGGGGTGGGTGATCCTGTGCAGAACGGTTTCACGGGCGATCGCTTCCCGGCCGCTTACCGGTCGTCCGGCGGTCGGCCTCGGTCCCGTTCGACCGGTATGCGACCTCGGTGGATCAGCCGCCCGGGCCGCCGTAGCCTCCGCCGCCGGGCGTCTCGACGATCAGCACGTCTCCTGGGGCGAGTTCGGCACTGTCGCTGCCGTCGAGCGTCTCGACCGTTCCGTCGGCGCGCTCGACCCGGTTCGCACCGAGCGCGCCGGGGGCGCCGCCCGCCATGCCGTACGGGGGAACACGCCGGTGGCCGGAGAGCGTCGACACCGTCATCGCCTCACGGAACCGGATCCGCCGCAGCGCCCCGTCACCGCCGCGCCACCTGCCGGCTCCGCCGCTCCCCCGCCGTACGGAGAACTCCTCGAGCAGCACCGGCAGGCGCCATTCGAGGACTTCGGGGTCGGTCAGGCGCGAGTTCGTCATATGGGTCTGAACGACGGGTGCGCCGTCGAAGCCCTCGCCCGCGCCGGATCCGGAGGCCACCGTCTCGTAGTACTGGAAGCGTTCGTTGCCGAACGTCACGTTGTTCATGGTCCCCGAGCCCTCGGCCTGTACCCCGAGCGCCGCGTACAGGGCGCCCGTGATGGCCTGGGAGGTCTCGACGTTGCCGGCGACGACCGCGGCGGGCGCGCGCGGGGAGAGCATGGAGCCCTCGGGGACGATGATCCTGAGCGGGCGCAGACAGCCGTCGTTGAGCGGGATGTCGTCGGCGACGAGGGTGCGGAAGACGTAGAGGACCGCGGCGTTCACGACGGCGTACGGGGCGTTGAAGTTGCCCGCGAGCTGGGCCGATGTACCGGTGAAGTCCAGGGTGGCGGTACGCTGTTCGCGGTCCACGCGCACGGCGACCCGGATCGTGGCGCCCAGGTCCGTCTCGTAGGCGTACGCGCCGTCGTCGAGGGCGTCGACGACCCTGCGTACGGAGTCCTCGGCATTGTCCTGCACGTGGCGCATATACGCCTGCACGACGTCGAGACCGAAGTCCTCGATCATCCGCGTGACTTCCTCGACGCCCTTGGCGTTGGCGGCGATCTGGGCGCGGAAGTCGGCGAGGTTGGTGGCCGGATTGCGGGAGGGGTACGGGGCCCGGGTGAGCAGCTCCAGGGTCTCCTGCTCGCGGAAGCGGCCGCCCTGGACGAGCAGCCAGTTGTCGAAGAGGATGCCCTCCTCGTCGATGCTACGGCTGTGCGCGGGCATCGAGCCGGGGGCGATGCCGCCGATCTCCGCGTGATGGCCGCGCGAGGCCACGTAGAAGAGAATCTGCTCCTCCTCGCCCGCGGGGCCGCCGCCGTCGAACACGGGCGTGATCACCGTGACGTCGGGCAGGTGGGTGCCGCCGTGGTACGGGTCGTTGACGGCGTAGGCGTCGCCGGGTCGCATCGCGTCGCCGCGGCGCCGGATGACCTCCTTCACCGACGTGCCCATCGAGCCCAGGTGGACCGGGATATGGGGCGCGTTGGCGACGAGATTGCCGTCCGGGTCGAACAGGGCGCAGGAGAAGTCGAGCCGCTCCTTGATGTTCACGGACTGGGCGGTGGATTCGAGGCGGGCGCCCATCTGCTCGGCGATCGACATGAAGAGGTTGTTGAACACCTCGAGGAGGACGGGGTCGGCCTCGGCGGTCGCCTTGAGCCCTCCGGCCTCCACGGTCCGCTCCATGACCAGATGTCCGTCGGCGTTCAGCGCCGCCTGCCAGCCCTCGTCGACGACGGTGGTGGCGTTGGCCTCGGTGATGACCGCCGGGCCGCGCACGGTCCGCCCTGCGGGCAGTTCCTCGCGCCGGTGCAGCGACACCTCGCGCCAGGCGCCCGCGGTGTGCAGCCGGACCCGCTGCGGCTCGCCCGCGCCCGCCGGGGCGAGGCCCACGAGATCGGGGGCGTCCGTGAGTCCGGTGGCCTCGATGGAGAGCGCCTCGACGACGAGAGGGCGCCGCAGCGTGAAGGAGTACGTGACACGGTGCCGCTCCTCGAACTCCTCGCGCATGGCTGCCGGTTGACCGAGGCCGACCGTGAGCGCGGTGTCCGTGCCGTCGTAGCGCACCTGGGCGCGGCGGGTGATGCGGATCCGGTCCTCGGGCACGCCCTCGGCCCGCAGCTCGGCACGGGCTGCCGCTTCGAGCGCGTCGGCCGTTTCCCGTACGCGCCCCATCTCCGACTCTTCCAGGGGTGCTTCGAGGGACTGCTCGCGCATCGCCGTCGTGTCCGCGAGTCCGATGCCGAGCGCGGACAGGACACCGGCCATCGGGGGGACGAGGACGGTGCGGATGCCCAGCGAGTCGGCCACGGCGCAGGCGTGCTGGCCGCCCGCGCCGCCGAAGGTGGTCAGGGTGTAGCGGGTGACGTCGTGGCCCTGCTGGACGGAGATCCGTTTGACGGCGCCCGCGATGTTGTTCACGGCGATCTGCAGATAGCCCTCGGCGACCTGCTCGGGGGTCCGTTCGTCACCGGTCCGCTCACGGATCTCCTCGGCGAGCGCGGTGAAGCGCTCCCGTACGAGAGCGGCGTCGAGCGGCTGGTCGCCGTCGGGCCCGAACACCCGGGGAAAATGGTCCGGTTGGACGCGGCCGAGCATCACGTTGGCGTCGGTGACGGTGAGCGGGCCGCCGCGCCGGTAGCAGGCCGGACCGGGGTCCGCGCCCGCCGAGTCGGGTCCGACGCGGTAGCGGCTGCCGTCGAAGTGCAGCACCGAACCGCCGCCCGCGGCGACGGTGTGGATGTCCAGCATGGGGGCACGCAGCCGGACCCCGGCGATCTGGGTGGTGAAGACCCGCTCGTACGCGCCCGCGTAGTGCGACACATCGGTCGAGGTGCCGCCCATGTCGAAGCCGATGACCCGCCGGAAGCCCGCCAGTTCGGACATCCGGGCCATGCCGACGATGCCGCCGGCCGGCCCGGACAGGATCGCGTCCTTGCCCCGGAACCGGCCGGCTTCTGTGAGGCCGCCGTTGGACTGCATGAACATCAGGCGTACGCCCGGGAGTTGATCCGCGACCTGGCGCACGTAGCGCCGCAGGACGGGTGAGAGATAGGCGTCGACGACGGCCGTGTCACCGCGCGGTACGAGCTTCATCAGTGGGCTGACCTCACTGGAGAGCGAGATCTGCGGGAACCCGATCCGGCGGGCCAGGTCGCCGATGGCCTGTTCGTGCTCCGGATGGAGGTGACTGTGCATCGTCACGACCGCGAGCGCGTGGATGCCGTCCTCGTAGGCCTGCCGCAGCGGCCCTTCGAGCGCGCCGAGGTCGGGCGGCGTGAGCACCGTGCCGTCGGCCGCGAGGCGTTCGTCGGCCTCGATGACGCGCTCGTACAGGAGCTCCGGCAGGACGATCTCGCGGGCGAAGATCTGCGGGCGGTTCTGGTACGCGATGCGCAGCGCGTCCCGGAAGCCCTTGGTGATGACGAGGAGGGTGCGGGCGCCCTTGCGTTCCAGGAGGGCGTTGGTGGCGACCGTGGTGCCCATGCGTACGGCGTCGATCCGCGTCAGGTCCGGCTTGTCGCCGAGCAGTTCGTGGATGCCGGCCACCGCCGGGTCGTCGTAGCGGCCCGGGTTCTCCGAGAGGAGCTTATGGCTGACGAGCGTCCCGTCGGGTCGGCGGGCGACGACATCGGTGAAGGTGCCGCCTCGGTCGATCCAGAACTGCCAGCCAGGACCGTGCGCTTCGTCTGCCACGTGGGACTCCTCTGCCGGCGCGGGGCCAGGCCGTGCCCGGTGTCAGAGCGCGCGCAGCCCGGTGATCACGTCGCGCAGAATACTCTCGTCCGGCAGCTCGGCCGGTGGAACGGGCCGGGTGACATGGACCAGTTCGTCCTCCACGAGGTCGCCTATGAGCACCCGTACGACACCCAGCGGCAGATCGAGCGACGAGGCCAGCTCCGCCACCGACTGCGGGGCGTCCAGACACAGGTCGATGATGTCGACGTGCTCGGGCGACAGGGTCTGGTCCGCCTCCGCGTCGTCGGCGGACGGCTCGGGCACCACCAGCGCGATCAGATCGAGTTGGTGGCGCGCCGCACCGGCGGTGCGGCCCCGCGTCATCGCGTAGGGGCGCACCACCGGGCCGGCGTCGTCGTCGTACCAGTGCGGGTTCGCGCTGCCGTCGTCGCTCATGCCCTCCTACTACCCTCCCGCGGGCAGATCGGTACGCGGCGCGGTCGCCAGATGCACACCCACCCGCTTGACCAGGAGCGTCATCTCGTACGCGACCTGCCCCACATCCGAGTCCGCGGCGGAAAGGACGGCGAGCGCGCTGCCGTCGCCCGCGGCGGTCACGAACAGGAACGCGTCGTCCAGCTCCACCACGGTCTGGCGGACCCGGCCCGCCTCGAAGTGCCGGCCGACGCCCTTGGCGAGGCTGTGGAACCCGGAGGCGACGGCGGCGAGGTGCTCGCTGTCCTCGCGGGTGAGATTCTGCGAGGCGCCGGTCGGCAGACCGTCACTGGAGAGCACAAGTGCCTTGCGGATGCTGGCGACCCGGTCGACCAGATCGTCCAGGAGCCAGTTCAGCTCACCGGACGTACGCAGGCCTGTGGGCTGTGCTCCGGTCCTCGGTGTGGTCATCGACCGTTCCCCTCGGGTGTGGTGCTGGTGTCTTCGGCCGCCACCGGCTCGTCCGCCGGCGGTGCGGCGGCCTCCGGATCGGCGGCGTGGCGTGCGGGGGGCTCCTGAGCGGCCGCTTCCTGGGCGGGGGTCCGCTCTTCTCGTACGGGCGCCGGCGCTTCCTCCCGTACGGGCGCGGGTGCTTCCTCCCGTACGGGCGCGGGTGCTGCCTCGCGTACGGGCGTGGGGGTCTCTCCCGTCTCCACCCGACCGCGCTGCCAGCCGCGCTGGAGCGAGGCCATCCGGCTGCGCACCTCGTCGGCATCGCGGTCCGCGGCCGGTTCGGCCGGGGGCGCGGGGGCCTCCGCGGTCCGCAGCTGCGGCGCCAGGCTGGCCTGGCGGACGCGGCGGGGCAGGATCTGGGTCGGGCTGTCGACGGGCGAAGCGGTCCGGTCCTCGGCAGGCGCAGGGCTCCGGCCGGTGACGGGCGAAGAGCTCCGGTCGTCGCTGGCCGGTTCGGCCTCGGACGGCTCGGAACGCGCCGGCTGCGACAGCGTGCGGCCGTGCGAGCTGACCAGCTTGGGCGTACGGCGGCGCGGCAGCGGCACCAGGCCGTCCACGCCACGCGGTGCGCCGCCGGCGGGGCGCACGGCCTCACCACCGGGCTCCCGCGCCTGCTGGTGCTGTTCGCCCGCGGCCTCGGAGAGGTGCCGGCGCGGCCGGAACAGACCGCCGCGCTCGCTGTCCTCGTCCTCGATGTCCAGGGCGCCGCCGAGCCGGCCGAGCACGCCACGGGGGGCGGTGTCCGCCGCTCCCGGCGCGGCGTCGAGCGCCTCCAGACCGAGCGGCGACTCGAGTTCCACCGGACCGTCCAGGAGCTGCTCCTCCAACGGCTTGGGCGGCAGCGACAGTTGGGCCAGGCGCGCCCTGCGGTCCGCGTCCCGTTCGAGGGCGTCGAGGTCGACGCGCAGCCCCGAGCCGTCGGTGTCGGAGGCGTCGGTGAGCAGCGCCTCCGGGATGAAGACGACCGCGGTGGTCCCTCCGTACGGTGAAGGTGCCAGCGAAACCCGGACGTGCTGGCGCTGCGCCAGACGGCTGACCACGAACAGGCCGAGCCGGTCGGTGTCCGACAGCTCGAACTCCGGGGTTTCCGCGAGCCGCAGGTTCGCCTCGAGGAGCTGGTCGGAGGTCATGCCCAGGCCCCGGTCGTGGATCTCCAGCGTGAAGCCGCTGCCGACGCGCTCGCCCACCACTTGGACGGCGGTGTGCGGCGGCGAGAACACCGTGGCGTTCTCCAGGAGTTCGGCGATCAGGTGGGTGAGGTCGGCGACGGCCGTGCCCTGTGCGGCGATCCGCGGAAGGCGGCGCACCTCGATGCGCTCGTAGTCCTCGACCTCGGCGACGGCGGCGCGGACCACGTCCATCAGCTGCACGGGCTTGCGCCACTGCCGGGACGGCGCGGCGCCGGAGAGGATCACCAGGCCCTCGGCATGGCGGCGCATCCGGGTCGTGAGGTGGTCGAGGCGGAACAGGTCCTCGAGTTCCTGGGTGTCCTCGGTCCTGCGCTCCATGGTGTCGAGCAGGGTGAGCTGCTTGTGCAGCAGGACCTGGCTGCGGCGGGCGAGGTTCACGAACACCTCGGAGATCCCGCGCCGCATGCCGGCCTGCTTCACGGCGCCGTCTACGGCGGCGCGCTGCAGGGTGTTGAGCGCCTGGCCGACCTGGCCCATCTCGTCGGTGTCGTGCTCGAGGAGCGGCGCCTCGGTCTCCACGTCGACCATCTCGCCCGCGGCGAGGCGGCGCATCACACCGGGCAGCCGCACCGCGGCCGCGTCATGGGCGTCGTCGCGCAGATGCGTGAGGTCGCGGACGAGGCCGCGGCCGATGCGGATGGACATCACCAGGGCGAAGACCAGCGCGAGCAGACCGAAGAAGCCCACGAGCACGGCCTTGACGAGCACGCCGATCGCGACCGGCTCGATGCGCTCCTTGTAGCGGTCGCCCGCCGCCTTGGTGAGGTCGCCGACATCGTCGAGCGCACGGCCGGCCGCGGCGTCCCAGACCTTCGGGTTCAGGCCACGCGGCCGCTCCGCGCCGGCCGCGACGAGTGATTTCTCCGCCTCGAGCAGCGGCGCGGCGAACGCACCACTCCAGAAGCGCTCGAACCGGTCCTGTTCGTCCTGCGGCAGCGCTTCGAGGCCGCTGTCGTAGCGCACCTCGCGCTGCGCGATCAGCGCGGCCGCCTGCGTCCAGTCCGAGCTTTCCGGCCGGTCCGCGCGCAGCGAGGAGGCCACCAACGCGTCCTCGTGGGAAAGGAGTTCACGCCCGCGCGCCAGGGTGATCAGTGCCCGGGCCTCACGGTCCGCCTCCAGGTTGTCCATGGCGTACGTGCCCATGAGATACGTGAAGCACGGGTCGATGAGCCGGGTGTACAGGTCGACGGCGCCCCTGCGGCTGGTCTGTCCGTCGTCGACGGAACGGCGCAGCGACTCCAGTGTGTCGAAGGCCTCCACGATCGCGTCGAGCCGACGGGCCGAGGCCGCGTCCATGAGGTCACGGACATCCTCGTCCTCGGCGGAGGAGCGGATCCGCTCCACCAGCTTGTCGGTGAGGGTCCGCTGGTCACTCAGATTCGTGCGCACCTTCGGATCGTCAGGGTCGGCCAGATGGACCGCTGTCTGTCGGCGTTCTTCCTGGATCACCCGGATCGTGTCGTCCAGCGGATAACCGATCTCGTCCACGACCGTGGCCACATCGAGCAGTTGAACCGCCTCACGGCCGGTCACATACGTGCCGTATCCCCAGACAACGGTGAGCGACAGCAGCGGCACCAGGAGCAACGCCACGATCTTCCGGCGGATGGACTTCCCGCGAAAGCGCATGGCCTCCCCCAGAACGGCGCCCTACAGCAGGCGCGACGTCAGAAACGGCGCGAGCCTACTACTGCCACTCGAACAACTCGAAGGGGTGTCCGACATCCGTTTGAGCCCGACGGGCGGCGGCACGTACCGAGTTGTCCGCCCTTACCGCCACATCGACACCTGCCTAGGGGTGGACACCACCCGTGAACTTCAGGCCATAACTTTCTGGGTCTTGGCCGGAATTACTCGTCCGCTGACCGTCGAAGCGCTGTCGAAGTGCTTCGGGCGGCTGTGAATCTTCCGGGAATCTTCAGAGGGGTTCGTTCGTCCTTACGTGAGGGAAGACGGGGCACTCGGCAGGACGACGCTCCGCGGGACGGCGGAGTGAACCGGGTCAAATCCGGGCAGCCACTGATGAGTCGGACCCGGCAAGGAGCGGACGCGTCCGGCTGTGGGGAGTGGAGTGACGTGCTGATGAGGACGGCGGATCGACGGGGGCCGGACCACGAGTTGTGGGTCGACGACCCGGTGGGGCGGCGCAGACTGCCCGATCCGGTGCGCACGGCGGCGGTACGGGCGGTGATCCTGGCGTCGTTGACGTTGATCGCGACCACGGTGGCGTTCTTCTGCACCGTGGCCGGATCGTCGCTGGCGTTTCCGATGGTGCTCGGCAGCGTGGGCGGCACGGTGGTGTCGACGTGGGGCGTCCTGGACGTCTGGGTGACGCGCCAGGTGTGGAATCAGCGCCACGGCGTGGTGTCGACCCCGCGCAGCACCGCGCGACGGCTGCGCAAGGAGCGGCGCCAGGCGCGCCGGCAGGCTCGGCGTACCGGGCGTGAGCCGGCGCGGGCGCGGCCAGGGACGCAGACGCAAGGGAAGGTCGCGGGCGTACGGGTGTGACCTCCGCGCGTGTGGCCCGGGACGTACGGGTGGGACCCCATGCGTCCCGGCCCACACGGCTCAGGCCACGCCTTCCGCCTCGGCCGGCGGCTCCACATGGATCACGCCGTCGATCACGGCCACCCGGTGCGTACGGACCGGGACGCGCGCGGGAAGACAGATCGGTTCCCCCGTGCGCAGGTCGAACGAGGCGGCGTGCAGCGGGCATTCGACGCGGCAGTCCTCGATCCAGCCATCGGACAGGGACGCGTCCTGATGGGTGCAGGTGTCGTCGAGGGCGAACAGTTCGCCGTCGCTGTGGAAGACGGCGATCGGCGGCTCGGTCTCGATACGGACGGCTTCGCCGTCGGGGAGGTCGTCGAAGCGGCAGACGGGAATCATGAGCCCCCCTGTGCGGTCGGACGTGGACGATCGGAGAGGTGGATGTTCCGAGGTGCGGACGTTCCGAGAGATGGACGTTCCGAGATGTCGCCGGTACGGGAGACAGGGGCGGTTCGGCAGGTAGACGTCTCCGCGCGGGTACCGCCGGTACGACCCTTCGGTAACATCGTGTTGCGCAGGGCGCGTTGAGGAGCGCTCTGCGCAACAGAATCCGCGCGGGGAGCGCATCACGTCAAGCACTTCCCGCAGAAGCGGCCATGACCGGCCGCCTGGGGGTGACCAGCTAGCGATGAGCAGCAGGCGGGACCGGACCCCGCGAGAAGGCTCCGGTGCGGACAAGTCGCCCAGGTCACAGCCGAGTTCGGTGCAGTCCGTCGAACGCGCGGTGAGCGTGCTCGAGATCCTGGCCGCGCAGGGCGAGGCGGGCGTCAGCGAGATCGCCGACGAGCTGGACGTCCACCGTTCGACGGCGTTCCGGTTGCTCGGCGTCCTGGAGAACCGGGGCCTGGTCGCGCAGACACAGGACCGCGGCAAATACTTCCTGGGCGCGGGCGTGCTGCGGCTCGCGGGCGCGGCGGCCGTGCGGCTCGACATCTCGCAGGAGGGCGCGCCGCTGTGCCGCGAACTCGCGGACGAGCTGGGCGAGACGGTCAATATCGCGGTCCTCGACGACGACGCGGCGGTGAACATCATGCAGGCCCGGGGCTCCGCCTCGGTCACGGCCCAGAACTGGCTGGGCCGCCGCACCCCGCTGCACGCCACGTCCAGCGGCAAGGTGCTGCTCGCCCATCAGCCGCCGGCCCTGCGCGAGGGGGTGCTCGCGCGGACGCTGCCGCGGTTCACCGACCGTACGGTGACCGGGGCGGTGGCGCTGCGCGACGAGCTGCGGTCGGTCGAGGAGCGCGGATTCGCGCTTGCGATGGAGGAGTTGGAGATCGGCCTGACCGCGGTGGCCGCTCCCGTCAGGGCCCATGACGGCAAGGTCATCGGGGCGCTCAGCATCTCGGGCCCGGTGTACCGGCTGACCGAGGAGCGCCTGCGTGAGCTGGCCAAACGGGCGGTGGACCGGGCGGATGAGCTGTCGCGGCGGATGGGGTACGCGCTGTAGGGACCGGTTGGGTACACGGTGCGGTGTCCTGATGGGTGCGCGCTGCAGCGGTCCCTCCGCCCGGGCTCGGCGATCAACACCTCGTAGAACCAAGGCCGCTGCCCTCTTGACGGCTTCCTCACGCCGTTCCCACTATGTCTCTCATCGCGCAACACCACGTGCAGAGCGCAACAGGTGGGGGTGTGACATGTCGTACGAGGTCCGTGCCGTCGTCGCCATGAAATCGGGTGCACCTGTCGAGGTGCAGACGATCAGAGTCCCCGATCCCGGCCCCGGCGAAGTCCTGGTCTCGGTGCAGGCCTGCGGGGTCTGCCACACCGATCTGCACTATCGCGAGGGCGCGGTCAACGACGAGTTCCCGTTCCTGCTCGGCCATGAGGCGGCCGGGACCGTCGACGCGGTCGGCGAGGGCGTCACCGATCTCGCGCCCGGCGACTACGTGGTGCTGGCCTGGCGCGCTCCCTGTGGTGACTGCCGTTCCTGTCGCCGCGGCCGCCCCTGGTACTGCTTCGACTCCCGTAATGCCGCCCAGCCGATGACGCTGCTCGACGGCACCCCGCTGAGCCCGGCCCTCGGCATCGGCGCCTTCGCCGAGAAGACCCTGGTAGCGGCCGGTCAAGCGGTCAAGGTGGACCCCGCCGCGCGCCCCGAGGCGGCCGGCCTGATCGGCTGCGGGGTGATGGCCGGGTACGGCGCGGCGGTGAACACGGGCGGAGTCTCGCGCGGTGACACCGTCGCCGTGATCGGCTGCGGCGGCGTCGGTAACGCAGCGATCGCCGGTGCCTCGCTCGCCGGCGCCCGCCGGGTGATCGCCGTCGACATCGACGACCGCAAGCTGGACGGCGCGACCCGCTTCGGCGCCACGCACACCGTCAACTCCCGGGGCACGGACCCCGTCGAGGCGGTCCGTGAGCTCACCGACGGCTTCGGGGTCGACATCGCCATCGACGCGGTCGGCCGGCCCGAGACCTTCCTGCAGGCGTTCTACATGCGCGATCACGCGGGCACCGTGGTGCAGGTCGGCGTGCCCGACCCGCAGATGAAGCTGGAACTCCCGCTGATCGACGTCTTCTCGCGCGGGGGCGCCGTCAAGTCCTCCTGGTACGGCGACTGTCTGCCCAGCCGGGACTTCCCGGTCCTCATCGACCAGTTCCTCAGCGGAAAGCTGGACCTCAACGGCTTCGTCTCCGAGACCATCGCCCTCGAACAGGTCGAGGCGGCCTTCACCAAGATGCACCGCGGCGAAGTGCTGCGTTCGGTGGTGGTACTCCGATGACGGCCACCGGCCCGGTGCGCGCCGAACAGGTCGTCACCTCGGGAACGTTCAGCCTCGGCCCGCGCACAAGGTCCCCACGCGAGGAGGGTCATGTCCGGTTCGCCCACGACTCCCCGTAAGACCGTCATCATCGGTGCCGGCATCGTCGGCTGCTCCCTCGCCGACGAGCTGACCGCGCGCGGCTGGAGCGAGGTCACGGTCCTCGACCAGGGCCCGCTCCCGGCCGCGGGCGGCTCCACCTCGCACGCGCCCGGCCTGGTCTTCCGGACCAATCCGTCGAAGACGATGACCGACCTGGCCGCGTATACGGCGCTGAAGTTCACCGAGCTCGGCGCCTTCCGCGCGGTCGGCGGTCTGGAGCTCGCCACCACCGCCGAACGCTGGACCGATCTGCACCGCCGCGCGGGTCTCGCCGCCGCCTGGGGTGTGCGCGGTGAGCTGATCTCCCCGGCCCGTTGCAAGGAGCTCTGGCCCACGCTCGACGAAGCCGCACTCCACGGCGGCTTCCTCACGCCCGACGACGGCCTGGCGGACGCGGTGCACGCCTGCGCCGTCCAGATCGAACGCGCCACCGCCCGCGGAGCCCGCTTCCTCGACCGGCACACCGTCACCGGCATCGAGCAGGCGGACGGGCGAGTCACGGGCGTGGTCACCGATCGCGGCACGTTCGCCGCGGACCTCGTGGTGTCGGCCGCGGGGTTCTGGGGCCCGGTGATCGGACGGATGGCCGGGGTGGACGTACCGCTACAGCCTCTCGCCCATCAGTACGTGAAGATGGGGCCGCCGCGGGCGCCTGCTGACGGCTCGCAGGTCACCTCGCCGGACGCCCCGATCCTGCGTCACCAGGAGCGCGACCTCTACTTCCGGCTGCACGACGACGGCCTGCTCGGCATCGGCTCGTACGCCCATCGCCCGCTGCCGGTGGACCCGGCGGACCTGCCCTCGTACGACGAAGCGGCGGTCATGCCGTCCTCGCTGGCGTTCACCCCCGAGGACTTCGCACCCAGCCTGCGGGACTGCCGCGAGCTGATGCCCGCCTTGCGGGACACGGAGATCACCGAGGGCTTCAACGGAATCTTCTCCTTCACGCCCGACGGCTTCCCTGTCCTCGGCGAGTGCCCCGAGCTCGCCGGGTTCTGGCTGGCCGAGGCGGTCTGGGTGACGCATGCGGCCGGTGTGGCAAGGGCGTTGGCCGAGTGGATCACGACCGGTCACCCGGGCATCGACCTGCACGAGTGCGAGGTCACCCGCTTCGAGGACGCCCAGCGCTCCCCCGCGTATGTCGCCGAGCGCGGCGCGCAGCAGTTCATCGAGGTGTACGACGTCCTCCATCCGCTGCAGCCGATGGAGCAGCCCAGGCCGCTGCGGGTCAGCCCCTTCCACGCGCGGCAGCAGGAACTCGGCGCGTTCAGCCTGGAGGGCGGCGGCTGGGAGCGGCCGCACTGGTACGAGGCCAACGCCCCGCTCACCGAAGGCCTCCACCTGCCCGAACGGGATGCCTGGTCGGCGCGTTACTGGTCACCGATCGCGGCCGCCGAGGCGCTCGCCACCCGCGAGAGGGTCGCGCTGTACGACATGACCCCGCTGCGCCGGCTCGAAGTGACCGGGCCCGGTTCGCCGGAGTTTCTGCAGCGGATGACGACCAACAACCTCGCGAAGCGGCCTGGTGCGGTCACGTACACCCTGCTGCTCGATCACCACGGTGGCATACGGTCCGATCTCACCGTGGCCCGCCTCGGTCCCGAACGCTTCCAGATCGGCGCCAACTCGCCTGCGGACCTTGACTGGTTGACCCGGCACGCACCGGACGGTGTGGCACTGCGGGACATCACCGCGGGCACCTGCTGCATCGGCGTGTGGGGCCCGCTCGCCCGCGAGCTGGTCCAGCCGCTGACCCGCGACGACTTCTCGCATCAGGCCTTCGGCTACTTCCGCGCCAAGCAGACGTATATCGGCCATGTCCCGGTCACGGCAATGCGTCTGAGCTATGTGGGCGAGCTGGGCTGGGAGCTGTACACCACCGCCGATCTGGGGGTGCGGCTCTGGGACACGCTGTGGGAGGCAGGGCAGGGCCTCGGCGTGATCGCCGCCGGCCGCTCCGCGTTCAACAGCCTGCGGCTGGAGAAGGGTTACCGGGCCTGGGGCCAGGACATGACGGCCGAGCACGACCCGTACGAGGCGGGGCTCGCCTTCGCCGTACGCCGCGACAAGCAGTTCGTGGGTCGCGACGCGCTGGATGAACAGCGGCCGCTGACAAGGATGTTGACCGCCCTCACCCTCGACGACCCGGCCGCCGTCGTCCTCGGCAAGGAGCCGGTGCAGGTCGACGGCGCGGTGGCCGGATACGTCACCAGCGCCGCGTACGGCTACACGCTCGGCCGCTGTGTCGCCTACGCCTGGCTGCCTCCGCTGCCCGCCGGGACCGGGGTGCAGATCGAGTACTTCGGCGAGAAGGTGCCCGCGACCGTACGGGAGGAGCCGCTGTTCGACCGGGAGATGAACCGTATCCGCCGCTGACCCAGGCGTATCCGCCGTATCAGCCACACAGGAGGAGGCCCCACAGTGTCCCGCACCTACGACGTGATCGTTCTCGGACTCGGCGGTATGGGCAGCTCCGCCGCCTGGCATCTCGCCGAGCGCGGAGTGCGCGTGCTCGGCCTGGAGAAGTTCGGCCCGGCGCACAACCACGGCTCCAGCCACGGCGGTTCGCGGATCACCCGGCAGTCGTACTTCGAGGGGGCCGAGTACGTGCCGCTGCTGCTGCGCGCGTACGAGCTCTACGAGCGGCTCGAACGCGACACCGGCCTCGACGTGGCCACGCTGTGCGGCGGTCTGATGGCAGGACGCCCCGACAGCCGTACGGTCGCGGGCTCCCTGGAGTCGGCCAGGACCTGGGATCTGCCGCACGAGCTGCTCGACGCGCGCGAGATCCGCCGCCGGTTCCCGACGCTGAACCCGGCGGACGACGAGATCGGCCTGTACGAGGCACGGGCCGGACTGCTCCGGCCGGAGACCACGGTCACCGCGCAGCTCCGGCTCGCCGAACGGGCGGGCGCCGAGCTGCACTTCGAGGAGCCCGCCATCCGGTGGGCGCAGGACGGTGACGGTGTACGGGTGGAGACCGCCCAAGGCACGTACACAGCAGGCCAGTTGGTGATCTGCCCGGGCGCATGGGCTCCCCGGCTGCTCGCCGACCTGGGCGTACAGATCACCATCGAGCGGCAGATCATGTACTGGTTCCAGCCCACGGGCGGCGTCGGACCGTATCTGCCCGAACGGCACCCCGTCTACATCTGGGAGGACTCCGCCGACATCCAGGTCTACGGGTTCCCGGCCATCGACGGACCCGACGGCGGCGCCAAGGTCGCCTTCTTCCGCAAGAACGGCGCGCCCTGCACACCCGAGACCATCGACCGCACCGTGTACGAGCACGAGATCGACGCGATGGCCGCACAGGCCGGGCGGCATCTGCCCACGCTGCCGGGGAAGTTCCTGCGGGCGGCCACCTGCATGTACTCCACCACGGACGATGAGCACTTCGTGATCGCCCGGCACCCGTCCCATGCGGACTCGGTGACCGTGGCCTGCGGATTCTCCGGGCACGGCTTCAAGTTCGTGCCCGTCGTCGGCGAGATCCTGGCCGATCTCGCACTGCGGGGTGCGACGGAGCACCCCATCTCACTTTTCGACCCGCGACGGTTCGCGCCGCCGCCCGTGTGAGAGGCACGACCGCCCATGACGACCGCACCCGCCTCGGGCTCCACGAGCCTGCTGGCCACACTCCCGGGTTCCTCCTACGCCGATCCCCAGGCCTTCGCGCGCGAACAGGAACTCATCCTCGAAACCCTGTGGATGTGCGCCGTCCGCGCCGCCGATCTGCCCAGGCCGGGTGCGTACCGGACCGTGCAGATCGGCCGCGAATCGGTCCTGGTCACCCGCAACCGCCACGGCGAACTGCGCGCGTTTTTGAACGTCTGCCGTCATCGCGGCGCACGGCTGTGCACCGAGGAGTCCGGTGAGGTGCGGCGCAACCTCCAATGCCCGTACCACGCCTGGACGTACGACCTGGACGGTCGCCTGGCCGCCGCCCCGAACCTCTCGAAGATGCCGGACGTCGACCGGGTCGCGTACGGGCTGCGGCCGGTCGCCCTGCGCGAATGGCTCGGCTACGCATGGGTGTGCCTGGCCGATGAGCCGCCGTCCTTCGAGGACACGGTGATCGGCGCGGCCACCGAGCGACTCGGCGGAGCCGCGGCGATCGAGCGCTACCGGGTGGAGGAGCTGGCGCTCGGCCGGCGCATCACGTACGACGTGCGCGCCAACTGGAAGCTGATCGTCGAGAACTTCATGGAGTGCTACCACTGCGCCACGATCCACCCCGAACTGACCGACGTCCTGCCGGAGTTCGCGGACGGTCTCGCCGCGCAGTACTACGTGGGCCACGGCGCCGCCTTCGGCGACGACGTCAAGGGGTTCACCGTGGACGGCAGCGCGGGCTTCGCGCGGCTGAGCGGGATCGCGGAGGAGCAGGACCGGCGGTACTACGCCGTCACCGTGAAGCCCGGCGTCTTCATCAACCTGGTCCCCGACCATGTGATCCTGCACCGGATGTATCCCCTGGCGGTGGACCGCACGGTCGTCGAGTGCGACTGGCTGTACGCACCCGAGGTGGTGGCCTCGGGCGCGGACGTCAGCCAGTCGGTCGAGCTCTTCCACCGGGTCAACACCCAGGACTTCGCGGCCTGCGAACGCACCCAGCCGGCGATGACCTCAAGGGCGTACCGGGACGGCGGCGTCCTGGTGCCCTCGGAGCATCACATCGGCGGGTTTCATGCGTGGGTGCGGTCGTTGGTCGGGTGAGACCGTGCGGGCGAAGCTCAACTCACCGCGTCGGCCGGCCGCTTGTACATCCGCGTCGCCGTGATCTCGCTGTGCCCCGACTCGTCGTCCGTGTGCTGTTGCGGCAGGCCGGGGCGCAGGTGCTCCTCGACGCTGATGTACTTCAGGCCCGCGCGCAGGTCGGCGTCGTTGCGCAGCCGGATGACCAGCGGGAACTCGGCCAGCGCCGTCGTGTCGAACAGACCGGTCGTGTAGAGCAGTTGGACACCCAGCGCGTCGGAGACGGCGCGCTGGAGTTCCAGGAGGTACGTGGCGTTGGCGCGACCGATCGGGTTGTCCAGGAACAGGGTGCCGGCGTGCCGGTGCTTGTCGCGGCCGCGGTCGTTGCTGCGCAGCGCGGCCATCGTGCAGTACAGGGCGATGGCCGCGGTGAGCAGCTGACCGCCGGAGAAGACGTCGCCCATCTGGCCGACGGGCACCCGCTCGGCGCGCAGCACCGCGTCCGGCTTGAGGATCTCCACCGACACACCGCGCGGTTCGAGCGCGGCCTGAACTCCCCTGAGCAGCAAGGACATTCCGTCCCTGCGTAGATCGGAGTTCTTCTTCAGGGCGGCCTTGGTCGCCTCGTCCACGACCTCGCCGAGCCGCTCGGTGAGCGTGGCCTGGTCGGGTTCCTCGAAGCGGATCCGCAGGAACTCCTGGCCCGACCACTCGCCGAGCCCCTCGGGCAGCTGCGACAGACGCTGGGCCGAGCGGAGTGTCGCGAGCGCGGACTCGACGAGGCCGCGCAGGCGGTCGACGATGCTGTCGCGATTGCGCTCCAGCTGCGCCAACTCGTCCGTCAGGACCCGCAGTCGGGGCGCGAACGCCTCGCCCCACTTCTTCGCGTGCTCGGGCAGCGCCGCCGCGGGCAGCTCGCGGATCTGCTGGCGTGCGGGGGTGCGCACCTGCTCGTAGCGGGTGGAATTGGCATGCCGTACGAGGACATCACTCGCCTCCCGTACGGCGGCCTCGGCGGCCGACAGATCGGTGGCGCAGCCGCGCAGCGAGCGCCGGGTCTCTCCGGCCGACTGCCGGGCCTCTTCGAGGGTGCCGGGGAAGGGTTCGGGCTCGCCCTCCGCTTCGTCGTCCCCGTGGTGGTCCCGCAGCAGGTCGCGCAGGAGCGCGGCCGTCTCGTCGAAGCCGCCCGCGCCGTCCTCGGCGGTCCGGTGCGCGGCGAGCAGCTCGGCATGCAGGTCCCGTGCGGTGCTCAACGCATCTGCGCAGGCGCCCAGTTCACCGGTCGCGGTGCGCAGGAGCGACTGGGCCTGCTCGGCGTCCTTGGGCGTACGGTCCTCGGGCAGCTCGGTGTGCGCCTCGCCGTCCTCGGGCGCGTGCCGCTCGGCCTCGCCGCGCAGGCGGCCGAGCTGCTCGCTCGCGGTGGAGGCGCGGGTCTCCAGCATCTGGACGAGGGACTCGGCGCGTGCGGCCGCGGCCTGCCGGGAAGGCCCGTCGGAGCCGTCGGTGCTTTCGAGGAGCTGAGCGGCGCGGGTGCGGACCTTGTTGCTGAGCCGGTCGAGCTCGGCGACCGCCGCGGACTCGTCGGACTCGGCGCGGGCCTGCTCGGCGCGCAGATCGGCGCCGACGCCGACCTTCTCGTACAGCTGCGAGGCCGCGCGGTAGGCCTCGCGCAGCGCGGGCAGCGGTGTCTTCGGGGCGTTTTCTTGAAGCGGTACGTCATCGGGGGCGCCCGCGATCTCTGCGCGTTCGGCGCGCAGGGTGCGCGCGGTGCGGCGGGCATCGTCGGCGGCGCGCTGGGCGGCGCGGCGGTCCTCGTCGGCGGCGCGGGCCCGCTCCAGGCAGGACTGGGCCTTGGCCTCCGACTCGGCGGCCTCGTCGGCGAGTTCACGCAGTTTGACCTGCCAGCCGGCCCGTTCGCGCAGCCGGTACGCCAGACCCGCGAGGGCGTCCGCGGCGCGGCGGGCGCGCTGGGCGGCGTCCTGCTTCTCGTCCCGTACGCGAGCGGCGTCGGCCGCCGCCTCGTCGGCCTCGGCGCGGGCGGTGCGCGCCTCGGCGAGTTCGGCCTCGGCTTCCTCGGCGAAGGCGCGGGCGGCGGTGGCGGCTTCTTCGAGCTCCGCGAGCCGGCCGGCCGGGCAGCCCGCACGCCAGGAGGAGAGCCGTGCGGCGAGCTCGCGGTCCTTGCCGAGGCGGGCGGCGAGCGCCCGGATCTCCTCGTCGCGCTGGGTGGCGCGGGCGCGCAGCGTCTGCCGCTCCTCGTCCGCGGCCTGTTCGTCGTGCATGGCCGGGTTCGGCGGTACGAGGAAGACGGCTCCCTCGCCGTCCTGCTCGGCCGGTGTCGGCGCGAGCAGCGCGGCGGCCGTACCGACGGCCACCGCGGACCGCGGCAACAGGGCGGCCGCGCCCAGGACTTCACGGGCCCGGGCGTGGGTGTCGGGGTCGGTGATGACCACACCGTCGACCAGCTCGGGGCGCGCGGCGAGGACTCGGGCGTGGTCGGCGGGCGCGACGGCCTGGGCGAGGTAGCGCCAGCCCGGCAGTGCGGGGATGCCGTGCTCGCCGAGGTACTCGACGGTGGCCAGGACGTCGGGTCCCGGCGGCAGCAGTCCGCCGTCGCCGAGCGCGCCGAGGATCCGGGAGTCGTCGGCCGCGGCGGTGCGCAGGTCGAACAGCTGGCGCTCGGCGGTGGCCACGCCGGACTCGAGGAGCTCCTTGAGCTCATCGGCGTAGCGGTCCAACTCCGGGGCGGTGAGCTGCCCTTGAGAACTCTCGCCCTCGGCGCCGTCCGTGCGCGGCTTCGGCACTCCCCCGCGTACGGGATCGGTGGAAGCCACTCCCCCGCGTACGACGTCGCTGGAGGACACTCCCCCGCGCACGGCCTCGGCGGCGGGCAGCCCGAGCAGCTCGACGAGCCGCTCCTCGGCGGCGAGCGCATCGGCCGTGCGCCGCTCACCTTCGTACGCCCGGGAAGCCGCGTCCGCGGCATCGGCGGCGCGGGCTGCGGTGAGCTCGGCGCGCGCCTCGACGGAGGCGGCTTCGCGGGCCTGGTCCCCGGTGACGCGGGCGGCCTCACGGGCCGAGTCCCAGGCGGCGACCGTGGTCTTCTCGGCGTCGCTCGCGGCCAGCGCGGCACGCGCCGGGTCGGCGTCCGGGGCGGTGTCGTCCAGCCAGCCGGCCCGTACCGCCTCGGCGGTCTCCTGCTCGACCTCGCTGAGCCGCTGCTTCAGATGCCCGATCTCGCTGCGGGCGCGCTGGGCGTCGGTGGCCGCCACGGTGGCGTCGCGGTGTGCGACCTCGCCGGCTTCCTGTAGCGCGGCGGAGCGCTCCTCCTCCTCGTTGGCGAGCTCTTCGGCGCCTTCGGCGGCGGTGTGCAGCGCGCGGACCAGGTCGGCGGCGGCCTGCGCGCGGGCGGCGAGCGCGGGCGCCGCGTCCCGCTCGGCCTCACGGATCGCGACGGCCACGCGGGCGGAGCGGTCCGCGGCGGCGCGGTGGCGAAGCACGGCCTCGGCGGCCTGCCAGGCGGAGTGCAGGGTGCGGGCGTCGGCCAGCTCGCGCTTCTGCGCGGCGGCGGACTTCTCGGCGGCGGCGAGGGCCAACGAGGCGTGCCGGTACGCGAGTTCGGCGGCGATCAGGGCGCTCGCGCCACGCGCCCGCTCGGCCTCGGTCACCGTGTGCGCGGCGTTCGTGACCTGCTTGGCGAGCTCGGCGGCCCGGGCCCGCTCCACCACGGACCGCGCGGACAGCCGCCGGGCCAGGGTGCGGGTGCGCCGCTCGGCGGCGGCGTGCACCTCGCGGGCCCGTGCGCGGGTCTCGGTGGCCTCGACGATCCGGCCGAGCAGATCGACCGATCCGGCCGTGAAGTCCCGCTCGGCGATCAGCTCGGCACGGCGCCCCAGCTTGTTGCCGAACCCGCCGACCAGGTCGGCGAGGCCGTCCGTGTCACGGGTGTCGGTGACGGCGCGCAGCAGCAGGTCCGTGAAATCGGAGTCCTTCTTGACCGCGAAGAGACCGGCGGCCTCGCCTTCGTCGGCGTTCATCTCCCGCTGGTAGCGGAAGAGTTCGGGGTCGAGGCCGAGGTCGCCGAGGTGCTCGTTCCACCGGTCGTGGATCTCCTCCCAGTGCACTTCGAGATGCGGATACGCCTTGCCCGCCTCGGTCAGCGCGTCACGGAAGCCCTTCATCGTGCGCCGCCGCCCCTGCGCACCGGAGGCGCCCTCGGCGAGGGGCCGTACCGCCGTGGACTCGGCCACCGGCAGGTTGTCCAGGCTGAGCCCGGGTCCGGGCCGGAACGAGTACCAGGCCTCGGCGAACTTCCGCGGGTCGTTGGAGACCTGGCGGCCGCGCCACTCACTGGCCTTGCCGACGACCACGCACTCGCCGGTCAGGGTGTGCTGCCATTCCAGGGCCACATGCCCGCAGTCGTCCGCGAGCAGGAACTTGCGCAGCACACCGGAGCTGGCGCCGCCGAGCGTATTGCGGTGGCCGGGCAGCATCACCGAGAAGATCAGCTTGAGCAGGACGGACTTGCCGCCGCCGTTCTCCAGGAACAGCACACCGGCCGGCGCCGGGCGGCGCTGCGGTCCGGACGGCTCTTCGCGGAAGAACTCGGCCTGCTGCGGCGCGGGATCGGGCACGGGCTCGCCCACACCGCGCAGGTCAAGGACCGTGTCGGCATAGCGCGCACCGGCGGGGCCGATGGAGTAGAGGCGGACCCGGGACAGCTCGTACATGGCGGACTCTCGTGAGCGTGGTGGGCGGGGCGGGAAGTCGTGCGGGTGAGGCGTCAGGCGCTGTCGGCGTGGAACGGAAGACCCGCTCCCGCCACCAGCTCCAGATCCTCGCCGTCCGTGGGCGGCACCAGGCTCGCGGAGCCGTCGCTCACCGGGACGACCCCAAGATCGAGCAGCTCTGCCATGGCCGCGGAACCGGCCATGTCGCGCACCTGCAGCTGATAACGAGGCGTCGTGCGATACGTGCCTCCGGAGTCGTCCCCGGTGCGCTGCAGGAACCCGGAGTCGGTGAGGAACGCCGCCGCCTTGGAGACGATGCCGGTGGTCGAACCGGCAAGCCGCCGCGCATCCTTGGTGGCACCGGTGGAGCTGCGCCGCGCCCAGATCCGCCACGCGGATTCCAGGCCCGGGGCGTCGGAGGCGGGGTCGGTGTTCTCGCCCGCTTCCTCGGCGCGCTCTTCGAGGCGCCGGCAGGCCTGCCGTACGAAAGCGTCCACGCCGTTGACCGTGATCCGCCCGATGTACCCGTCGTCGGCCAGGTCCTCGGGCCGCGGGAAGGCGAGGGCGGCGAGCGCGAGGTGGGCGAGCCCGTGCAGGAAACGGTCGCCGGCGTCCGAGGAGGCCCGGCGCGCGTAGTCCCCCATCCGTACAGCGAACAGTGAGTCCTCGGCGGCCGTGACCGCCATCCCCGCGCGAGGGGACACCTCGAGAACCACCAGGCCGAGTCCGCTGGCCACCGCGTCGGCGAGCCGCGCGAACGGCGAGTCCTCGCGGTAGCGGCGAAGCAGCTCGGCGTATTCGGCGTCCCTGGCGGGCAGCAGCTTGGGCTGCAGTCCGAACGACACCAGGCGTGCGGCGTCGGCCGCGTCGGCGGGGGTGACCGGCGCGGGTGCGGCGGGGCGGGCTTCGCTCTCGCCCCAGGCGCCGGCCTCGACGTCCTTGTCGCTCACGGGCGGGGGCTCCTTGTCGCGAAGTGTCCGGTGGTGCTGAACGCAGACGGTGCTGACGTGCTGAACACACAGGGTGCTGAGGTGCTGAACACACAGGGTGCTGAGGTGCTGATCCGGTACGGGAGTCACGGGAGTCACGCCGCCTCCGTCCGGGCGGCGGCCATGCCGACCGCGTCGAGCAGCGCGGTGCCGACGATGAGGTCGGCGCCGCCGAACTCGGGATCGTCGAGCTCGGTCCCGTCGTCCACGGCGAACAGGAGCTTCGGCTCGCCCTGGCGATAGGCGGTGCCGACCGGCGGGCTGGCCGCGTGCACCGCCAACAGGGCCACGAGATAGGGCAGTTCGGGATCGATCCGGCGTGCGTCGGCGAGCAGTCCGGAGAGCCGCCGCGGCGCCTCGTGCTCCAGGTCGAGCAGCTCCATGGCCCGGGCCAGCTGCTCCTCGCTGAAGCGGCTGTCGTCGGGCGTGGCGATCAGATCCGGCTCGGGCATCTCGGCACCCAGGTGCTCCCGCTCCAGCGGCGGCGTCAGCAGTATGTCGACGAGATCACCCACCCGTACGGACGTGGGCGTGCGCAGCCCGGTCCCGCGCGCGAAGAACGCGTCGGTCACGCGGATCGCCTGCTCGACGGGGAGCGGCAGCACGGGCGCCACGAGCTGCCCGTACAGATCGAGCCCGACCCGGCCCGTCGGCGGCGCGAAGGCCTGGCGGTCCTGCTCGGCGCGGAACAGCGGTCCGGCTTCGAGGAGCCGGGACTGGAGCTGGGTGTGACGGCGGATGCAGTCCTTGACGATGTCGACGAGCTCGGCGGCCCGCCGCTTGTGCTCATGGTCCTCGGCCTCGTCGCGGGCCTTGCGGATGTTCGTCAGGATCGCGTTCTCATGCCGGTACCGGTCCGCGACATGGTCGAGTGCCTCGGCGATCATGTCGGGCACGGCTTCCAGCCAGTCGACCGCGCGCACATTGCGCCGCGTCGCGTCGAGCGCGCGCCGCAGCGTCTCCGAGTACTGCACGGTCCGGTAGCGCGCCTGCTCGGCGGCGAGCTGCGCGTCGGCGAGCCGGCCCCGGCTGATCAGGACCTCGAGCTTCACCTCGGCGGCGATCTGGGCACTGGTGACGTCGGTGTCGAGGGCGCCCACCAGGACGTTGACGGCCTCGTCCGTCGTACGGAGATAGACACCGCCCCCGTATCCCGGCACCTCTTCGATCAGCTTGAAGTCATAGTCGCGTCGCACATAGCTGCCGTCGGTCGCGAAGGTTCCGTACACGGCGCGGAAGCCGCGGTCGACGCTGCCGACATTGATCAGGTTCTCCAGGACCCAGCGGGCCACCCGCTCGTGCTCGGCCTGCGGCCGCTGCGGGGCCTGGGCGGCGATGCGCGGGATGAGACGAGCCACTATCTGCTCGTGGTCGGCGCCGGTGTCGAAGTCCATGTTGAGCGTGACGAGGTCGATCGCCGAGAGGGCGACCTCGGCCATCGCGTACACCGTGTACTCACCGGCGAGATTGGCCTTGCGCACATCGAGGTCGTGCAGCGGCGCCGTGCACGCGAGCGCGCGCAGGCGCCGCGCCAGGCCCTCGTCGGCGGCCGGGCCCGGTGCCGGGGACGGATGGATCTTCGCCGGGGCAGGAGCAGTCACGACGTAGAGGTTAGGCGCTCACACTGACAACGACCGAAACGGCGCAGTTGGGACTGCTTGTCCCGGTGCATCGATGCACGGATCGGACGTGATCCGTCTCACAACTCGCCGGCGCCGTCAGCCCCGGAAAGCCGCCCCGCGTATGCCGCCACGACCCTCTTGCGCGAGTCGTCCAGATACCCGGCGAGCAGTTTCTCCGCCGCCGAACGCCCGCCCGCGTCCAGCGTGTCGAGCAGCTCCGCGTTGCGACCGAGATACGGCTCGTGCAGGCGGTGCGGATCGTCGACGAGGTGGAAGGCCAGGCGCAGTTCGGCGAAGACGCTGCGCATCAGTTCGTCGGTGCGCGCACTGCCTGCCAGGGCGACGAGTTCGCTGTGGAAGCGGATGTTGGCCGTGCCGACGCCCGTCCAGTCCTCGGCCCCGGCCGCCCGCCGGCCCTCCTCGACGGCTGTACGCAGCCCGTCGAGCGCGTACGGCGGCTTGCCGAGCCCTCGTACGACCGCGCATTCGACGAGGTGCCGCGTGCGGTAGATGTCCTCGACGTCCTCGACGGTCAGAACCCGTACGAAGACGCCCCGGTTGAGTTCATGGACGAGCAGCCGCTCGTGCGTGAGCAGCCGGAACGCCTCGCGCAGGGTGTTGCGCGAGACCTTCAGGGCCGCGCCGATGGCCTCCTCCGACAGCCGCTCACCGGGCGGGAAATAACCGTCCGCGATCCGGCCGCGCAGGATGTCGGCGACCCGCTCCGCGGTGCTGGTGCGGCCCAACAGCGCGCGGTCGTCCACGAGTCCGTTCATGACTGGATTCAACCGCAGAATCCCTCCGTAATCCAAGAACCTTCCCACATGGGTATTGAGGGATCGTTGAACAATCCTCTACGGTGACAGTCACCCGCACCCCCCGCACAGCACGGCCCCACCCGCACAGGCAC
>NZ_JAAKZW010000098.1 GCF_011044995.1 Streptomyces mesophilus | reverse complement strand
GGCTCGGTCGGGGTCGGGTCGGGGTCGGGTGTGGTGGGATCCGGGTCGGGATCGGGGTTGCCGGTGGTGGGCTTCCCGGTCGGCTTGGCTGAACCCGAAGGGCTTGCGGTCGGATCCGGTGCGCCCGAAATCCCGGAGGAGGGCGTGGGGTTCTGCGTTCTGGTGGCGCTCTCGCCGGGTGCCGGTGTGGCTCCCTTGCTGGAGGTGGCCTCCGGACCGGCCGGGCTCGAGGTGGGCTTCACCTTGCCGGCCGGCTTGCTGTCCTTGCCGAGACCCGGCATCCAGGGTGCGTCCGAGTTCCCGGAGGCAAGGGTGGTGACGAGCACGACCGCGTAGATCGCGCAGACCACGCCTATGACCCAGCCTATGCGGCGGACTCTGCGGCCGCGGCTGCCGGATTCGTCGACGAACACCGGCTTGTCGGCGGCCTCCTGGCGCTCAGCAGCCAAGGGCTCAATGCCCGAAAGGCGGCCCAGTCCGTCGATCTGGACCGTGACCTCGTTCGGATCATGCGTATGCCCCGAAAGGGCGTCTTCCCGCCAATTCTCCACTGCTGTACGCCTATTCCCCCAAGGAACCGACGGGTGAACCCGTGAGACAGGCCGGCCGCTTCCGGACCGGGCCCCCACCCGCTCCGAGCGCCCCTGACTTCACTCTGCACTCGTGTGATGAATGTAGCGCAGAAGAGTGACACCCGTTGGTTCAGGTCAGTTCTGCCTCGGCACAGCCTCGTCACCCATGCCGTCCGTCTGGCCTCGCGTCTTCGAGACCTCACCGCCCGTCTCCAGCCCCGGTGAAGACACGGGGCGCCGTGGGAGCGGTTCCAACACATGGCAAAACTTTCCCCATATGTGATAGGGGTCGCAGGCAGCGGCTCCCACGACCCCTGTCCTCACCCTCCTCAGCAGCCCCTTGCCTTGCTCCAGGAACACTCGATGTCCGAATTGCCCTCCGCTGCCCGGTTCTTGAGTGGCTTGATCGTCGTGGCGCCGTCGCCGTCCGAGGACGCGAGGGTGACGACGATGGCGTCCTCGATGCTCTTCACGGACGAGGCGAGGTAGTTGTTGAGCACGATCGCGTAGACGAGCTCACGGCCGCCCTTGTCCACCACGTAGCCGGAGAGCGCCGACGCGCCCGTCAACGAGCCGGTCTTGGCCCGGGCGTTGAGCGCGGCCGGCGTCCCGCACATCCGGGACCGGAGCGTGCCGCCGACGAAACGGTCGGGGTCGCAGGCCACGGGCAGAGACCGCGCCCAGTCCGCGTACCAGGGCTCGTCCCGTACGGAGAGCAGCAGCTCGACCAGCTGCGCGGCGGGGAAGTTGTTCATGCGCGAGAGCCCTGAACCGTCCACCTGCCGCAGGCGCGAGCTGTCGACGCCCGCCTGCTTCAAGTACCCGGAGATGGCGGTGAGTCCGGCGCTCCAGGTCCCGCGGCCGGACTTCTCGTATCCGATGGCCTTGGTCAGCGCCTCGGCGTGCATGTTGTTGGACAGCTTCATGAACGGTACGAGCAGCTCCTTGAGCGGCATCGACCGGTGTACCGCCAACTCCCGCACACTTTCCGGTGCTTGCCGCCCGAGTCGCGTCTTGCCGACGACACGTACGCCTTCGTCCTCGAGTGCCTGCCGGAAGACGTCGGCCGCGTAGCCGGTGGGCTCCCAGACGGTGGCCCACTCCTTGACCGGGCCGTCGCCGGCCGCGATGCCGCCGCTCACCACGATCTCGTTCGTGCCGTGCCGCCGCTCGACGGTGAGCGTGCCCTCCTGTCCGGCCGGCAGGGTCTCGGCCTCGTTGACGATCTCGACGTATCCGGTCCGCGGCGTGAGGGCGACCCGCGGACTGTCGCCCGCCGCGGCGCCCGGGAACACCTCGACGATCACCGTTCCGGAGTCGTAATCCGTATCGGGCGCGACGGTGAGGGCGGAGATCTGGGCCGAGTAGTACGAGGACTCGTCATCGGCGGCCCAGCTCCGCCCGAGCCGCTGGTCGTCGAACCGGGTGTCGTCGGCGACGAGTTCACCGGTGACGGTCCGCACCCCGCGGTCCGCGACCTCGGCGGCGAGCTTGCGGTAGTCGCTCGCGAGCGCGGTGGGGTCCCCGCTTCCGCGCAGGTAGAGATCGCCCCGCAGTACGGAACCCTGCTGCCGCCCGGCGGCCAGCGCCTCGGTGGTGAACCGGTAGTCGGTGCCGAGCAGTTCGGCCGCCGCCGCGGACGTGACCAGTTTCGTGTTGGAGGCCGGCATCAGCCGGTCCCCTGCTTCGTGCCGGTACAAGATCTCCCCACCGGCCGCATCGGCGACGACGACGCTCGCCGCGCCCCCGTCCATGCGCGGATCGGCGAGGATCGTCTCGATGGCCTCGGTGAGCCCGGGCCGGGCGGCCGCGTCACTGTCCGCGCCGGCGGGGCCGCTCCAGGTGAGCACGGTGGCGGCGAGACCGACGACGAGGGGCAGGGCGAAGGCCCGCTTACGCATACGTCCCAGAGGTCTACTCATGCGACCGCAGCATCCCGGAATCGGCGCCGGCGCAACAGACGGCGTGAGGGCGCTCCCGTATCGCCGCCATTCTGTTACGAATCATCCCGATCGCCGCAATAGCGACTTTCTAGGCTGAGAGGCGTGGGGCACCCGGGAGATCAGGGGATCGACGGGGCCCGGGGAAGCAGGGGGAACTGCGATACGGAGCACGCTCATGACCACGCACACCTCGGCGATGCCGATACCGACGACCACCCAGGACACCTCGGCCGCCCTGTTCAGCCACGCCTCCCACACCCTGTGCCTGCTCACGGGCTTCCCGTACCTGGCATGGATACCGGCCCTGTGCCTGAGGGCCACCGCCAAGAACGCCCACAACCGCGCCCACGCCACCACGGCGCTGAATTTCACGCTCACGCAGCTGATGGTCTGGAGCGTGTGGGCGGTGCTCATCGTGGGCGCCCTGGTCACGTCGTCCTCGACGTTCGCGGTGGTCGCCCTGGTCGTCCTCAGCCTGTCGGGCCTGCTCTACTTCGCCCTCGGCGTCTACGCCACGTGCCGCGCGCTGTTCCACGCGTATCGCATCGAGCCCTTTCGCTATCCGGCGTACTTGGCTTTCCGGATGGTGAAGTAGCCCGGCAATAATGCCGCCGAATACTGCGTCCGAATTCCGCCAGCCCGCATCCGGGTCCGCGCGGATGCTGGAACGCATGACGACGACATACGAGCTCAAGGCCATCGATCCCTCCGTCCTGAAACAGCTCCGGGCGCAGGACGACGCCGGCCGCACCCGTGAGCCCGCGACCGACCCCGAGGGCGGAGCCCCGCTGCGGTGCTGTCTGCGACGCAGTGCGCCCGGGGAGCGGATCGTGCTCGTCTCGTACGCACCGCTGCGCCGGTGGGCGGCGCGGACGGGTGCCGAGCCCGGCGCCTACGACGAATGCGGCCCGGTCTTCATCCACGCCGACGAGTGCGAGGGCGTGGCGGCCGGCACCCTGCGCTACCCCGCCACCCTGCACGGCGACCACCGCGTCCTGCGGGCGTACAGCACCGAGGGCCGCATCCTCGGCGGCCGCCTGCTGGAAATCCCCCGGGAACGGGCCACCGAGGTGGAGCCCGCACTGGAGGAAGCCTTCGCGGACCCGGCGGTGGCCCTGATCCACGTCAGGGCCGTGGAATACGGCTGCTTCCTCCTGGAGGCCCGGCGCCTGCCGTGATCTACAGCCTGCCGTGACACGCGAAAAGCCCCCGGTCCGACGAGGTACTCGTCAGGCCGGGGGCCACATGGGGTGGTGGAGATGGCGGGAATCGAACCCGCGTCCAACGGTGCTGAATCAGGGCTTCTCCGTGTGCAGTTCGCTGTGATTTTCTCGGCCCCGGTGATCACGCGAACAAGTCGCCGACGGGCCCAGTCACTGTTTGATTTCCCTTTTCACCCCGTGACCGGGTGAAAAGGTTTAGTTCCCTAGATTATGCCAGGATCCGGGTCGGGAACTTCCCCGGGCTGACACCCTTTTAGGGTCCTTCAGTCGCTGTTATTAGGCAGCGAGGGCGAAGGACTGGGAATCGCTCTTGGTGTTGGCGATTATTGGTTGCGACATATGGTTAACGAGATCATTGCCGCTTCCTCGACACGCTTCCCCTGCTTCGACATCCGCTGTCGAAACCGATCATCCCCATGTTGATTTTTCAAGCCGGACCCTGAGGTCCGGATACCCGCACCGGCTGTGCGGTGCAGTGCCCATCGTACGTGAACAGCGCCCGGCGGGGCCAACTTATTTCCCGTCCGGCCCACCGGATCCACGAACCTACGCCCGCTCCCTCTGCTTCGCGGACGACATCGCCCGGTCCGCCTCGCGCCGGTCCTGCTTCTCGCGGAGCGTCTGCCGCTTGTCGTACTCCTTCTTGCCCTTGGCGAGCGCGATCTCGACCTTCGCCCGGCCGCCCTTGAAGTACAGGACGAGCGGCACGATCGTGTGCCCCGTCTCCTGGAGCTTCGACGCGAGCTTGTCGATCTCGGCACGGTGCATGAGCAGCTTGCGCTTGCGGCGTGCGGAGTGGTTGGTCCAGGTGCCCTGGGCGTACTCGGGTACGTGCACGTTGTGCAGCCACGCCTCGTGGTCGTCGATCTGCACGAAACCGTCCACGAGCGAGGCCCGGCCCTGGCGCAGCGACTTCACCTCGGTACCGGTGAGCACGAGACCGCACTCGTAGGTGTCGAGGATGAGGTAGTCGTGCCGTGCCTTCTTGTTCTGGGCGACGAGCTTGCGCTCGGGTCCCTTGTCCTTCGCCGCGGACTTCTCCGACTTACGGGTTTCCTTCATCTTGGCCATAGTGCTGGCCATTTTCGCACTACGAGGGGGGTCCGAGGCCACTCAATACTGTGCGGGCCCTCGCCTCGGCGTCCTCGCCCGCGTTCAGGTCCGGCGTGATGCCCCGGCCGTCGACGCTGCGGCCCGACGGAGTGCGGTAGTGGCCCACGGTCAGTTCCGCCACGGAGCCGTCCGGCAGCCGGGTCGGCATCTGGACCGAGCCCTTGCCGAAGGTGCGGGAGCCGACGACGACCGCGCGGCCGCGGTCCTGGAGGGCGCCGGCGAGCAGCTCGGCAGCGCTCATCGTCCCGCCGTCGACCAGGACCACCAGGGGTCTGGAGGTCTGACCGCCGCGGATCGCGTGCAGCGCGCGCTGTTCGCCCCGTACGTCATACGTGGCGACCAGGCCGCCGTCGAGGAACGCGGAGGCCGCGTCCACCGCCTCGGCGACCAGACCGCCCGAGTTGCCGCGCAGGTCGAGGAGGATGCCGTGCCCCGCGGGGGCCGAGGTGACCGCCTTGCCGACCTCGGCGCCGGAGCCCTTGGTGAAGGAGGTGACCTTCACCAGGCGCGTGCCGTCGCCGAAGTCCCGTACCGAAACGGTCTGCTTCTCCAAGGTGGCCCGCTCGAGGGTGCTGTCCCAGGTGCGCTTGCCGCGCTGCAGGCCGAGCGTGACCTCGCTGCCGGGGCCGGCGTCGTCCCCGCCGCGCAGGAGCCGTACGACCTCGGCGGGCGAGCGGCCGTCGAGCCGGTGCCCGTCGATGGAGCGCAGCCGGTCGCCCTCGGCGATGCCGGCCCGTGCCGCGGGCCCGTCGTGCTGGACGGCGGCGACCTCGATCCGTCCCGCGCCGTCGCGCCGGGTCCACAGGCCCACGCCCGTGTACTCGCCGTCGAGGGCCTGCTCGAACTTCTCGTACTCCTTCTCGTCGTACACCTTCCCCCAGCGGTCGCCGCTGCGGCTGACCGCCTCCCGGGCGGCGTCGGTGGGCGACTTGCCGTCGGCCATCGCCTCGGCGGCGGCCTCGGAGACGTCCTGGGCGACGGGGGTGGAACGGGGCGGCGATTCGGCCGACTTGTGCGGCTCCGAGCCGAAGGAGCCGGTGGCGGCTCCCGCGGCGAGCACACCCGCGAAAAGGAACGTCAGACCCGCCCCGCGGCGCATGCTGCGGGGTCTCTTGAAGAGGCTCTCGGGGCCCGACATGTCGGTGAGTCTAGGACAACGCAGGGCGCCGTACGGTCTGTTGACCGTACGGCGCCCTGGACATGTCTCACACCTTCAGGTACTTGCGCAGCGCGAAGAAAGCAGCCAGCGCGGGCATCAGAAGTCCGATCACGATCACGAACGGGAGGACGGCGAACACCTCGCCCATGCCGACGAAGTTCACCAGCGGCATCTTCTCCGCGAGATGAAGTCCGCCGTCGATCATGAAGTAGCGGCCGCTCACAAGGAGGATGGCCGCCAGGCCCGCGCCCAGCACACCCGCGAACGCCGCCTCCGCGATGAACGGCAGCTGGATATAGAAGCTGGAGGCGCCGACCAGCCGCATGATGCCCGTCTCGCGGCGCCGGCTGAACGCCGATACACGCACGGTGTTGACGATCAGCATCAGCGCGACGACCAGCATCAGGCCCATCAGGGCGAGGGCCGCGACGTTCATGCCGTTGAGCAACTCGAAGAGTTTGTCGACGGTGTCTCTTTGGTCCTGGACCGACTGCACACCCGGCCGGTCCGAGAAGGCGCTGGAGATGACCTTGAACTTCTCCGGGTCGTCCAGCTTCACGCGGAACGACTCCTGCATCTGGTCCGGCGTGAGGCTCTGGGCCAGCGGCGAGTTGCCGTACTGCTCCTTGTAGTGCTTGTACGCCTGGTCGCTGGTCTCGAAGAGGACGTTCTCGACCGGCTTGAGCTTGTCCAGGTCGGTCTCGATGGCCTTCTTCTGCGCCGCGGTCACCGCGCCCTCGGTGCAGTTGGGGTCCGACTCCGCGTCGCCCTTGTTGCAGAGGTAGATCGCGACGTTGACCTTGTCGTACCAGTAGCCCTTCATCACGCTGACCTGCTTCAGGCCGAGCAGGGCACCGCCGAACAGCGCGAGCGACAAGGCGACGGAGACGATCACCGCGATGGTCATCGTGAGGTTACGGCGGAGACCGACGCCGATCTCCGACAGGACGAATTGGGCGCGCATCGGCGTCCTTTCAGTGCTCGGTGGCTCTGTGCCTCAGTGCTGGTAGCCGTAGACGCCGCGCGACTGGTCGCGCACCAGGCGTCCGCCTTCCAGCTCGATGACGCGCTTGCGCATCTGGTCGACGATGTTCTGGTCGTGGGTAGCCATCACCACGGTGGTGCCGGTCCGGTTGATGCGGTCGAGCAGCTTCATGATGCCGACGGAGGTCTGCGGGTCCAGGTTTCCCGTGGGCTCGTCCGCGATCAGCAGCATCGGCCGGTTCACGAAGGCGCGGGCGATGGCCACGCGCTGCTGCTCACCACCGGACAGCTCGCCCGGCATGCGCTCTTCCTTGCCGCCGAGCCCGACCAGGTCGAGGACCTCGGGGACGGTCTTGCGGATGGTGCCGCGGGGCTTGCCGATGACCTCGAGCGCGAACGCCACGTTCTCGCCGACGGTCTTGTTGGGCAGCAGGCGGAAGTCCTGGAAGACGGTGCCCAGCTGGCGCCGGATGTGCGGCACCTTCCAGTTGGACACCTTGCCGAGGTCCTTGCCGAGCACATGCACCTGGCCCTGGCTGCAGCGCTCCTCGCGCAGGATCAGCCGCAGGAACGTCGACTTTCCGGAGCCGGATGACCCCACAAGGAAGACGAACTCGCCACGCTCGATCTCCAGGGAGACATCCCTGAGTGCGGGGCGGGTCTGCTTGGGGTAGGTCTTGGAGACGTTGTCGAATCGGATCACGGATGCACCACGAGTCGCCGGGGGTAGGTGTGCGTGACCATACGCGAACCGGGGTACGCGGCGCAGGGGGCGGCAGGGGTTGCGCGTGGGTTGTGCGATTTGTCGCGGATCTCTCGCGGTTCTCTTCCGGTACGGGAGTGGAACAGACCGGTCCGAATCCGGCGCGACGGCCCTGGTCGGCGGCCTTGTGAGCGCGGTCCGGATCCGGGCTCTTTTCGTGGGGCGCGCCGAATCGTGGCGAAGCTGGCACAGTGGTAGAGGGAACCGTCGAGTTCCCGGGAGCGTTGTGCGCGGTGAGACCATGCGGTGGGTACCCGTCGCAATGGGACGCGTGACGCGGCTTGGCCCGCGCGGGAGGAAGGACAGGCGCATGACCTATGACCGATTGGTGTGCGCGAACTGTGCGGCGCCCGTGAGCGAGGGCCGGTGCCGGGTGTGCCGGGCGCATCGTGAGCGGCTCGAGCAGCAGGGCCCCTTCGGGGGGCTGAACCCGGTGACGTTGATAGCGCTGCTTGTGATGGTGGTCGCGGCGATGGCGCTGGTGGCGCACCAGGCGGCTTAGCCGCCGTCCGTACGACATGCCGGAAGGGCCCGGAGCCAGTGGCTCCGGGCCCTTCCGTTGCGCCTTGCTGCTGTTGCCTGTGCTGCTGTGCCTCGGATCAGGCAGCGGCGTTGCGGCCGGAGACCAGACGCGGGAGCGCCCGGAAGCCGATACCGCCCGCGATCATGGTCGCGGCGCCGATGAGCAGGAACGTGGTCTCGGCGGCACCGGTCTCGGCGAGCTCGCCGCCACCGCTGCCGGCCTCGGCCGGGGCAGAGCCCGTGTCCTCGAGACCTTCCTTGCCACCCTGCTCGACGGGCTGGTTGCCCTCGTTGTCGGGGTCGGTCTCGTTGCCGCCGGTGCCGCCACCGTTCTCGGAGCCACCGTTGCCGGAGCCACCGTTCCCGTTACCCGGGTCGTCCGTGGGGTCCTCGGTCGGAGGCTCCTCCGTGGGCGGCTCCTCGGTCGGAGGCTCCTCCGTGGGCGGCTCCTCGGTCGGAGGCTCTTCGGTCGGAGGCTCCTCCGTGGGCGGCTCTTCGGTCGGCGGCGTGGTCGGGATCTCCGTCTCGTCGTCGCCCGGCTCGTCATCAGGACCCACGCGGGCGTCGACACCGATGCCACTCTGGTCGGCCGACACACTCGCACCGCCCAGAGGGCCGAGGTCCACGTCCACGCCGGCGGCCGAGGCCGCACCGGCCGCGGTCAGCGACGCACCGGCCGCGATCACGGCGCCGGCGGCTATCCGCGCAACGCGGATCCGCGTCTTCTTCGTCATCTGGCTGCTACCCCCAGTAGCTGTTCTCGTCAATGGAGCAGCTGTAGTTGGGGCCACGGCCCGGCGGGGTTTGCTGTTCTCGTACGGGACTGCCTCACTGAGGGCCCGTCCCGCTCGCCCCGTTCACACCCGCCCCAGACATACGCATGCTTCGCAGCAGCCTGTCCAGAGTTAAGAGTTACGTCAAGGTCAGTACGCGCCGGATGTCCGTTTCATGATCACTTGCCCGGCAAGAGCGTCATGACTGTGACGGATCCCCCACCTCTTCCACAGGTTTCACACCCGGCCCCGGTGAAGGCCCGCGCGACGAGGGCGGGTTGTCAGACCCGCCTGCCACCATGGATGCACTCGGGAATCCATCAAAAGACACGGACCACACGAGCCGACGACGGGGGCGGAGTGACAGCGGACGACGGCCAGGTGCCCGTCGGGGTGCGGGCCAGAGCACTGCTGCGGGCCGGGCGCGAACTGCTCGGTGCCGCACGCTCGGTGCTGCGCGAGCACGACGCGGCCCAGGAGGAGGTGCGGCGCGCATACGGGGTGCTCGCGGAGGTCTTCGTACACAAGGAGCTCGAAGGGCTGCCGCTGACGGCCCTGCGGGACGTGACGCGCGGGCAGCTGCGCGAGGCCGCGCTGCAGGCCCTGGAGGCGGCCGGGCTCGCCTCGGTGGGCCGGGTGCGGGACGCGCAGCCGTACGGGCTGCGGCAGGTGCCCGGCATCGGCGCGCAGACCGCGGGTCAACTGCACAGCGCCGCCGGCCAGTTGGCGCGCGCGGCCGCTGAGACCGTGGCGGTACGGATCGATGTGGACGCCCAGGAGGATGCGCGGCACACCTCTCTCGTACGGGCGTTGAACCGGCTCGTGCTCGCCGGTCCCGGCATCCCGGAGGCGGTCGCGCTGGCCCGTAAGACCGCAGAGGCGCTGGAGAGCGATCTGTCCGCGGCCGTGACCACGGGCTCCCGTGTGCAGTGGCTGCTCGCGGGACGCCGCAAGCGGGATCAGGCCGGGGCCGCGCTCCTTCGGGTACGTGAGGCCCTCGCCGCGACCGCCTCCGCGGACGTACGGATGACGCTGGACCAGGCCGTCACGGATCTGCTGCGCGGGCCCGAGCCGGCCGACCGGGCCTGGCTGGACTTCCAGGTGCGGGCCGCCGAGTACTACACGGTGCTCGGCAAGGTCGCCGATCTGCCCGAGGACCGGGAGTCCGCCGAGGGGTTCATCCCGACCGGCATCGCCGAACAGGTGCGGGCGCAGCCGCTCGACGAGTCGCTCCTCCAGGTCTCGCTGCGCGGCTACCAGGCCTTCGGCGCACGCTTCGCGCTGGCCCGCCGCCGCGTCCTGATCGGCGACGAGATGGGGCTCGGCAAGACGATCCAGGCCCTCGCGGTGCTCGCCCATCTGCGGGCCACCGGGGAGGGCCGGCACTTTCTCGTGGTGTGCCCGGTGGGCGTCCTGCTCAATTGGATACGGGAGATCGAGGGCCGCAGTTCACTGATCACCTACCGCGCCCATGGCCCGGGACGGCATACCGCCGTGGACGCCTGGGCGGCGGAGGGGGGCGTGCTCGTCACGACGTACGACGTGCTGCGGACACTGGAGATACCGAAGGTGCCCCTCGCTCTGGTGGTCGCCGACGAGGCGCAGTACGTGAAGAACCCCAGGACCCGGCGGGCCGAGGCGCTGCGCGTGCTGATCCGGCGGCCCTCCACCGGCCGTGTGCTGTTCCTGACCGGCACACCGATGGAGAACCACGTCGCCGAATTCCGGTCGCTGATCGGGCAGTTGCAGTCACCCGATGCGCACGCGCTGCAGTACGGGATGGGGGCGCTGGATTCGCGGGCCTTCCGCGCGGCCGTCGCGCCCTGCTATCTGCGGCGCAATCAGCCGGATGTGCTCGGCGAGCTGCCCGGGGTGATCCATGCCGACGAGTGGGAGGAGCTCTCGGACGGCGACCGCACCGCGTACCGCCGGGCGGTCGGCGAGGGGAACTTCATGGCGATGCGGCGGGCGCCCTATGCGGACCCGGCGCGCTCGGCGAAGCTGCACCGGCTGCGCGAACTGGTCGCGGAAGCGGCCGCCAACGACCTGAAGGTGGTGGTGTTCTCCTGCTTCCTCGAGGTGCTCGCCGTGGTCGAGGCGGCCCTCCACGGCGCGGCACTCGGCCCGCTCACGGGTGCGGTGCCGGCCGATGAACGTCAGGCGCTGGTCGACGAGTTCACCGCGGCACCCGGCCATGCGGTGCTGCTCGCGCAGATACGTACCGGGGGCACCGGGCTCAATCTGCAGGCGGCGTCGGTCGTGGTCCTGTGCGAACCGCAGCTCAGCCCTGCCCTGGAGGCGCAGGCCGTGGCCCGGGCGCACCGGATGGGGCAGGTGCGGCGGGTGCAGGTGCACCGGCTGCTCGCCGCGGACAGTGTGGATGTGCGGCTGCTCGAGGTGCACCGGGTCAAGCAGGAGCAGTTCGATACGTACGCGCGCCGCAGCGAGGTCGCCGAGACGGTCCCGGAGGCGGTCGACATCTCGGACCCGGACCTGGCCCGCCGCATCGTGGAGGACGAACAGCTGCGGCTGGCCCTCGGGGTGTGAGCGAGAAGGGGACCTATCGTCTCGCCGAAGCCCGGCAATTCGGGCACTGCGCGAGACGATAGGTCCCCCTGTCAGATCACACCCCGGCCCCCGGCCCCGGTCACCCGGACGGTCCGGTCCCCGGGGGGCCCGGCCTCAGCTCAGTCCGTCTGCGTTTCCTGCTGCTTGCGCCAGCGGATACCGGCCTCGATGAAACCGTCGATCTCGCCGTCGAGCACGGCCTGCGGGTTGCCGACCTCGAACTCGGTGCGCAGGTCCTTGACCATCTGGTACGGGTGCAGGACGTAGGAGCGCATCTGGTTGCCCCAGGAGCTGCCGGAGTCCTTGAGCGCGTCCATCTTGGCGCGCTCCTCCTGGCGCTGGCGCTCCAGGAGCTTGGCCTGCAGCACGTTCATGGCACTGGCCTTGTTCTGGATCTGGGAGCGCTCGTTCTGGCAGGAGACCACGATGCCGGTCGGCAGGTGCGTGATGCGCACGGCCGAGTCGGTGGTGTTGACGCCCTGGCCACCGGGCCCTGAGGCGCGGTAGACGTCGATGCGCAGCTCGGACTCGTCGATCTCGACGTGGTCGCTGGACTCGACGACGGGGAGCACCTCGACGCCCGCGAACGAGGTCTGGCGGCGGCCCTGGTTGTCGAAGGGCGAGATGCGCACGAGGCGGTGGGTGCCCTGCTCGACGGAGAGGGTGCCGTAGGCGTAGGGGGCCTTGACGACGAAGGTGGTCGACTTGATGCCGGCCTCTTCCGCGTACGAGGTCTCGTACACCTCGGTGCTGTAGTTGTGCCGCTCGGCCCAGCGCAGGTACATGCGCTGCAGCTGCTCGGCGAAGTCGGCGGCGTCGACGCCGCCGGCCTCGGCGCGGATGTTCACGAGGGCCTCGCGCGCGTCGTACTCACCGGAGAGGAGCGTGCGGACCTCCATCTCGTCCAGCGCCTTCTGGACCGCGGTCAGCTCGGACTCGGCCTCCGCGAGGGTGTCCGCGTCGTCCTCCTCCGCGGCCATCTCGAAGAGCACGGCGAGGTCGTCGATACGGCCCCGCAGCGCCTCCGCCTTGCGGACGTCGGCCTGGAGGTGCGAGAGCTTGCTCGTGATCTTCTGGGCGGCCTCCGGGTCGTCCCACAGGGACGGGGCCGCGGCCTGCTCCTCGAGCACGGCGATGTCGGCCCTCAGCTTGTCGAGGTCCAGGACGGCCTCGATGGACGTCATGGTCGCGTTGAGGGACTTGAGCTCTTCGGAAATATCGACGACTGCCACGCCCTCCAGACTACCGGTGGCTGTGGGCGCACTCGTCCCCGCTCCGGTGAGGGCTATGGGGACGGTTCTGTTTCGTCGTCGGGTGCGGGCCGGTTGCGCCTGCGGCGGGCTGATTTCCCCTACCCGCCCCTTCCCGAAACCGGGGCTTCGCCCCGGACCCCGGCATCCGAACTCCGTTCGGATCTCCTCAAGCGCCGGAGGGGCTGAAAGGGGCTGGATGTGCCGCCCGAGCGGAAAGTCACGGCGTAGCCGAAACCGAAGGTTTGCCGTCCTGCGGTGTTCCGCCGTCGTCGTCGCCCGATACCGCCAGCCAGCCGCCCACCCCGATCGCCGCCGCGAGCGCGACCGCCGATGTGGTCAGGACGATCCGGCGGCGGCGGGCCGCGGCCGCGCGGTGGCGGGCCGAGCCCGGGCGCGGGGCGCCCGCCGCGCGGGGGGCACGGGCGGTGCCGCGGGCGCCGCCCGCGAGCTCGTCGGGGCCGGGGACGCGCATCGAGGTGTGGGTGTCGCGGTTGGAGTCCGGGGTCGAGCCCGGCACCAGGGGGACCGCTCCCCGGCGGGGGGCCGCGGGTTCGGTGGGCGGGAAGGCGGCTTCGGGCTCCTCGGGGAACTCGGGTTCCGGTTCGTCCACGTCGAGCGGCGGCATGCCCGCGACGACGGGGAGCTGCTCGCGCAGGCGCGCGGCCAGTTCGGAGGCGCGCAGCCGGGATGCGGGGGCCTTGGCCAGGCACTGGACGATCAGCTGCCAGAGCTCGTCCGGGATGCCCGGGAGCGGGACGACCGTCTCGGTCACATGGCGGCGCAGAACCGCGCCGGGGTGACCGCCGCCGAAGGGCGTGAAGCCGGCGAGGAGTTCGTACAGGACGGTCGCGAGGGCGTAGATGTCGACGGCCGCGCGGGGCGGCAGGCCCTCGATGATCTCGGGGGCGAGATAGTCCGGGGTCCCGATGACCTTGGTCGCGCGCGTACGGCGCGGGGAGTCGACGAGCTTGGCGACGCCGAAGTCGGTGAGGAGAGCGGGGTGCGAGCCGCCGGGGCCGAGGGGGCCCTGCATGTCCAGGAGGACGTTCTCCGGCTTGACGTCGCGGTGCACGATGCCGGCCGCATGCGCGGCGGCCAGGCCGTCGGCCACGTCCGCCACGATCGCGACGGCCGCCTCCGGGGCGAGCCGCCGTTCGCGGTCCAGACGGGTGCGCAGATCCGTGCCGCGGACGAGGTCCATGACGAGCGCCAGATCGTTGCCGTCCACGACCAGGTCCCGTACGCCGACCACGCTCGGGTGGTCGAGGCTGAGCAGCGCCGTGCGCTCCTGGACGAAACGGCCGACCAACTCCTGGTCGGCGGCGAGGTCTTCACGCAGCAGTTTGATCGCGACGGGCCCCTCGGGACCTTCGCCGAGCCAGACCGTGCCGGCCGAACCGCGGCCCAGGATCTGGTGGGCGGTGTACCGGCTGCCGATTTTCCGTGCCAAGACTGCTCCTACGGGCTCCTGTTGGCGATAAAGCTACGCGGCTTCGGCGCCAACCTTCACTTCCCGGGGAGAAATCACTCGCTGGATGTCGACAAATCCATCAGGCCGCAGTGTGGGGACCGGATTGCCTACTGACAGCCGCCGCCGGACCCACCGTCCGTCACACCTGCAGACCATTGATCCACTTCGACACCTCGTCGTACCAGTGCCCGATCTGGCCGAAGAACGAGCGGCCCTGGCCGATCCAGTCCTGCAGCGGGCTCAGTTCCCAGATCAGCCACGCGGCCACGACCATGATGACGATCGTGAACAGGCAGCCCTTGAGGCAGCCGAGTCCGGGGATCCTCATCGGGTTGGCGCTGCGCTGCCTCGGCTGACGCGGCGGGCGCGGCTGCTGCGGAGGCGGCGACGGAGGCGCGTACCGCTGCGGCTGCTGCTGGGGCTGCGGCGCCGGGGCGTACCGCTGCGGCTGGTGCTGCTGCGGGTGCTGTGGCTGCTGCTGCGGATATCCGTACCCCTGCGGCGCCTGCTGCGGGCGCTGCTGCTGACCGCGCTGGACCTGCCGCTGCGGGCGGCGCCGCAGCGGGTCCTGGTTGGGGTCGAGGTACTGGACCTGGGTCTGCTCGTTGCGGTCGCGGGCCGCACGCATCTGGTTCTGCCACGGATGCGGGTCGTCCGGGTTGCCGGCCCCCGGGGCGCCCGGCGGCACCGGTGGCATCACGGCGGTCGGGTCGGCCGCGCCGCGGTTCGGCAGGACGGAGGTGGGATCGGCGTCCGACGAGCCGGAGGTGTGCGGCATCACATTGGTCGCGGCGTTCGGGTCGTACGAACCCGCGTTGTGCGGCAGCACCTGCGTCGGGTCCGCGGCGCCCGGCGTCACCGGGACCGGCGCGGGCGTCGGGTCGGGAGCGAGCAGTGCGCCCACGCCCTCGGCGGCGGTGATCTGCGAGGAGTTCGCGTGGATGCCGATGCCCTCGGCGACCACGCGCAGCGCACGTCCCAGGTTCTCGGCGCTCGGCCGCTCCTCGGGCTTCTTGCGCAGACAGCGTTCTATGACCGTCCACAGCGGCTCGGGGACCGTGCTCGGGCGGCGCGGCTCCTCGCCGAGGTGGCGGTGCAGCACTTCGAGCGCACTTCCGCCGGAGAACGGCGGACGGCCCGTGACCAGCTCGTACAGCAGGATTCCGGCGCCGTAGATGTCGACGGCGGAGGTCTGCGGACGGCCTTCGGCGGACTCGGGTGCGACATACGCCGGCGTACCGACGAATTCATGGGTACGGGTCAGGCCCGGCGAATCCGCGAGGCGCGCGATGCCGAAGTCGGTGAGCATCGGGGTCATGCCGTGCTCGTCCTCCTTGAGGAGGACGTTCGCGGGCTTGAGGTCCCGGTGCACGACGCCGTCGGCGTGGCTGGCGGCCAGCGCGTCGGCGATCTGGGCCGTGAGCAAGGACGCGGCGACCGGGGTCATCGGGCCGTTGTCCCGGATGTAACGGTGCAGGTCGGGACCGTCGACGAGGTCCATGACGAGCGCCAGGAGATCGCCTTCGACGACCAGGTCGCGGGTGCGCACGATGTTGGGGTGCGTCAGGCGGAGCAGCACGGAGCGTTCGCGCAGGAAGCGCATCACGACATCCGCGTCGTTGGCCAGCTCTTCCTTGAGCACCTTGATCGCGACGGTCTCGCCGGGGTGCCCCTGGACGGCGGCCTCGGCGCCCGCGGTCTCGCGCTGGCGGGCTCGCCAGACGGTGCCCGTGGCGCCGCGTCCGAGCGGCTCCTCGAGCAGGTACTTGCTGCCTACCGGCCGCACGTCATGCGCTCCCTGTCGATCGTCGAACTCTGTTCCTGGCGTTCCTTGTGTTCCGCCCCACTGTAGTGCGGCCGAACGGGGCACTGGTGTGCCCTCGGCCACCCGTTCCCGTAACAACCGTGGCGGTTCCGTTCCCGGGGAAGACGCAGGCAGTCGGCGGTTGGTTGCCGGGTCCCCTGCCCACGCACGTCCCATGCACACGCCCGCCGTATACCCGCGCGGCCAATTACGCATGAGCGAGGGCGATTTGGACTCCAAAGACGGAAAACCCGATCAATCAAGATCACTTAATGGTGGGTGCCGGGCGTGTTGTCGGTGGCAGGTGCGAGGATGCCTACGAGCACGGAGCCATGCCGTGTGCGGTGGGGGTCACCGACGGGCCATCCGTCCCCCGCCGGGCACCCGCGCAGAAGGGACCGCTGACGGCGATGCAGATCCGGCTGACCGTCCTCCGGGCAGGCCCTGACGGCCGCAGCGCGCAGTGGGCGCGCGACTGCAGCGCCACCGACGTGCTGGTCACCGCGCCCGCGGGCACCGCGCTCGCGGCGGTCGCGTCCGGCCTGGCCACGGCGGCGGGCGCCGACGCCTCTTCCGGGGCGCAGGTCGTGCTGTACGCGGGCCCGGACCGGCTCGACGCCAGGACCTGCCTGCTCGGCGAGCCCCCGCTGGTCGACGGCGCCATGCTCACGCTGCACTCCCCCGCCGAGCCCGCACCCACCGCCCAGGGCGCGGCCGCCCGGCTGCATGTGATCGCGGGTCCCGACGCCGGCGGTGTCCATCTGCTGCACGGCGGGAAGATCACGATCGGCCGCTCCGCCGACGCGGACGTCCCGCTCGACGACCCGGATGTCTCCCGGCTTCACTGCGCGGTCACGCTCGCCGACGACGGCCGCGTCTCGGTCACGGATCTCGGCTCCACCAACGGCACCGTCCTCGACGGCGCCCCCGTCGCCGACCGCCCGCTGCGTCTCACCCCCGGCGCGCTGCTGCGGATCGGCGAGTCCACGCTGCGGCTGTCCACGACGGCCGACCCCGAGCCTCTGCCCACTGCGCCGGACGGGGAGGGCCACCTGCGGGTGGCGGCGGTGGGCCCGCAGGACCCGAGTGCGCCCGGCGCCTCTTTCGTACGGCAGGACGCCGGTCTCGTACGAGGGGATGCCGATTCCGTACGAGGGGGCGCTCATCCCGTACGAGAAGGGGAAGCCGCCTCCGCGGCAGCAGCCCCCGCACGAGAGCGCGCCGCCGCGCCGCCCCGCGTGCCCGCGCAGGCGTCGCCGCACGCGGGCCCGCCCGCCGGTGCCACCCATCACGCCTACGGGCACGCCGAGTTGGACCCTTCCCACGAGCACACCCGGGCCGACGAACCGGCCGAGCCGCTCGGTGAGCACGGCCGCACCGGCACCCCCGCGCGCGGCACCACCGTTCCCCGGCAGCTGCGCCGGCGCGGGCTCGGTGCCTGGGCGCGGCGGCTCGCGGGCGGACGCGCCGAGGAGGAACCCCTGGCACCGGCCGAACCCGCCGCCGAGCCACAGCCCGCCGAACGCACGCCCCAGCCCGAGACCTGGCCCGACCCCGCGGCCCTGCTGCTCACCGCGCTCGGCCCGGGGCCGCGCCTGTGGGAGCGCGGCCGGGAGCACCCCGAGGCGCTCGCCGTGCGGCTCGGCACCGTGGACCGGCCGCTGACCGACCAGGGCCTGCTGCTGCCGGCCGTGCCCGTCACGGTCGGTCTTCGCGAGGCCGGCGGGCTCGGGCTCGCGGGCCCGCGGGCGCGCCTGACCGGGCTCGCGCGCGCCGTGCTCGCCCAGCTCGCGGCGCTGCACGCGCCCACGGAGCTGGAGATCGTGCTGCTCAGCACGGACCGTTCGCGCACGGTGGAGCAGCGGGTCGCCGAGTGGACCTGGCTGGGCTGGCTCCCGCATCTGCGGCCGGCCCGCGGTGAGGACTGCCGGCTCCTGGTCGCCTACGACCGTGAGCAGGCGGCGGCCCGTACGGATGAACTGCTGCGCCGGATCGACGACCGGCTCGACGAGGGCGACGCCCCCGGCCGCTCCGCGGGCCCCCGCACGCTGCTCGTGGTGGACGGCGACCCCGGTTCGGCCGCGCTGCGGGCGGCGACCGTGCGGCTCGCCGAGGAGGGTCCGGGGGCCGGGATCCATGTGCTGTGTCTCGCCGAGACCCCGTCCGCGTCCCCGTCGTCGCCGGTCTCGCTGACGTACGAGACGGCGTGCACGGCGCTGCCCGCCTTCCGCTCCTGCGGTGCGGTGGCGCTCCTGAGCGGCGATGTCGCCACGGCCCTGCGCCTGGTGCGTACGGTGCGCGGGCAGCTCGCCGGGCAGGGCACCGTCGCGTCGGTGGACGCGGTGTCGCCGGCGTGGGCGGAGCGTTTCGCGCGGGCCCTCGCACCGCTGCGTACGGCGGAGAACGGGCCGCAGGCCGCCCGTCTCGCCTCCCCGCTGCCCCAAGCGGCCCGTCTCCTGGACGAGTTGGGGCTCGCGCGGGCCACCCCCGCCTCGCTGCTCGCCCGCTGGGCGGCGGCCGCGGACGACCACGATTCGCCGGGCGGGCGCGCCTGGGCGGTGCTCGGGGCCGGACCGCGCGGTCCGGTCTGCGCGGACCTGGTCGCCCAGGGGCCGCATGTCATCGTCGAGGGCCCCCCGGGCAGCGGGCGCACCGAGCTGCTTCGCGCGGTCGCCGCCTCGCTCGCCTCGGCCGAACGTCCGGACCGGCTCGGTCTCGTCCTCGTGGACGGCGCGGGTGCGGAACGGGGTGACGGGCTGCGGCCCGCCACGGAGCTGCCCCATGTGACCACGCACCTCGCGGCCAACGACCCGGTACGGATGCGGGAGTTCGCCCAGTCCCTGACGGCCGAGCTGAAGCGGCGCAGCGAGCTGCTCGGCCGGAGCGATTTCGCCGAGTGGCATACGGGGCGGGCGGTCGCCGGACGGATGGTCGCGCAGCGCTCGGGGTCCGGGGACGGTTCGGCGGACCTGGACGCGCCCCCGAGCTCGACCCTCAAGTTGCGTGCGGGCGGGCGGAGTTCCGAGGCGGGTATCACGCAGGAGACGGCTCTTGCGCGTCTTGTCGTCGTGGTCGACGACCTCGACGCCCTGATCGCCCCCGCGCTCGGCGCACCCGGCCGGCCCTCGGCCGGCTCGGTGGTCCGGGCCCTGGAGGCCGTCGTACGGGAGGGTGAGCGGCTCGGCGTCCATCTGGTCGCGGCGACCGGGCGGCCCGAGCGGACGGTGGATTCGCTGCCGGCCCGGGGCGCCGCCGTACGGATCGTCCTCACCGCGCCCTCCGCGGCGCCGGAGGATCCGGCGCCCGGGCGGGGGCGGCTGCTGCTCGCCGACGGCCGGGTGGTGCCGTTCCAGACGGGGCGGGTCACGGGGCGCATCCCGCGTACGGCGACGCTGCGGCCGACGGCGGTGGCCCTGGAGTGGGAGCGCATGGGCGATCCGCCGGACCGCCGCCCCGTACGCGAACTCGGCAACGGACCCACGGACTTGGCCCTCCTCGCCAGCGCGCTGGAGCGGGCGGCGCGGTCGGTGGCGGCGCGCGAGGTTCCTTCGCTGTTGTGAGGGTGCGGGTGTTTCGGGTTGCGGGTCGGGGTGCGTTTCCGGGCTGCGGGTCGAGGCGAGGCTGAGTTGGGCTGAGTAGTTTGTCCTGACATCCCGTCACGACCCCATCACGATCACGTACTTGACACCGCAGGCGCTATTGCGGCGCCCCACCCCCGGGCGTAGACCAGACCGCACGGGACAGCGGAACGGGAGAGACGGGGCAGTGATGCGCACAACTCTTCGGACACGCAGGGCCGCGATCGCGCTCGCCGCCGTGGGCGCCTTGGCGCTCAGCGGCTGCGGTGACGACGGCGGCTCTGAGGACAAGCCCGGTGACGGCAAGGACACAGGAGCGGCCCAGACGGTCGAGCTGCCCAAGCTCGACGGCCAGACACTGGAGGTCTCGGGCGTATGGTCCGGGCCCGAGGAGAAGAACTTCAGGAAGGTCCTCGAAGAGTTCGAGAAGCGTACGGGCGCGACGGTCAACTATCTGTCCACCGGCGACAACACCGCCACCGTGCTCGGCACGAGGATCGAGGGCGGCAAGCCGCCGAACGTCTCCTTCCTGCCGCAGGTGGGCGTGCTGCACCAGTTCGCCGAGCGCGGCTGGGTCAAGCCGCTCGGCAAGGAGGCGCAGGCGCAGCTCGACAAGAACTTCAGCAAGGGCTGGAAGGACCTCGGCGCGTACGAGGGCAAGCAGTACGGCGTGTACGCGAAGGCCGCCAACAAGTCCCTGATCTGGTACAACACCGAGGGCTTCGAGGCCGCCGGCATCACCGAGCCGCCCGCGGACTGGAAGAGTTTCATCGAGACGGCGCAGACGCTGTCCGACGCCGGCTGGCCCGCGGTGTCCATCGGCGGTCAGGACGGCTGGACCCTCACCGACTGGTTCGAGAACATCTATCTCTCGCAGGCCGGGCCGGAGAAGTACGACCAGCTGGCCAAGCACGAGATCAAGTGGACCGATCCCAGCGTGAAGGAAGCCCTCACCACGCTCGCCGAGCTGTGGGGCAAGGACGATCTGATCCAGGGCGGCGCGGACGGCGCACTGCGCACCGAGTTCCCGAAGTCCGTGACGAACACCTTCAGCGGTGACTCCCCTGCGGCGATGGTCTTCGAGGGCGACTTCGTCGCGGCGAACATCAACGCGGACACGGACGCGAAGCTCGGCGAGGACGCCGATGTCTTCAAGTTCCCTGCGGTCGGCGACGAATCGCCGGTCGTCAGCGCCGGCGACGTGGCCACGGTCCTCAAGGACGGCGAGGCATCCCAGGCGATGATCACCTGGCTGGCCTCGAAGGACGCGGCCGAGATCTGGGTGAACCAGGGCGGCATCCTGTCCCCCAACAAGTCCGTGGACATGGCCAAGTACAAGGACAAGATCACCCGCGAGATCGCCCAGGCCCTCCTTGACGCCGGTGACGACTTCCGCTTCGACATGTCCGACCAGGCTCCGGCCGCGTTCGGCGGTACGAAGGGGCAGGGCATGTGGAAGGGGTTGCAGGACTTCCTCAAGAACCCCGGTGACGTGGAAGGGTTGCAGCAGCAGCTGGAGAGCGCCGCGGCCAAGGCGTACAAGGGCTGACGGCCTCCGATGTCGACCCCTGCAGTGAGCGCGGGGGCCGCCGGTCCTGCCGGTGTGCCCCCCGCGAAACCGCGTAAGAGCGTGCTCGGCACCAAGCCCGGGGTGGTGGTGCTGTTCCTGCTGCCCGCCCTGATCATGCTGGGCGCGCTCGTGGTCTACCCCATCGGGTACTCGGTGTGGCGCAGTCTGTACGACGAGACCGGTGACGGCTTCGTCGGGCTAGGCAACTACGGCGATGTGTTCACCGACGACGCCACGTTCACCGCGCTGAAGAACACCGCGATCTGGGTCGCGATCGCGCCCGCCCTGGTCACCGGACTCGGCCTGATCTTCGCCGTGCTGACCGAACGGGTGCGCTGGCAGACCGCGTTCAAGCTGATCATTTTCATGCCGATGGCCATCTCGATGCTGGCCGCGGGCATCATCTTCCGTCTGGTGTACGAGGCGGACCCGGACCAGGGCGTCGCGAACGCCGTGGTCGTGGGCGTGCACGACACCTTCGTCGAATCGACCGCCTATCCCAAGGCGAGCGCGCCGAACTGGTCGGACATGGAAGGGCCGCGCGCCAAGGGCCCGTACACCACCAAGTCCACCGTGTCGGCGGGCGAACCGGCGCTGCTCCCGCTGGTCGGGCTCCCGCCGGACAAGGTGCCCGGCGACCCGGGCCCGGCGAAGGCCGCCGAGGCCGCGGGCGACAAGATCACCGGCACCGTATGGCTGGACTTCCAAAAGGGCGGCGGCGGTGAGAAGGGCGTCGTCGACGGCAAGGAGAGCGCGCTGCCCGGCGTGAAGGTCGAGGCGGTCAAGGACGGCGAGGTGGTCGCGTCCGCGACGACCGGCGACGACGGTACGTTCGCGCTGCCCAAGGAGGCGGACGGGGCTCAACTGCGGTTGCCCGCCTCGAACTTCGGGGCGGCCTACAACGGGCTCGACTGGCTCGGCCCGAGCCTGGTCACACCCGCCGTGATCGGCGCGTACGCCTGGATGTGGGCCGGCTTCGCGATGGTGCTCATCGCGGCCGGGCTCGCCGGAGTGGACCGCAATCTCCTGGAAGCGGCCCGCGTGGACGGGGCCAATGAGTGGCAGGTGTTCCGCAGAGTCACGGTGCCCCTGCTCGCACCGGTCCTCGTGGTCGTGTTCGTCACCTTGATGATCAACGTGATGAAGATCTTCGACCTGGTCTACATCATCGCGCCCGAACCCGTGCAGGACGACGCCAACGTCCTTGCGCTGCAGCTGTATCTGGTGGCCTTCGGGCCGCGGGCCGACTACGGGCTCGGCAGCGCCATCGCCATCGTCCTGTTCATCCTGGTCCTGCCGGTGATGATCATCAACATCCGGCGTCTGCGGAAGGAGGGACCACGGTGAGCGAGTCATCGGCAGCATCCGAGTTCTCCGGCCCCACCGAGCCGAAGGCCCCCGCCGAGGCGAAGGCCGGGCCGGTGACGGCACCCTCCGCGGACGGGACAGGGGGCCGGCCCCGCCCGTCGCTCGCCGCACGGATAGCGAGCCGTTCGGGCGGCGGGGTCCTGCGCGTCTTCCTGATCCTGATGGCGCTGCTCTGGCTGACCCCGACGCTCGGCCTGCTCGCCTCGTCGTTCCGCGACCCCGGCGAGATGACCGAGTCGGGCTGGTGGACGGTGTTCACCGAGCCCTCCCAGTTCACCTCCGAGCTGTACTCGACCCTGCTCGGCAACGACACGATCACCGACGCCCTGGTCAACACCATCTGGATCACGGTTCCTTCGACGGTGCTCGTGGTCGTCTTCGGCGCGATGGCCGGCTACGCGTTCGCATGGATGGACTTCAAGGGCCGCGACTGGTGGTTCGTGGCCGTGGTGGGGCTGCTCGTCGTCCCGATCCAGATCGCGCTGATCCCGCTGGCCCGCCTGTTCGGCGACATCGGGGTGTTCGGTTCGATCGTCGGCCCGATCCTGTTCCATGTGGGCTTCGGTCTGCCGTTCGCGGTGTTCCTGCTGCGGAACTTCTTCGCGGAGATCCCCCGTGAACTCCTCGAAGCGGCGCGGCTCGACGGGGCCGGTGAGGTACGGCTGTTCTTCACGGTGGTGATGCCGCTCGCGGGGCCCGCCCTCGCCTCGCTCGCCATCTTCCAGTTCCTGTGGGTGTGGAACGACCTCCTGGTGGCGCTGATCTTCACCGACACCTCGTCGCAGCCGCTGACGGTCGCCCTGACCCGTGAGACCCGGGCGTTCAGTCAGAACATCGAGACACTCGCCCCCGGCGCGTTCCTCTCGCTGGTGATCCCGCTGGCCGTGTTCTTCGCGTTCCAGCGGCAGTTCGTGTCCGGCGTGATGGCGGGGGCCGTCAAGTAGCGCGAGGGAGAGAACCGGCACGTAGGCGCGAGGGAGAGACCCGTCAAGTAAACGATGAGCAAACCTCAGCGAAAGGCGCCCTGACCTGCAGGGCGCCTTTCGTCGTCCCGGAGAGTTCCCCCGTATGCCACGTCTGGCGTAACTGCTCTACGCCCAGGGCCGTTTCACGGCAGTATGCCCGTGCCGACCCATGGATGTGCCTTGCCCCGGTTCAGTGTCATCGTCCCCGTGTACAAGGTGCAGGCATACCTGCACGAATGCCTCTTCTCGGTCCTCGAACAGTCCTGCACGGACTTCGAGTTGATCGTCGTCGACGACTGCTCACCCGATGGATCGCCCGCGATCATCGACGAGTTCGCGGCCGCCGACCCCCGGGTCAGAGCCGTCCACCTCACGGAGAACGTCGGCCTCGGTCGGGCCCGCAACGCCGGCATGGCGCAGGCGCGCGGCGAGTACCTGATCTTCCTGGACAGCGACGACACCCTCACCCCGGACTCCCTGCGCGCGATCTCCGAGCGCCTCAAGGAAACCGACAGCCCGGACATCCTGCTCTACGACTACGCGCGCACCTACTGGACCGGCGAGGTCCGCCGCAACGAGTTCGCGCACCTGCTCGGCGAGGGCGGCCCCGCCAGTTTCCAACTGGACGACCGGCCGGGCCTGTTGAAGGTCATCATGGTCGCCTGGAACAAGGCGTACCGCCGCGAGTTCATCGAAGAGCAGCAGCTGGCCTTCCCGCCCGGCTATTACGAGGACACGCCCTGGACGTATCCGGCGCTCCTCGCGGCCGAGTCGCTCGCGGTCCTCGACCGGGTCTGCGTGCACTACCGCCAGCGCCGCCGCGGCTCGATCCTCGGGACGACAAGCCGCAAGCACTTCGACATCTTCGACCAGTACGAGCGGGTCTTCGCCTTCCTCGACTCCCGCCCCGACCTTGCCCGTTGGCGGCCGGTGATGTTCCGCCGGATGACCGACCACTACTCGACGCTCTTCACCAAGCGCGGCCGTCTGCCGCGCGGCACCCGGGCCGAGTTCCTGCGCAGGGCCCGCACCCACTACCGCCGCTACCGCACCAAGGGCCACCCCGTGCCGCTGCGCACCCGGCTGCGGCACGCGCTGGTCAAGCTGGGCACGCACCGCACGTACCGGGCGCTGATGCTGTCCCTGGGCGTGAAGTCCCGGCTCACCTCGTACGCGAAGGGCCTGCGACGCCTCACCCGCGGCGCCCTGCTCCAGGTGCACTACCGCATCCAGCTCAAGCTGCCGGTGAAGCCCGACTATGCGGTGTTCTCCGCCTATTGGGGCCGGGGTCACTCCTGCAACCCGGGCGCGATCGAGGCGAAGGTCCGTGAGCTCGCGCCCGGTATCCGCACCGCGTGGATCGCACAGCCCGGGCACCACCACCAGGTACCGACGGGGACGCGGCGCCTGACGCCGGGCACGGCGGCGTACTGGACGGCGCTCGCGCGCGCCAAGTACCTGGTGAACAACGTCAACTTCGACCGCCGGCTGGTCAAGCGCCCCGGACAGGTCCTGATCCAGACCCAGCACGGCACCCCGCTCAAGCACATGGGCCTGGACCTCCAGGACCGCCCGGCCGCCGCCCGTGACACGGACTTCGGGCAGCTGATGGCCAGCGCGGACAAGTGGGACTACGTCCTGACCGCCAACCGCCACTCGACGCTGACCTGGGAGCGGGTCTTCCCCGCCTCGTACGAGATCCTCGAGTACGGATATCCGCGCAACGACCGCTTCCTGCACGCCACTTCGCTCGAGGTGGCCCGGCTGCGCGAGACGCTCGGCATCCCCGAGGGCTCCACGGCGATCCTGTACGCGCCGACGTACCGCGACTACCGGCGCACCCAGCGCACCCCGGTCGACCTGGAGCGGATGCTGCGCGAGCTGGGTCCGCGCTACACGGTGCTGACCCGCGCGCACCACAGCTACGAGGCTCCGCTCGCCACCGCCGACTCCGCCCGCCTGATCGACGTCTCGTCCCACCCGAGCGTGGAGACGCTGTGCCTGGCGAGCGACGCGCTGGTCACGGACTACTCGTCGCTGATGTTCGACTACGCCAACCTCGACCGCCCGATCGTCATCTACGCGGACGACTGGGAGGCCTACGAGGCCGCCCGCGGCACGTACTTCGATCTGCGCGCCTTCCCGCCGGGCACGGTCGCCCGCAGCGAGGACGAGCTGATCGACATCTTCGCCACCGGGCACTGGCGCGGCTCGCGTTCGGCGCAGCTGCGGGCCGCGTTCCGTGAGCGCTTCTGCGCGTACGACGACGGGCGGGCCGCCGAACGCGTCGTACGCCATCTGTTCCTCGGCCAGACACCTGGCCTTCCCCCGGTGGTTCCCCTGGCGGACAGGCGCCCGGTACCGGCTGCGGCGGCCCGTATCGGCGTACCGCAACCGGCCGAGCCGACGCTCGTTGCCCCTGTGCCCGAACGGCCGTGACACTCCCGGGAGTTCCGATGCAGCACGCCCCGTGCGACCCCGCCACCCTGCCCCGTCCCACCAGCCTGTCCGAGGTCAAGGGCTGGTTCCACAGCCCTGATCAGGTGCTCTTCGACTGGTTCCTGACCCGCCAGGGCGAACAGGGCCAGACGGGTGACCTTCTCGAGATCGGCGCCTATCTCGGCAAGAGCGCCATCTTCATGGGCCGTTATCTGCGCCCCGGTGAACTCTTCACGGTCTGCGACCTCTTCGACTCCCCGGCCGGGGACGACGCGAACAGCCGCGAGATGAACCGCTCGTACGCGACCCTCACGCGCCGCGCCTTCGAGGCCAACTACCTGTCGTTCCACGACGAGCTGCCGGCCGTCGTCCAGGGCCCGTCCTCGGTGATCACCGACCATGTCGAGCCGGGCACCTGCCGCTTCATCCACGTGGACGCCTCGCATCTGTACGAGCACGTGCACGGCGACATCGCCGCCGCCCGCGACCTGATCGGCCCGGACGGCATCCTCGTGCTCGACGACTTCCGCGCCGAACACTGCCCGGGCGTCGCCGCCGCCACCTGGGGCGCGGTCGCCACGACGGGGCTGCGCCCGCTGTGCATCACGGCCACGAAGTTCTACGGGACCTGGGGCGCGTACGACGAGGTGCACGCGGACCTCGCGGCGATGCTCGCGGGCCGTGACGACATGTGGCACGGCGCCGAGCAGGTGGCGGGCGACCCGATGATCCGCATCAGCGGCCGCAAGGCACGGCTGCCCGGGCAGCCGGTGTCGCGGCATCGCGAGGAGCGGACTCCCGAGCACCGTCCGGTGCGCAAGAGCGGCCTGCGGGCGCTCCTGGGGCGGCGCTGATGCACCACATCCCGACCGCACGCAGGCCGCGCGCCCTGGACGACGTGCCCGGCTGGTTCCAGCCGGTCGACCAGGACCTGTTCGGCGTACTGATCGAGGCGACCGGTCCCGAGCCGGGCGATCTGGCCGAGATGGGGTGCTATCTCGGCCAGAGCGCGATCCTCATGGGACGCCACCTGGGGCCCGGGGACGTGCTGACGGTCTGCGATCTGTTCGGCGACGAGACCCACGGCAGCTACAGCCGCCGCGGCACGCTCGCCTACTACCGCAAGCGGCTCACCCGGGACGCCTTCGAGGCGAACTACCTCGCCTTCCATGAGGAGTTGCCCCGTATCGTCCACGGCCGCACCGTGGAACTCGCCGAGGAGCTCGCCGCGAAGAGCTGCCGCTTCGTGCATATCGACGCCTCGCATCAGTACGAGGACGTCAGCGGCGATATCGACATCGCCCGGCGCGCCCTGCGCCCGCACGGCATCGTCGCGCTCGACGACTACCGCACCGAGCATGTGCCGGGTGTCGCCGCGGCAGTGTGGGAGGCGGTCTTCACCAAGGGGCTGCGTCCCGTGTGCGTCTCACCCGCCAAGCTGTACGCGACCTGGGGCGATCCCGGGCCGTTCCAGCGGGCGCTGCGCGGCTGGGCGGCGGAGCGCACGGACCGGACCGTGGGCGAGGACACCATCGACGGCGGCACGGTGCTGCGCATCGCCCCGTCGAAGCTGCCGCCGCCGCGCGGGGCCCGCCGCGTGGCCCAGGAGCTGCTGCCTCCCGTCGTCCTGCGCGCCGTGAGCAAGGCGCTGCCGTAAGGCTCCGAGGCTGCCGCCACCCGGGGGAGAGTGACGCGCCGCTCCCCCGGCGGCGGGTGCTTCGGCGTTTCCCTTTTGCCCATGATCCGCAAGAGAACAAGTCAGGGCCTGGCCCTGCTCGTCGCCGTGGCGGCGGCGCTCCCGGCCCACCGGGCGGCGGCCGACCCCGCACCGCCCGCGCCCCAGCCGTCGGCCACGGCCCTCCCCCAGTT
>NZ_JAAKZW010000097.1 GCF_011044995.1 Streptomyces mesophilus | reverse complement strand
ATACTTGTGCGCGTGGGGGAATGGGGGGTGGCCCGATGGGTGTGCGACTCATGGTGGTCGACGATCACCGTCTGCTGGCCGAGGCGCTCGCCTCGGCCCTGAAACTGCGCGGGCACCGGGTGCTCGCCGCCGCGGCACCGGCCGCGGGGGCGGCCGAGCTGGTGGTGCAGCGGGCGCCCGAGGTCTGTCTGATCGGTACATCCACACCCGCCGAGCCGGGCATGTTCGACCCGATCGTGAAGATCAAGCGGGAGCGTCCGCAGGTCGCCGTCGTGGTCCTGGGCCCCGTGCCCTCACCCCGCGGCATCGCGGCCGCGTTCGCCGCCGGCGCCTCCGGATACGTACGGCACGACGAGCGGATCGAAGGCGTCGAGCGCGCCATCATGAAGGCCCGCTCCGGCGAGGCCGCGGTCGCGCCGTCGCTGCTCCAGGGCGCGTTCGCCGAACTGCTCAACCCGGCCGCGCAGCCCGACGACGAGGGCCAGCGCCTCCTGCAGATGCTCACCCCGCGCGAGGTCGAGGTCCTCGTCCGGGTCGCGGACGGCGAGGACACCCGGCTGATCGCGGCGGGCATGGGGATCGCGCCGAGCACGGCCCGTACGCATGTGCAGCGTGTCCTGATGAAGCTGGGCGTCGGCTCGCGTCTTGAAGCGGCGGCGCTCGCGGCCCGTACGGGGCTGCTCGACCGGGCGGGCCCGGTCGGCGGTGTGCCCGCGGCTCCGGAGCTGCCCTCGATCAACAACTCCGGTCACGTATAAGGCTTTTCGGCCTTACGCCTGCTCGGCGGCGTATCCGGTGAAGTGCCGCCAGGCGTCCGGACCGACGTGGAAGCCGGGGCGGCGGGTGTCCTTGGAGTCGCGGATGTGGATGGCGGTGGGGCAGGGGGCGATTTCGATGCAGCTGTCGCCTTGGGTTCCGCTGTGTGTCGACTTGCGCCAGTCCAGGGCTACTTCTACGCAGCTGTCGCCCTCGGTGCCGCTGTAGCTGCTCTTGAACCAGGCGAGTTCCGTGATGCTCATGGTGCTCCTCGCATTCGCTCCAGCAGGCTCCGGGAGTCTTCGGGGGTGAGGGCCTGCGAGCGCAGTGTCGCATAACGGTCGTGCAGTGCGGCTGCCTCTTTCGGGTCGGCGATCAGGCGGCCGTTCTTCTGCCCCTCCGAGTAGGCAAGGCGCCGTTGGTCCGCTGTTTCCAGGAGCTGTATCGGCCCGTCCAGCGCCGCATGCAGCAAGGAGCGGACCGGCATGATCTGCAGGACGACATTGCGGGGCTCCGTACAGGCCAGGACATGGTCCAGGAGCGGGCGGGTCACGTCAGGTCCGCCCAACTGCCGCTGGAAGATGTGCTCTTCGATGATGAAGCTGAACGACGTGCGCTGCCGCTCCCGGAGCAGGCGCTGCCGTTCCATGCGGGCGGCCACCTGCGCTTCGAGGCGGGCGTCGTCGAGCGGGGGCTGCGCGTTGGCGAACACGGTCCTGGCGTAGGCCTCGCATTGCAGCAGGCCCGGCACCAGACGGCATTCGTACGTGTCGAGGCGCGTCGCCTCCTGTTCCAGTTTCGCCCACTGGCGGAACCACGCCGCCAGTCCGGGCTGCCGGGACAGGTGCTGTGCAGAGCGGCGGAGGGCGCCGGTGTTGCCGAGCGCCAGTTCGGCGCGGTCGACGAAGTCGCGGTCGGGCATCCGGCGGCCCAACTCGATGGAGACCACCGTGTGTTTGGAGAAGCCCACGCGGGACGCGAACTCCTCCCGGCTCAGCCCCGTGTGCTCCCGCAATGCGTGGATGACCGCACCGAAGGTCCGCAGACTGTCCGACGGGTCCGGCTCCTCGTACTCGGAGTGCATCAGAACCACCTCCCGTGACAAAGCGTCACGGGTCACCCTGCGTACTGTCTACAGTGCGTGCGTGTACGGTCGCGCACCGTACACGCTTCAAGGCTGGCCGCCGGGCCTCGCACCCCGGGACCGTAACCCCATGACCACCCACCAACTCCCCGCCACCGCCCGCACCTTCACGCAGCGTTTCTCCGGCACCCGCCGGGGCGCTCGCCTCGCCCGGCTGCTCGCGGTCGAGCAACTGCGTTCCTGGGACGTACCGTTCGGCGACGCCGAAGCTGTCCTCGCCGAGCTCGCCGCCAACGCCGTGCTGCACGGGCACGTCCCCGGGCGGGACTTCGAGGTGCGGCTCGTCCTCGGCGCGGACACGTTGCGCATCGAGGTGGACGACACCCGCCCGGACCGGCACCCCGACGAACAGCCCCCGTCCCCGGACGGTGAGTCGGGGCGGGGGCTGCTGATCGTCGGTGCGCTGGCCGGGAGTTGGGGCGTCGTCGAAGGTCCGGCGCCGCGCAAGACGGTGTGGGCCGAGCTGCCGCTCGGCGGCCGGTCCGGGGGAGTGGCCGAGGTGGGCGTCAGCGCACCCGCCGCGCCCCCGCGGCCGGGACCGCCGTGAAGACCCGCGGTTCCGTCAGGCCGTGCGAGGCGAACGCCTCCACCACGGACTTCGCCACCTGGTCCGAGGAAGGCTCCTCGACCAGGACGATCGCGGAGCCGCCGAAACCGCCGCCCGTCATCCGGGCGCCAAGGGCCCCGGCCGCCACGGCCGAGTCGACTACCAGGTCCAACTCCGGGCAGGACACGCGGAAGTCGTCGCGCAGTGAGGCGTGGCCCTCGACGAGGACGGGGCCGATGGCCCGTACATCGCCCGCGTCCAGGAGCGAGATGACCCGCTCCACGCGGTGGTTCTCCGTGACGATATGCCGTACCAGGCCGCGTATCTCGTCGCAGGAGAGCCGGTCGAGGGACTCCGGCAGCGAGGCGAACGGAACGTCCCGCAGCGCGGAAACCCCCAGCTCCGCGGCCCCTGCCTCACATCCGGCCCGCCGCTTGCCGTACTCGCCCTCGCTGTGGGAGTGCTTCACCTGGGTGTCCACGACAAGCAGCCGCAGCCCGAGCGAGGCCAGGTCGAAGGGCACCTGGCGCTGGGAGAGGTCGCGGGTGTCGAGGAACAGGGCGTGCCCGGCCGTGCAGCAGGCCGAAGCCGTCTGGTCCATGATCCCGGTGGGCGCGCCCACGTAGTCGTTCTCCGCGCGCTGGCACAGGCTGGCCAACTGCTGGCGTTCCAGGCCGAGTTCGAACAGGTCGTTGAGCGCGAGCGCGACCACGACCTCGAGGGCCGCGGACGAGGAGAGCCCGGCGCCCGTCGGCACGGTCGACGCGAGATGGACGTCCACTCCGCCCACCGCGTGCCCGGCGTCCCGCAGCGCCCACACCACGCTCGCCACATAGTCCGCCCAGCCCGCGGACGCGCCCGGCGCGGGGTCGGCCACCACGACCGGCTCGCCCGGCAGATCCGCCGAGTGGGCCCGTACCGCCGTATCGGTGCGCCGTCCGAACGCCGCCACCGCGGTGTGCGGCAGCGCGAAGGGCATCACGAAACCGTCGTTGTAGTCGGTGTGCTCACCGATCAGGTTCACCCGGCCCGGTGCTTCCCAGACCCCCTCGGGCTCGTACCCGTAAAGACGGCCGAACTCCTCCGCCACACCTGCCATGTGAGCTTCACCCTTCCCGGGACTGCGCGAAAGCCCACGCATCGGCGACGATCCCCGCGAGGTCCGCGCGGGACGGAGTCCAGCCGAGCCGCTCGCGGGCGGCGTCGGCGGAGGCGACGAGGACGGCGGGGTCGCCGCCGCGGCGCGGGGCCACGACCTCGGGGATCGGGTGGCCGGTGACCTGGCGGACGGTGTCGATGACCTCGCGTACCGAGAAGCCGTTGCCGTTGCCCAGGTTGCAGATCAGATGCTCGCCCTCGCGCGGGGCGCCGAGCGCGAGCAGATGGGCCTCCGCGAGGTCCGCGACGTGGATGTAGTCGCGTACGCAGGTCCCGTCCGGCGTCGGGTAGTCCTCGCCGAAGACGGAGATCGCCTCACGCTTGCCCTGCGCGACCTGGAGGACGAGGGGGATGAGGTGCGACTCGGGGTCGTGCCGCTCCCCGCAACTGCCGTACGCACCGGCCACGTTGAAGTACCGCAGCGAGACCGCCGCGAGCCCGTGCGCCGCGCACTCGCCGGTGATCATGTGGTCGACGGCCAGCTTCGAGGCACCGTACGGATTCGTCGGAGCGGTGGCCGCGGTCTCGACGATCGGGACCTCGGTGGGCTCGCCGTACGTCGCGGCCGTGGACGAGAAGACCAGCTTGCGCACCCGTGCCGCGCGCATCGCGCCGATCAGCGCCATGGTGCCGCCGACGTTGTTGTCCCAGTACTTCTCGGGCTTGACCACGGACTCGCCGACCTGCGAGAACGCGGCGAAGTGCAGCACGCCGTCGAAGGAGGAGTCCAGCCATTTGGCGGCGTCGCGGATGTCACCCTCGATGAACTCGGCGCCCGCCGGCACGCCTTCGCGAAAGCCCGTGGAGAGGTTGTCGAGCACGACCACCTGGTGCCCGGCCTCAAGAAGGTGCTGAGCCACCACGCTGCCGACATATCCGGCGCCACCGGTGACTAGATACTTGCCGTACTGGCCGCTCATGAACTAGCTACCTCTCGCAGTCGCTCGGCCGCGGTCTCCGGCGGCACGTCGTTGATGAACACGCTCATGCCGGACTCGGAACCCGCGAGGAACTTCAGCTTGCCGGAAGTACGGCGGATGGTGAAAAGCTCAAGGTGGAGGGCGAAATCCTCCCGTTCCACGCCGTAGGCGTCGAGGGCGGTGAACGGCGCCTGGTGCCATGCGGAGATGTACGGGGTCGGCGGCTCACCCGGTCCGAAGATCCGGTCGAACCTGCGAAGAAGTTCCAGATAGATCTGTGGGAACTCGGTGCGCGCCGCTTCGTCGAGCGCCAGCAGATCCGGCACGCGCTGCTTCGGATAGAGATGGATCTCGTACGGCCAGTGCGCGGCGTACGGCACGAACGCCACCCAGTGCTCACCCTCGAGGACGACGCGGCTCCCGTCGGCGAGCTCGTCGGCGACCAGCTCGTCGAAGAGGTTGCCGCCTTCGCGGGCCTTGTGCGCGCCCAGCGAGCGCAGCATCAGCTCCGTGCGCGGGGTGATGTCGGGGTATCCGTAGATCTGTCCGTGCGGGTGGCCGAGGGTCACCCCGATCTCGGCGCCGCGGTTCTCGAAGCAGAAGACCTGCGCGACGGACGGCAGATGCGACAGCTCGGCGGTCCGGTCGGTCCAGGCGTCGAGCACGAGCCGGGCCTGCTCGGGGGAGAGGTCGGCGAAGGACGCGTCGTGGTCGGAGGTGAAGCAGACCACCTCGCAGCGCCCGGAGTCCCCGGCCAGCGAGGGGAAGCGGTTCTCGAAGACCACCACGTCGTAACTGGAGTCGGGGATCTCGCTGAGCTGCCCGTCCTTCGAGGGACACAGCGGGCACTCGTTCGCCGGCGGGTGGTAGGTGCGGGCGTTGCGGTGCGAGGCGATGGCGACGAAGTCGCCGAGCAGGCGGTCCTCGCGGATCTCGGACGTGGTGGCGACCGGGTCGAGCGGACGCCGGTCGACGGCCTCGCGGACGACGTCGTCGCGCAGGTCGTAGTGGATGAGCTCACGACCGTCGGCCAACCGCGTCGAGGTCTTCTTCACTCGGGCTGCTCCTATCGCACCCATCAAACAGAACCGAACACAACAAACCACAAGCCAACAGATTGGTCAACGGGCGGGGTGGGTTCGCGCGCGGGGTTTCGCGGGGGATGCCGAGCTCCTGGCGCGACGCCTTCGATCACGAACGAACAAAGAACACCAAGGACCCCCTTCAATTTCCGAACGCGGAGGCGTAGGTTCCGGTCCGATACGTTCGCGCAACGAAGCGAGACTCCCCCATGCAATACCTCGCCGAAGGGCTTCGGCTCCCCACCAACGGGCTGGACTACGCGATCCTGGCGATCTACTTCGCCGTCGTGCTCGGCATCGGGTTCGCCGCCCGGCGCAGTGTGAAGACCAGCCTCGACTTCTTCCTGTCCGGCCGCTCCCTGCCCGCCTGGGTCACGGGCCTCGCCTTCGTGGCGGCCAACCTCGGCGCCACCGAGATCCTCGGCATGGCGGCCACGGGTGCGCAGTACGGCGTGGCCGTCGTGCACTGGTACTGGATCGGCGCCATCCCGGCCATGGTCTTCCTCGGCCTGGTGATGATGCCGTTCTACTACGGCTCCAAGGTCCGAAGCGTGCCGGAGTTCCTGCTCCAGCGTTTCGACAAGAGCGCACATCTGCTGAGCTCGATCCTGTTCGCCTTCGCGTCGATCCTGATCGCCGGCGTCAACCTGTACGCCCTGTCGATCGTGGTCGAGGCCCTGCTCGGCTGGCCGCAGTGGGTGTCCATCGTCGTCGCGGGCTTCTTCGTCCTCGCGTACATCACGATCGGCGGTCTCTCCTCCGCGATCTACAACGAGGTCCTGCAGTTCTTCGTGATCCTCGCGGCGCTCATACCCCTGACGCTGCTCGGCCTCAAGCGGGTCGGCGGCTGGGACGGTCTGACCGACTCGCTCACCAAGCAGTACGGCGACAACTTCCTGTCCGCCTGGGGCGGTACGGGCATCGGTGACGCCAACCCGCTCGGCGCCAACTGGCTGACCATCGTGCTCGGCCTCGGCTTCGTGCTCTCCTTCGGCTACTGGACCACCAACTTCGCCGAGGTGCAGCGCGCCCTGTCGGCCAAGAACCTGAGCGCCGCCAAGCGCACTCCGCTGATCGCCGCCTTCCCGAAGATCTTCATCGTCTTCATCGTGATGATCCCGGGCCTGGTCGCCGCCGTGCTCGTCCCGAAGATCGGCACCGCCGGTTCGGACCTCACGTACAACGACGCGATCCCGCTCCTGATGCAGGAGTTGCTGCCCAACGGTGTGCTCGGTATCGCGGTGACCGGTCTGCTGGCCGCGTTCATGGCGGGCATGGCCGCGAACGTCTCGTCCTTCAACACCGTGTTCACCGCGGACATCTGGGCCAAGTACGTGGTCAAGGACCGTGAGGACACGTACTACTTGAAGTTCGGCCGGCTCATCACCGCGATCGGTGTCGTGGCCTCCATCGGCACGGCCTTCCTGGCCTCGTCGTTCTCGAACATCATGGGGTACCTGCAGACCCTGTTCTCGTTCTTCAACGTCCCGATGTTCGTGGTCTTCATCATCGGCATGTTCTGGAAGCGCGCCTCGATGAAATCCGGTGTGTGGGGACTGCTCGCCGGTACCTCCGCAGCGATGATCAACTACTTCGTGATCTACAAGCAGGGCATCATCGACATCCCCTCCGACCAGGGCGCCAACTTCGTCTCCGCGATCGTCGGCTTCGTCGCCGGCGCGCTGGTCATGGTCCTGGTCACGCTGTTCACGGCGCCCAAGCCCGAGGCCGAGCTCGCGGGTCTCGTGTACGGGACGACCTCGCCCGGTATGCAGGAGGCGCCCGAGGAGGGCGACAGCGCCTGGTACCGCCGCCCGGCCCTGCTCGGCTGGGGCGCGATCGTCCTGGCCGCCGCCTGCTACATCCCGTACTCCTTCTAGATTCGATCGGAGGCATAGAGACATGTCCGACCTGCAGCGCGAAGTCTCCGAGCTGGAGAGCAAGTCCGCGACCGCCGCCCGGCTCTTCGACATCCGGCGCATCATCGGCGGCCTGTTCGTGGTGTACGGAGTGATCGTCACGATCGCCGGCATCAGCCCGTCCGACGCCGACCTGAAGAAGGCCGAAGGCGTCCACATCAACCTGTGGACCGGGCTCGCGATGCTGGCCCTCGGTCTGTTCTTCCTCGTCTGGCTGAAGCTGCGCCCCACGGCGCCGCCCACGCCCGGGGACGTACAGGAGTAGGACCCCGACCCATGGCACCGCATACGGGGCCGGAGCCCGCCCGGGCTCCGGCCCCGTATGCGGTGGCGCCGCTCACCGGCGGCTCTGAAGCTGCGCGGGTGCGGGATCCGGACAAGGATCGGAACTGTCCGACAGGCGGGAGGGCTGACGACGGCAGGGAGCGTGATGCTTGATGAGCGGCAACCCCTCGCACAGAGCAAGGCTCCGGTACTGGTTCGACAACACCATGTCCCGCGGCACCCCGGCGCTGATCGGCTGGCTCTCGGCGATCTGCCTGGTGATCGTGATCCCGGTGAGCGTGCTGCTCGTGTGGGCGGACAAGAACACCCCCACGACCCTCGGCAACCAGCTCGTCTCCGTGTGGCAGAACACCGCGGAGACCTTCAATCTCGGCGGTGCGGTCGGCACGCCCGCGTTCGTCGCGTTCTCCGTGATCCTCGCCCTGGTGGCCCTGTTCTTCGCCAGCACCCTCGTCGGTCTGATCACCTCGGGCGTCAACCGCAAGATCATGGATCTGCGCAAGGGCCGCTCGCTGGTCCTGGAGAAGCAGCACACCGTGCTCCTCGGCTGGTCGGACCAGGTCTTCCCGATCGTCTCCGAGCTGGTGGAGGCCAACTCCAATCTGCGCCGGTCGGCGGTGGTGATCCTCGCCGACAAGGACAAGGTGGAGATGGAGGACGAGATCCATACGAAGGTGCCGGACACCGGCACCACCAAGGTGATCTGCCGCACCGGAAGCCCCATGGACCCCACCGACATCGGCCTGGTCAACCCGCACGACGCACGCTCGATCATCGTGCTGACCCCGGCCGCCGAGAGCCCGGCCGGGCCGCGGGCCTGCGCCTGTGAGGACGGCGGGGACGCGGAGGTCGTCAAGACCCTGCTCGCCGTGACCCAGAGCCCGCAGCGGCGCGAGCAGCCGTACCACATCGTCGCGGCCGTGAGCTGCGGCCACAATCTCGAGGCGACCCGGCTGGCCGGCGGCGCGGAGGCCTGTGTCGCGAGCATCGACGACATCTCCGCGCGGCTGATCGTGCAGACCAGCCGCCAGCCCGGTCTCTCCGTGATCTACCTCGACCTCCTGAACTACGCGGGCGACGAGTTCTACATGTCCGCCGAGCCCACGCTCGTCGGCCGGAGCTACGGCGAGGCGCTCCTGGCGTACGACACCTCCTCGCCCGTCGGGCTCCTGCGCGGCGCCGACGGGGCGATCGCGCTCAATCCGGCGCCGGACACCGTCATCGCCGAGGGCGACCGGATCATCGCGGTGTCGCGCGACGACAACACCGTGGTCGTCTCGGACTTCCCGTACGAGATCGACGAGGCCGCGATCGTCTCGCCGCGGCCGCGCGAGGAGCAGCCCGAATCGGTCCTCGTGCTCGGCTGGAACCGGCGGGCGGTCACGATCATCACGCAGCTCGACACCTATGTGACGGCCGGTTCGCGGCTCCATGTCGTGGCCCGCGGGGACGAGGCGAAGATCGCGGTGGAGGCGGTGCGCGAGCAGCTGCGGAATCTGGACGCGTCCTGCGAGAGGGGTGACATCACCCGGCCCGGCACGCTCAAGTCACTCGACATCGGCGGCTACGACCATGTGATCGTGCTCGGCTACGACGACATCGACAGCGCCCAGGCCGACAACCAGACGCTGGTCACGCTGCTTCACCTGCGCGATCTGGAGAACACCCTGGGCCGTGAGCTGCCGGTGGTCACCGAGATGACCGACGACCGGAACCGGGCGCTGGCGCCCATCAGCGAGAGCGATGACTTCATCGTCAGCGACAAGGTGATCAGTCTGCTGATGACCCAGGTGTCGGAGAACCGTCATCTGGCCCGGGTGTTCGACGATCTCTTCGCCGCGGAAGGCTGCGAGATCTATCTCAAGCCGGCCGGTGACTATGTCGCGCTCCAGCACGACGTCGACTTCTACACGGTGGTGGAATCGGCCCGCCGCCAGGGCCACTCCGCGATCGGCTACCGCCGCCAGTCCGAGGCCGCCCTCCCGCCGTCCTTCGGCATCCGCCTCAACCCGGACAAGAAGCAGCGGCTGTCCTTCGCGGCGGGGGACAGCGTGATCGTGGTGGCTCAGGCCTGAGGGGGCCCTTCCCGTGAAGGGTTGACGTCTCCGACGGGGGCGCCCGAATGACAATGCATCCCACCCCGTCCCCTCACGCCGGTACGCGGCTGCGGCTTTCGTCCCGCACCTTGTCGACTTCCGACAAAAATCGCACCAGGCGCATCACGGTAAACAGCAGACCGGACACGGGAACCCGCAGCACGACCAGTTCTGCAATAACCCTTCCGCCACCCGCCCCCGCCCGTACTCTGATGCTCAGCACCGGTGGGGGCCGGTGCCGATCAGGGGGCGAGACAGTCGGGTACGGCGCCAGGAGCGGGGTAACACTCACCACACGGCGGCGGCCGTGGACCACGGTGATGTGCGCTCCGGACGCCGTACCTGCGCCGTACGCCCCTGAGGGGGTCCGGGGATCCGCGGCTACAGCCGCCTCGCCATCTCCCCGGAAGATGGAGCCTGGGGGTTTCACGTGGTTCGAATCCGGGTCCTGGTGGTCGACGACCATCGCATCTTCGCCGAATCGCTCGCCGCGGCCCTTGCCGCCGAGCCCGATGTGGACGTGGCCGCGGCCGGCAGCGGCCCTGCCGCGCTGCGCAGCATGGAGCGGGCGACGACCGAGGGGCGCCGGTTCGACGTACTGCTCGTGGACGCCGACCTCGGCAGCACCGTGCCCGGCGCACGCCTGCCCCTGCACGACAGCGCCGAGCCGGGTCCGGACGGTTTCGTCGACGGCATCTCCCTTGTCACGGGCATCCGTTCGAGCCAGCCGGCCGTACGGACCGTGGTGCTCGCCGAGAAGGACGACCCGCGCCGAGCCGCGCTCGCGCTGCAGGCCGGAGCGTCGGGCTGGGTGGCCAAGGACTGCTCGCTGTCGCGGCTTCTCACGGTGATACGGGGTGTCCTGAGGGACGAGACCCACTTGCCGCCCGCGCTTCTCACCGGCGTACTGCGGGAGTTGACCGCCGCGCGCAAGCACCGCACCGAGAGCGAACGCCTTGTCGAATCACTGACACCGCGTGAGCGCGAGGTGCTGCGGTGCATGGTGGCCGGCCTGGGGCGCAAAGCCGTCGCCGAGCGCCTCTTCCTTTCACCGCACACCGTTCGGACCCATATGCAGAACGTGCTGGGCAAGCTCGGTGTGCACTCGACCCTGGCCGCTGTCGCGCTCGCGCGACGGGCCGGTGTCGGACCCGTGGACCTAGCCGGGGATGTTGTCGAACGGGGCGGTCAACTGGCGTAGCAGCGCCGCCAGTTCGCCGCGCTGACCGCGGGACAGCTCCGCGAGGATGGCCCGCTCCTGGTCGAGCAGGCCCGCGAGGGCCTGGTCGGCGCGGTCGCGCCCTTCGGGCGTCAGGCGGACCAGCACGCCTCGGCGGTCACTGGGGTCGGGCAGCCGCTCGACCAGGCCTTTCTTGGCAAGCCGGTCGATACGGTTGGTCATCGTGCCGGACGTCACCAGCGTCTGCTGGAGCAGCTGCCCGGGGGAGAGCTGATACGGAGCGCCCGCACGCCGCAGCGAGGTGAGCACATCGAACTCCCACGGTTCGAGGTGGTGCTCGGAGAAAGCGAGACGGCGCGCACGGTCGAGATGGCGCGCGAGCCTGCTCACCCGGCTCAGTACCTCGAGTGGTTCCACGTCGAGGTCAGGGCGCTCTCGGCGCCAAGCCGCGACCAGCCGATCGACCTCGTCCTCCATGGCGATCAGTGTAAGGGGTCCCTCGACATGAAGTCTCTTGACGTCAAGAGATAATTCGGGTTCGCTTGGGGCATCGTCGCCCAACAAGCGACCTCCGCTTCGTCCTTCCGCACCAGGCAGGGAGCTCGAACATGCATTCCGCACCAACCTGGGACCCCCAGCAATACCTGCGTCACTCAGGCCACAGGACGCGTCCCTTTCTCGACCTGCTCGCAAGGATCCCCGTACTGCCGGATCCCGACGGTCTGCCGATACGCATCGCCGATCTGGGCTGCGGCCCCGGGAACGTCACGGTGCTGCTCGCCGAACGCTGGCCCGCGGCCCGTATCACCGGCTTCGACAACTCACCGGAGATGCTGGAGCGGGCCGCGAAGTACGCGGGCACGACCGGCGGCGGAGGCACGCTGGACTTCCGGCCCGCCGACGCCGCGCACTGGACGCCCGACGGCGCCTACGACCTGATCGTCTCCAACGCCGCGCTGCAGTGGGTGCCCAACCACCCCGAGTCGTTCCCGCTCTGGATCGGCCATCTGCGCCCGGGCGGCACCTTCGCCTTCCAGGTCCCCGGCAACTTCACCTCGCCCAGCCACGCCCTGCTCGGCGAACTCTGCGACGCGCCCCAGTGGCGCGAACGGCTCGGTGAGCACGGCCGGCGCTTCGTGCACGTCCTCGAGCCGGCCGAGTACCTGACCCGGCTGACCGACCTCGGCTGCGCGGTGGACGTCTGGGAGACCACGTACTCCCAACTCCTGACCGGCGACGACCCGGTCCTCGACTGGGTCAAGGGCACGGCGCTGCGCCCGGTCCTGACGGCGCTCGCGGACGACCCGGAGGCCACCCGCGAATTCCTCGCCGAATACCGCGACTTGCTCCGCAAGGCCTACCCCCAGGGCCCGCACGGCACGGTCTTCCCCTTCCGCCGCATCTTCGCGGTGGCCCGCAAACCGAAGGGGTGAGCCGGCGGCAACCGCCGGGAGTTCCCGGAGCCGGTGACGTGAACGAGAAGGGCCGGGGTGCACGCACCCCGGCCCTTCTCTCCCAGCTCACACCTCAAGCTTTGCGATGCCCTATCAACCGCGGCTTCGCCTCCAGATTGCCCAGACCGTGCCAGGCCAGGTTCACCAGATGCGCCGCCACATCGGCCTTCTTCGGCTTACGGGTGGTCAGCCACCACTGCCCGGTCAGCGCGACCGAGCCGACAAGCGCCTGCGCGTACAGGGGTGCGAGCTTGGGGTCGAAGCCGCGGGCCTTGAACTCCTTGGCGAGGATGTGCTCGACCCGCGTGGCGATGTCCGAGATGAGCGAGGCGAACGTGCCCGTGGACTGCGTGACGGGGGAGTCACGGACCAGAACGCGGAAGCCGTCCGTGTACTCCTCGATGTAGTCGAGGAGCGCGAACGCCGCCTGCTCGCACAGCTCACGCGGATGGCCCGCCGTGAGCGAGCTGGTCACCATGTCGAGCAGACGCTGCATCTCGCGGTCCACGACCACCGCGTACAGACCCTCTTTACCGCCGAAGTGCTCGTACACGACGGGCTTGGAGACCCCCGCCTTCGCGGCGATCTCCTCGACGGACGTCCCCTCGAAGCCCTTCTCGGCGAACAGCGTCCTCCCGATGTCCAGGAGCTGCTGCCGGCGCTCCGCCCCGGTCATCCGCGTCCTGCGCGTCCGCCGGGGCTTTTCGCTGCCGCTGTCTGAAGTGCTCGATTCGTCGCCCACGGCACCCATCATGCCGCGTCGGCCACGGGTGCCTTACGGCGGGACGCGATGCGCTCCTCGGACGGCCAGCGCACGTCATACGCCCAGCCCAGCTGTTCGCACCAGCGGATGATCCGCGCGGAGGAGTCCAGCTGCCCGCGCATCACACCGTGCCGGGCGGACGTCGGGTCGGCGTGGTGCAGGTTGTGCCACGACTCGCCGCAGGACAGCACGGCCAGCCACCACACGTTGCCCGAGCGGTCACGGGACTTGAACGGGCGCTTGCCGACCGCGTGGCAGATCGAGTTGATCGACCAGGTCACGTGGTGAAGGAGGGCGACCCGTACGAGAGAACCCCAGAAGAACGCGGTGAACGCGCCCCACCAGGACATCGTGACCAGACCGCCCACGATCGGCGGGATCGCCAGGGACAGCATCGTCCAGAAGATGAAGTTGCGGGAGATGCTGCGGATCGCCGGGTCCTTGATCAGATCCGGGGCGTACTTGTCCTGGGGCGTCTGCTCCTCGTCGAACATCCAGCCGATGTGCGCCCACCACAGCCCCTTCATCAGGGCCGGCACCGTCTCCCCGAACCGCCACGGCGAGTGGGGGTCGCCCTCGGCGTCGGAGAACTTGTGGTGCTTGCGGTGGTCGGCGACCCAGCGGACGAGAGGGCCCTCGACGGCCATCGAACCGGCGATCGCGAGCGCGATCCGCAGCGGGCGCTTGGCCTTGAAGGAGCCGTGCGTGAAGTAGCGGTGGAAGCCGATGGTCACGCCGTGGCAGCCCAGGTAGTACATGAAGACGAGCAGGCCGAGGTCGAGCCAGCTCACCCCCCAGCCCCAGGCGAGCGGAACCGCGGCCAGGATCGCGAGAAACGGGACCGTGATGAAGAGCAGCAACGTGATCTGTTCGAGCGAGCGCTTCTGCTCACCGCCGAGAGTGGCCGACGGCAGGGGTGCGGCGCCCGCTGCGTCCTTCGGGGATTCGTCGAGCAGGTCGGAGCTCGTGGTCATGGGCGTTTCCCTGTGGGGTCGGGGGACTGTTTGGCAGGTGATCGACCCGTATGTCTGGACCTACGGGCCCGTAACCTACGGCGTCGTAAGTATGGCAGCGGCCCCTGCGAGGACAAGAGAACCGACGGTGGAGGCCCGGTCTCGAATGGGCATCCGTTCAAGGCGCATATCCTGGGTGGCGTCGGACAGCGTGGTCCGCAATGAGTCTTCCCCTCACTGCAAGGAGCCGCACCTGTGAGCAGTGCCGACCACCAGACCGCCGGCGTGAGCCCTGCCGAACAGAACGCCGGCGCGGAGCTGCGCGCCGATATCCGCCGCCTCGGCGACCTGCTCGGCGAGACCCTGGTACGCCAGGAGGGCACCGAGCTCCTCGAGCTCGTCGAACGCGTACGGGCCCTGACCCGCAGCGACGGCGAAGCCGCCGCGCAGCTGCTCGGCGAGACCGAGCTCGAAACCGCGGCCAAGCTGGTGCGCGCCTTCTCCACGTACTTCCACCTCGCGAACGTCACCGAGCAGGTGCACCGCGGCCGGGAGCTGCGCACCCGCCGCGATGCCGAGGGTTCGACGCTCGCGCGCACCGCCGATCTGCTCAAGGACGCCGATGCCGAGCATCTGCGCCAGACCGTCCAGCACCTCAACGTGCGCCCCGTGTTCACCGCGCACCCCACCGAGGCCGCCCGCCGCTCGGTCCTGACCAAGCTGCGCCGGATCGCCGAGCTGCTCGACTCCTCCGTGTCCGCGGCCGACCGCCGCCGGCTCGATCTGCGCCTGGCCGAGAACATCGACCTGGTGTGGCAGACCGACGAGCTCCGGGTCGTACGGCCCGAACCCGCGGACGAGGCGCGCAACGCGATCTACTACCTCGACGAGCTGCACTCCGGGGCCGTCGGCGACGTCCTGGAGGACCTCACCGCCGAACTGGAGCGCATCGGCGTCGAACTCCCGCCGGGTACCCGTCCGCTCACCTTTGGAACCTGGATCGGCGGCGACCGCGACGGCAACCCCAATGTGACGCCCGCCGTCACCTGGGACGTGCTGATCCTCCAGCACGAGCACGGCATCACCGACGCGCTCGACCTGATCGACCACCTGCGCAGCCTGCTCTCCAACTCCATCCGCTACACCGGCGCCACGGAGGAGCTGCTCACCTCCCTCCAGGCCGACCTGGAGCGCCTGCCGGAGATCAGCCCCCGCTACAAGCGCCTCAACTCCGAGGAGCCGTACCGGCTCAAGGCCACCTGCGTACGGCAGAAGCTGGTCAACACCCGCGAGCGCCTCGCCAAGGGCACCCCGCACGAGCCGGGCCGCGACTACCTCGGCACCGGTGAGCTCCTTCACGACCTCACCCTCATCCAGACCTCGTTGCGCGCCCACCGCGGCGGCCTGTTCGCCGACGGCCGCATGGACCGTACGATCCGTACCCTCGCCGCCTTCGGCCTTCAGCTCGCCACCATGGACGTACGCGAGCACGCGGACGCCCACCACCACGCGCTCGGCCAGCTCTTCGACCGGCTCGGCGAGGAGTCCTGGCGCTACGCGGACATGCCGCGCGAGTACCGCCAGAAGCTGCTCGCCAAGGAGCTGCGCTCCCGGCGCCCGCTCGCCCCGTCGCCCGCGCCGCTCGACGCCGCCGGCGAGAAGACCCTCGGTGTCTTCCACACGGTCAAGAAGGCCCTGGAGGTCTTCGGGCCCGAGGTCGTCGAGTCGTACATCATCTCGATGTGCCAGGGCGCCGACGACGTCTTCGCCGCCGCCGTCCTCGCACGCGAGGCCGGCCTGGTGGACCTGCACGCCGGCTGGGCGAAGATCGGCATCGTGCCGCTCCTGGAGACCACCGACGAGCTGCGCGCCGCCGACGTCATCCTCGACGAGATGCTCGCCGACCCCTCGTACCGCCGGCTCGTCTCGCTGCGCGGCGATGTGCAGGAGGTCATGCTCGGGTACTCGGACTCCTCCAAGTTCGGCGGCATCACCACCTCGCAGTGGGAGATCCACCGCGCCCAGCGCCGTCTGCGCGACGTCGCGCACCGCTACGGCGTGCGGCTCCGTCTCTTCCACGGCCGCGGCGGCACCGTCGGCCGCGGCGGCGGCCCCTCGCACGACGCGATCCTCGCGCAGCCGTGGGGCACGCTCGAAGGCGAGATCAAGGTGACCGAGCAGGGCGAGGTCATCTCCGACAAGTACCTCGTGCCGTCCCTCGCCCGCGAGAACCTCGAACTGACCGTCGCCGCCACGCTGCAGGCCTCCGCCCTGCACACCGCGCCGCGCCAGTCCGACGAGGCGCTCGCCCGCTGGGACGCCGCGATGGACACGGTCTCCGAGGCCGCGCACTCCGCGTACCGCAAGCTGGTCGAGGACCCGGACCTGCCGACGTACTTCCTGGCCTCGACCCCCGTCGACCAGCTCGCCGACCTGCACCTCGGCTCGCGGCCCTCCCGCCGCCCCGGCTCGGGCGTCTCCCTGGACGGTCTGCGGGCCATCCCGTGGGTGTTCGGCTGGACCCAGTCACGGCAGATCGTGCCCGGCTGGTTCGGCGTCGGCTCCGGCCTCAAGGCGCTGCGCGAAGCCGGCCTGGAGACCGTCCTGGAAGAGATGCACGAGCACTGGCACTTCTTCCGCAACTTCCTCTCCAACGTGGAGATGACGCTCGCGAAGACCGACCTGCGCATCGCCCAGCACTACGTGGACACCCTCGTGCCGGACGAGCTCAAGCACGTCTTCGAGACCATCAAGGCCGAGCACGACCTGACGGTCTCCGAAGTCCTGCGCATCACCGGCGGCGAGGAACTCCTCGACAGCCACCCGGTGCTCCAGCAGACCTTCGCGATCCGCGACGCCTACCTCGACCCGATCTCGTACCTCCAGGTCACCCTGCTCAAGCGGCAGCGTGACGCGGCGGCCGCGGGCGAGGAACCGGACGCGCTGCTCAGCCGGGCCCTGCTCCTGACGGTCAACGGTGTGGCGGCGGGTCTGCGCAACACCGGCTGATCCGTCCCCTTTTGAGGTGCCCCGTACCGCCTGTGGTGGTGCGGGGCACCGTTATGTCCGGCTTGCGGAGCGAGAGTTGACCGGCCGTGGTGCCATGGCCAAGGATCGCCGCCATGCCCCCCGCAGCCTCCGCCCGCACCCAGGCGGCCCTGAGCGCCGCCCGCACCACCGCGATGGCCGCGCTGGCGGTGCTGCTCGTCGTCGTCGGCGTCTGGACCTCCTGGTCCACGGCCCAGCACGTGCTCTTCACCAAAGGCCGCGAACGCGGCGAGATGACGATCTCCCGCTGCGACGACAACCGCTGCGAAGGCAGCTTCAAGCCGCTCTCACCGGGCGCACAGCCCCACACGAAGATCACCATCGAGGAGTCCATCGGCACCAAGAAGGGCGCCACACTCCCCGTCGTCCTCAAACCCAACACCACCCAGGCCGTACGCGGCGGCGGCGCCGGGTTCTTCGACGCGTGGGTACCGCTCGGCGGCGCGCTGCTCATGGCCGCCGTGGTCGTCGGCGGCGGACTGCGGCTCGCACGGGTGGCGTGGGGGACCGCGGCGGCGGGGGCGCTGCTGCTGTTCGGGGCGTTCCTGCTCGTCTAGCAGGCTGGTACAGCGGCTACGGGCTACGAGTTGTACGAGCTCTGCGCCCGCTCCAACCCCTCCGTCACCAGGGCCTCCACCGCATCCGCGCCCCGGTCCACGAGGTAGTCCAGCTCCTTGCGCTCCGTGGCCGAGAAATCCTTCAGGACGAAATCCGCGACCTGCATACGGCCCGGTGGCCGCCCGATCCCGAAACGCACCCGGTGATAGTCCGGACCCATCGCCTTCGTCATCGACTTCAGTCCGTTGTGCCCGTTGTCCCCGCCGCCCAGCTTCAGCCGGAACGTGCCGTAGTCGATGTCCAGCTCGTCATGGATCGCGACGATGTTCGCCGTCGGGATCTTGTAGAAGTCCCGCAGCGCCGTCACCGGACCACCGGACAGATTCATGTACGACATCGGCTTCGCGAGCACGACCCGGCGCGACCCTGGCCCCATCGGACCGATCCGCCCCTCGAGGACCTGCGCCTGCGCCTTCCCGTGCCGCTTGAACGCGCCACCCATCCGCGAAGCCAGCAGGTCCGCGACCATGAAGCCCACGTTGTGACGGTTGGCCGCATAGCCGGGGCCCGGGTTGCCCAGGCCCACGATCAGCCAGGGCGCGTTGGCGTCGGTCGTCATGCGGAGTGCTCTCCCTCGTACAAGAAGCGGGCGGCATACGAAAACGGGGTGGTGGACCGGAACCGGTCCACCACCCCGTCAAGTCAAGCAGAGGTTACTGCTCAGGCCTCCGCGGAGGCCTCGTCGCCCTCGGCACCCTCGGCGGCCGGCTCCTCGGCCTGCGCGGACAGGACCTGCAGCACGACGGCGTCGGCGTCGGTGTCCAGGGTCGTGCCGGAGGGCAGCGGGATGTCCTTGGCGAGGATCGAGTCACCGGCGGTCAGACCCGCGATCGAGACCGTGACGGACTCGGGGATGTGGGTGGCCTCGGCCTCGACGGACAGGGTGTTCAGGACGTGCTCGAGCAGGAACGCGCCCGGGGCCAGCTCGCCCTCGGTGTTCACGTAGACCTCGACGGTGACCTTCTCGCCGCGCTTCACCAGGAGCAGGTCGATGTGCTCGAGGAAGCCCTTCAGCGGGTCACGGGTGACCGACTTCGGGATGGCCAGCTCGGTCTTGCCGTCGATCTCGAGCGCGAGCAGCACGTTCGGGGTACGGACGGCGAGCGAGAGCTCGTGGCCCGGGAGGGTCAGGTGGACCGGGTCGGTGCCGTGACCGTAGAGGACACCGGGAACCTTGTTCTCACGGCGGATACGGCGGGCGGCGCCCTTGCCGAACTCGGAACGGATCTCAGTGGCGAGCTTTACCTCGGACATGCGCACTCCTCGTAGAAAAGAAAAAAGTTGTGGCGGTCACCCGGCCACAACGACTGGCCACGAAGGCCTGCTACGAAGAGCGCGTCGATAACGGACCGCCTGCACCCACTCCGTATCCGGAAATGAGTACGGCCTCCCTCGCCGAGCAACTTCGACAGTCTACTCGGCAGGGAGGCCGCAACCCAAAACGATCAAGCCCGAAGGGCTGTGAGGATGCTTACTGCTCCTCGAAGAGGCTGGTCACAGAACCATCCTCGAAGATTTCCTTCACCGCGTCCGCGATGGTCGGAGCGATCGACAGGACCGTGATCTTGTCGAGCTCCAGCTCGCTCGGCGTCGGCAGGGTGTTCGTGAAGACGAACTCGCTGACCTTGGAATTCTTCAGCCGGTCCGCGGCCGGACCCGACAGCACGCCATGCGTGGCCGTCACGATGACGTCCTCCGCACCATGCGCGAACAGGGCATCGGCGGCGGCACAGATCGTGCCACCCGTGTCGATCATGTCGTCGACCAGGATGCAGATACGGCCCTCGACATCACCGACCACCTCGTGCACGGTGACCTGGTTCGCGACGTCCTTGTCACGGCGCTTGTGCACGATCGCCAGCGGCGCACCGAGACGGTCGCACCAGCGGTCGGCGACGCGCACACGGCCCGCGTCCGGGGAGACCACGGTCAGCTTCGAGCGGTCCACCTTGTGCCCCACGTAATCCGCGAGCAGCGGCAGCGCGAACAGGTGGTCCACCGGGCCGTCGAAGAAGCCCACGATCTGGTCGGTGTGCAGATCGACCGTGACAATACGGTCGGCGCCCGCCGTCTTCATCAGATCCGCGACCAGCTTGGCCGAAATCGGCTCACGGCCACGGTGCTTCTTGTCCTGACGGGCATAGCCGTAGAACGGCACGACCACCGTGATCGAACGGGCCGACGCGCGCTTCAGCGCGTCGATCATGATCAACTGCTCCATGATCCACTTATTGATCGGAGCCGTGTGGCTCTGGATCAGGAAGCAGTCCGCACCACGAGCCGACTCCTCGTAACGGACATAGATCTCACCATTCGCGAAGTCGAAGGCCTTGGTCGGGACCAAACCGACCCCCAGGTGATGGGCGACCTCCTCCGCCAGCTCAGGGTGGGCGCGGCCGGAGAAGAGCATCAACTTCTTCTCGCCGGTCGTCTTGAACCCGCTCACAGCACAGTCTCCTCAGAGGTGTTCGATCGCCGCCCGGTACCCGCGAAACCCGCGTACGAGCAAGCCGACAAAATGCGTGCGTCTATCACGGTACGCCGCCTCAGACGCACCTGTTTTCCGTCAGCTCTCACCGTCGGACTTCCCGGACGCCGCCTCCGCGGCCTTCGCGGCAGCACTGCCCGGACGCTTACGGGCCACCCAGCCCTCGATATTCCGCTGCTGACCACGGGCGACAGCCAGCGAACCAGCCGGCACATCCTTCGTGATCACCGAACCCGCAGCGGTGTACGCACCATCCCCGACCGTGACAGGAGCCACAAACATGTTGTCGGAACCCGTCTTGCAATGCGATCCCACGGTCGTGTGGTGCTTCGCCTCACCGTCATAGTTCACGAAGACACTCGCCGCACCGATGTTCGTGTAGTCACCGATCGTCGCATCACCCACATACGACAGATGCGGCACCTTCGTACCCTCACCGATCGTCGCGTTCTTCGTCTCGACATACGTGCCGATCTTGGCCTTCACACCCAGCCTCGTACCCGGCCGCAGATAGGCGAACGGGCCCACACTCGCGCCCTCACCGATCTCCGAGCTGTACGCCACCGCGTTGTCCACCCGGGCATCCGCGCCGACCTTCGTGTCCGTCAGACGGCAGTTGGGCCCGACCTCCGCACCCGCCGCCACATGCGTACGGCCAAGCAACTGCGTACCCGGATGCACCAGCGCATCCGGCTCGAACGTCACCGTCGCATCCACGAACGTCGACGCCGGATCCACCACCGTCACACCCGCCAGCATCGCCTCGGTCAGCAGCCGGTCGTTGAGAATCCGACGCGCCTCGGACAACTGCACACGATTGTTGATCCCGGAAATCTCACGATGGTCGCCGGCGACACTCGCCCCGACCCGGTGCCCGGCCTCCCGCAGAATCCCCAGGACATCCGTCAGATACTCCTCACCCTGACTGTTGTCCGTACGCACCTTCCCCAGCGCATCCGCAAGCAGCCGGCCATCGAACGCGAACACCCCCGAGTTGATCTCCCGGATCGCCCGCTGCGACTCACTCGCGTCCTTGTGCTCCACGATCGCCGTCACCGCACCCGACACCCCGTCACGCACGATCCGGCCGTAACCCGTCGCATCCGGCATCTCCGCCGTCAGCACGGTGACCGCGTTCCCGTCGGCTACATGGGTCTCGGCGAGCTTCTTCAGCGTCGCGCCCGTCAGAAGCGGGGTATCCCCACACACCACGATCACAGTGCCGTCCACCGCACCACCCAGCGGCTCCAGACCCATACGGACCGCATGCCCGGTCCCGTTCTGCTGCTCCTGCACCGCGGTACGCGCGGCCGGGTCGATCTCGGCAAGATGCGCGGCGACCTGCTCACGCCCGTGCCCGACGACCACGACGAGCTCCTGGGGGGAGAGCTCGCGAGCTGCGGTGACCACGTGCCCGACGAGGGTCCGGCCACAGATCTCGTGCAGCACCTTCGGGGTGCGCGACTTCATACGGGTGCCCTCACCCGCTGCAAGGACGACGACGGCTGCCGGGCTGTTGGCGCTCACGGGGGTGCCCTTCGGCTTCGGATGTTGTGCGGGGGGACATCCGCAGGATACCGGGGGGTCCTTGGGGGGAAACGCGGACGGGTCCTGACCACTTGGTCAGGACCCGTCCCGAGCGTTGCTCCGCCACCAGGACTCGAACCCGGACAAAGGCCACCAAAAGACCCTGTGCTGCCGCTTACACCATGGCGGATTGCTGGATCAGAGGATACCGGAGTCGCCATCGCTGCCAAGCACGATTCCGTTCCACCAGCCTTCGACGCGACGGTAGAGCTCGGCGCTCTTCAGTACCCCGACCACCAGGCATCCCCGGTAGTTCTCGCCGACGTTCTTACGGATCGTTTTCGGGTTGTGCTTCTTGATGGTGGTCTTCTGGAACTCGTCCACGCTGACGCCCACCTGGTCTGCCCAGTACCGCTCGGCGCCTTCCACGTCGGCTGTCAGGTGAATCATGACGCGGTATCTGAGGTTCTCGGGTGCCACGCCGAGCAGCTTCAGCCAAGCGAGATAGACCTTGATAACTCCCGGATCGCTGTTGACGAACAGCACCTTCTCGCGACGCGAATACGACTTGTCCTTGGCTCCTTCCGCCCAGTACAGGGCAGCTCCGACGAGAAGCAGATCTCGTTCGCTGAGCGCGCCGATCTCCCCGGCGGAGACGCGCTTTGTCGCCCGCCGCTCCTCCTCACGTCTCGCCAGCGTGGCCTCCCAGCCCCGCCTAGCGATGGCGGAGGCTTCCTCACGGGTGCGCGTCCGCTCCGGCTTCGGCAGATCCCGTACCCACAGCGAGATCGAACTCTTCGAGCACCCGAGCTCCACCTGGATCTGGTCGTACGTCATGCCCTGGAGCCGTAACTCCCGGGCCTTGGCTCTCAGGTCGTCCTTGGCGTTGGGGCGCTTCGTCCACTCCGGCGCCGGCTCGCCCTCGAGGAGTCGGTTGAGCAGATCGTTGTTGTCGACGTGCAGGTGGTCGCGGATCTGGCGTCGGCTGAGCCCGGCCCGTCGCAGTGCGACGGCCTGTTCCCGGAGCCCCTCGAAGTCGGCGTACTTGCTCGTGATTTCTGTCATGTGGTGATCGTGGTCCGGAATGCGGACGTCCGGGTCGAAAGCCTGAGCGGTTCAGTTGTTCGAGGGAAAATGGGGCGTTTGGCGTGCGTTCGCGAATCGGCCGCCTAGTGCGCCGTACCGGAAACTCACCGGAAAAGCGGACCGGCCCGCCCGTAGGCTGGAAGGCATGACCACGACGGGGGAGACGCACCACGAGGCGGCCGGGGGGCTGTGGTGGTGGGATCGGCGGCGGAGTGCCGTATTCGATATCGGGCTTGCGGTGCTGTCCGCGGCCGAGTGTGCGGTGGAGGGGTTTGCGTTTGCCCGGCGCGGGGGTTTGCCGGTCGGTGTCGGGGTGCTGGTCGGGCTGATCGTCGGGGCGGTGCTGGTGCTGCGGCGGCAGTGGCCGATCGCTGTGGTGCTCGTGTCGATCGCGGTGTCGCCGGCGAGCATGGGTTTTCTGCTGACGGTCATAGGGCTGTATTCGCTCGCCGCCTCGGACGTTCCTCGCCGGATCACCGGCTGTCTCGCCGGGATGTCGCTGCTCGGCACGTTGATCGTGCTCTGGGCGCGGATGGCGCAGGACCAGGACCGGTTGGAGTTCGGCGGGTGGTTCGTGCCGTTCATGGCGGTGACGATGTCGCTCGGCGTGACCGGTCCGCCGGTGTGCATGGGGTTGTACGTGGGTGCGCGGCGGCGGTTGATGGAGTCGCTGACGGAGCGGGCGGATTCGCTGGAGCGGGAGCTTCAGCTCCTTGCGGAGCGGGCCGAGGAGCGGGCCGAGTGGGCGCGCAATGAGGAGCGGACGCGGATCGCGCGCGAGATGCATGACGTGGTGGCGCACCGGGTGTCGTTGATGGTGGTGCATGCGGCGGCCTTGCAGGCGGTGGCGCGGAAGGATCCGGAGAAGGCCGTGAAGAACGCGGCGCTCGTCGGGGACATGGGGCGGCAGGCGTTGACCGAGTTGCGGGAGATGCTCGGGGTGCTGCGGTCTCATGAGCCGAAGGGGGTGTCGGCGTCCTCGGGTGCGGGTGCGGCTGCGGGTTCGTACGGGTCCGCGTCTGGGCAGGCGTCCGAGACTTCGGCTTCGGCTTCGCGTGCGCCGCTCGCCGCGGTGGGTGCGGCTGCTGCCGCGGCGGCGTTCCGTGCGGAGGTGGAGCAGGGGCCGTGTCTGGCCGAGGTGGATGCGCTGGTGGAGCAGTCGCGGGCCGCGGGGATGGCGGTGGATCTTTCGGTGGAGGGGGAGGCCGTTCCGTGTGATCGCGAGGTGGAGCAGACGGCGTTCCGGGTGATCCAGGAGGGTCTGACGAACGTCCACAAGCATGCGCCGGGGGCGAAGGCACGGGTGCGGCTTGCGCATCGGCCGGGTGAGGTGGCGATGCAGGTGGAGAACGGGCCGTCGCCGGATGGCGCGGATGACGGGGCCCGGCTGCCGAGTGGCGGGAACGGTCTGGTGGGGATGCGGGAGCGGGTGACCGCGCTCGGGGGAGTGTTCGTGGCGGGGCCGACGGACAGTGGGGGGTTCCGGGTCTCGGCGGTGATTCCGACGGTGTCGGCGGGGGGTGGCTGAGCCACTCGACCACCGGCCTGGCTGAGTGGCTGAGCCACCGGACCGCTGGACCGTGAGCTTGGCTGAGTGGCTGAGCCACTCGACCACCGGCCCGTCGGCCTGGCTCAGTGGCTGAGCCACCCGACCACCAGCCTGGCCCACTGGCTGAGCCACCCGACCGCCAGCCCACCAGCCTGGCCCAGTGGCTGAGCCACTCACCCAGACGTAAGCCGCACCGGCACCGCCCCCGACAGCAGTGCGGTGAGGGCGGTGTCGACGTCGGGGCCGAGGTACCAGTCGCCGGAGTGGTCGAGGCTGTAGGCGCGGCCGGTGGCGTCGACGGCGAGCAGTCCCTGCCCTGCCGAGTCGACGCCGAGCGGGCAGACCTCCGTGTCGAGCGCGCGTCCGAGGTCGCCGAGGGTGCGGGCCATGTGCAGGCCGTGCAGCGGGTCGAAGTGCACGGTGGCGGGGGCGATCTGGCGGCCGGGGCCGCTCGGCGTGAGGTGGAGTCCGCCGAATTCGGCCCAGGCCTCGACCGCGGCGGGGAAGACCGTGTGCCGGTGTCCGGCGGGTGACACGTGCGAGCGCAGTGCGTCGGCCCAGTACTCGGCGCGCTTGATGTCCCAGCGTCCGGGCTGCCAGCCGGCTTCGCGCAGGACTGCGTCGACCGTGATGGGGAAGCGGGTCGTGGATGTGCGGTCGGCTGACGTCAACGTGCGTTCCCCGTGGCGGTGTCGGTCGGCTCCGGTTCGACGATGCGTACGCCGAAGTGGGCGATGAGGGCGGTGCAGGAGCGGCAGGGCGGGGCGAAGCTGCCGTGCAGCGGGTCGCCGTCCTCGCGGATGCGGCGGGTGGTCAGCTTGGCGTGCTTGAGGGCTTTGCGGGCCTCGCCGCCGGTGAGGGGTTTGCGCTGGGCGCGTTTGGAGCGTGTCGTCTCGTGTGCGGTCAAGTGCCGTGAGATCAGGGTGACTTCCGGACATCGGCCGGTGAATCTCTCGCGCTGGCCGCTGGTGAGGGTGTCGAGGAAGTCCTGGACGAGCGGGTGCAGCGGGGGCGGGGTGTCGCCGCGGCCCGCGGTGGCGGTGAGGGTTTCACCGCGTACGGAGAGTGCGGCGGCGACGGTGGGAAGGATGCCGTCGCGGCGGTGGCTCAGGACCGGCGGGGACTGTTCGTCCTCGGTCGACCATGTCAGGCGTGGATCGCCTGGTTTGGCTGGTGTCGATGATGTTTGTGCGGTGTGCATTGGTGATGCATCCCTCCCCGTGCCGCGGCGGTGGCCGCTCCCCCGTGTTGTGCGTGCACTCCCCCGAGTGCGGTGACAGCCTGCCAAATGGGGCGGGTGATGCGGAAGGCGGGATCAAATGTCCCTTCCGCGCCGGGGTAATTGTCCGTTCCGTTACGCACACGGTTTCGCCTCACTGTCACGGCTGTGTGACAGCTGGTCATGGTGCCGGAGGCCCGGTGACCGGTGTTGCGCCAGCGCATAGGCTGGGGCGCGACAAGCCATACGTATGGGCCGTACGAACAGTGCCGCAGGGGGCAACCGCCATGACGACAGGTCGGCTCGGGGAGGGCGCGCCGCCCAGTGCTTCAGGCTGGGCGCAGGCCGCGCCGCCGAACGCGGCCTACGCCGGTCAGACCGTGCACTTCCCGGACCCGGTGCGTGCGGGCCGGCATCCCCATGGGGTGCGCATGGATGACCGCGGCTTCCCGGACTTCTCCGCCTACGCCCGCGCGGCGGCCGAGATCGCGGAGCCCCCGGAGGGCTTCGGGGTCGACGAGCTGCGCCTGACGGATTACGTGTCGGCGAACGCGGCGATGGCCGCGCAGGGGCATGACCTGTGGGACACGATCCCGGCGGTGGCGACCCCGCACGGCTGGACCTGGCACCACGTGCCGGGCACGCGCCGGCTCGAACTGGTCCCCGTCGAGGTCAAGGCGCTCCTTCGCCACCACGGCGGTCTGGCCACGGCGGATGTCGACCAGAACAAGCGCGGTACGCGTCCGTTGCAGGAGACCCGGCCCTCGCACTTCGGTCTGCCGAAGGCGTCGGTGGCGGTGACGGAGCAGCAACTCCTTGGCGTAGAAGAGGACTTGGGGTATCGGCTGCCGGGCGCGTATCGCGCGTTCCTGAAGGCGGCCGGCGGTTGCGCGCCCGTGGGTGCCGCGCTGGATGCCGAGTTGGGGCTGCTGATCGACCAGCCGTTCTTCACGGTCCGCGACGAGGCGGCGGTCAATGACCTCGTCTACATCAACAAGTGTCTGCGCGACCACCTCACCAAGGACTACCTGGGGGTGGCGTTCGTGCAGGGCGGCATCCTCGCGGTGAAGGTGAAGGGTGAGCGGGCCGGTTCGGTCTGGTTCTGCGCGTACGACGACGCACGGGACAGCGGCGAGACGGCCTCCTGGTCGGTCGCCGAACGCGTACAGCGGCTGCTGCTGCCGTGCGGTGAGGACTTCGACGCATTTCTGGCGCGGCTCGCGGGTAATCCGCCCGAGCTGGAGACCGTGGCCAACCTGATGGTGGACGGCGGCTTCGCGCGCGCCGTCCCGGTGGGGGAGTGACCTTCCGATGGTGACCTTCGCGCAGGCGCAGGAGCGCGCGGAAGAGTGGATCAACGGCGATGTGCCCGCGTACCAGCATCGTGAGGTGCGGGTGCGGGAGTTCGACCTCGGTTTCGTCGTGTGGGCGGAGGACCGTGAGGACGGTCCGCGGCTCGACGGCGGCCGGCAGCGGCTCGTCATCGCCCGCGACAGCGGCGAGGCGACGCTGTGGCCTTCGCTGCCGGTGGGTGAGGTGATCCGGCGGTACGAGGAGGAGTACGGCGCCGTCGACGCGGGGGCGGCTGCCGCCGAACCCGCGAAGCCCGAGCGGGTCGACCTCAATCAGACCTCCTTCCTGCTGACTCCGCCGGAGTGGTTGCAGGAGGCGGCGGACCGGATGGGGATTCCGGACCGGCGGGACGCGGGTGCGGGTGCGGGTCCAGGGGCGTCCGCGTCCTCGGCTTCTTCTGCTTCGTCCGTCTCTTCGGACTCCTCCGGGTCTTCCGGTTCTTCCGGCGGTACGGGGCCGGGGATCGGGGCCGCCCCTGCGGCGCCGTCGCCGATTCCCGCGCCCGCCCCGACGCCCGCTCCGGCTCCTGCGCCCGCCCCCGCGCCGGCTGCCGCCTCCGCCGACGACCGTGCGCAGAGCGGCAGTTCGGGTGCTCCGGCCGGTGGCACGGCCTGGCCGAGCGCGGGAGGTGCGGCGCCCGCCGCGCCCGAGAGCGCGACGCCGTGGGCCGGTACCGACACCAACGGTGCCGACCAGCCCGCGACGATGTTCGCCCCGCCGCTGTCGGGTTCGGACGACGACTCCGAGACCCCGCCGTCCGCGGCCGCGCCCGAGGCCAAGACCGCGCTGATGTCGGGCGGCAGCCAGCTGCCGCCGACCGCCGTCTCGCCGGCCATAGGCGGACCGGATCCGTCGTACGGCTACCCGCAGCAGCAGCCCCAGCAGCCGGGTCAGGCCACGCCGCCGCCCGCCTCCACCGCCCCCGGCCCGGGCACGCCGCCGCCGGCGCCCGCGCC
>NZ_JAAKZW010000096.1 GCF_011044995.1 Streptomyces mesophilus | reverse complement strand
CTCAAACCCCCACCTCAGCCTCGACCCGCCCCTCCCGCACCGCCGTCTCCAGGAGCGCGTGGTCCGCCTCTGTGCGGTCTGCGTACGCCACCGCGAAAGCGGCCATGGCCTCGTCCAGTTCCTCCGTCTTGCCGCAGTAGCCCGAGATCAGCCGCGGGTCTGCGCCGTGCGCATGGGCGCGGGCCAGCAGGGCGCCGGTCATCCGGCCGTAGTCGTCCAGCTGGTCGGCGGCGAGTTCGGCCGGGTCGACGCTGCCCTTGCGGTTCCTGAACTGCCGTACCTGGAAAGGACGTCCCTCGACGGTGGTCCAGCCGAGCAGGATGTCGCTGACCACCTGCATCCGCTTCTGGCCGAGGACGACGCGACGGCCCTCGTGCCCCGCCTCTGGCGCCTTGAAGCCGGCCACCGGCAGGTGCGGGGCGAGCGCCGACGGGCGGGCCTCCTTCACCTGCAGGACGAACGGCTCGCCCCGGTGGTCCTGCAGCAGCACCACGTACGAACGGGTGCCGACCGACCCGGTGCCCACCACGCGGAACGCCACGTCCTGGATCGCGTGCCGGGCGAGCAGCGGCAGCCGGTCCTCGCCCAGCGTGGTCACGTACTCCTCGAGCGAGGCCGCCACCGCCGCGGCCTCCGCGTCCGGCACCCGCCGCAGCACCGGCTCCGCGTCGACGAAGCGCAGGCTGCCGTCCTCAAGGGTCTCGGTGGACTTGGCCGCGAAGCGCCCGCTGGTGTTGCGCCGTGCCTTCTCGGAGACCCGCTCCAGGGTGCCGAGCAGGTCGTGGGCGTCGGTGTGCGAGACCAGCTCCTCGTCGGCGATCGCATGCCATGCCTCGAGGGCGGGCAGCTTCGCCATCAGCCGCATCGTGCGCCGGTACGCCCCCGCCGCGTCCGCCGCCGCCTCACGGCAGGTGTCCTCGCCCACCCCGGCCACGCGCCCCGCCACCACGAGCGAGGTGACGAGCCGCTTCAGATCCCACTCCCAAGGGCCGACCACCGTCTCGTCGAAGTCATTGAGGTCGATGACGAGTCCGCCGCGCGCGTCCCCGTACAACCCGAAGTTCCCCGCGTGCGCATCGCCGCAGATCTGCGCGCCGATGCCGGTCACCGGGGTGCGGGCCAGGTCGTACGCCATGAGTCCGGCGGAGCCGCGCAGAAACGCGAAGGGGTTCGCGGACATCCGTCCCACCCGCAGCGGGGTGAGCCCGGGGATCCGGCCGGCGCTGGACTCCTCGACGGCCGAGACCGCGTCGGGCCGGCCCGGGTCCGCGGTGAACTCGGCATGCGCGGACCGTCCTATGCGCTCCCGCAGCGCCTTCCCCCGGCGCTTGGGCGGCTCCTCGGCCGCCCACTGCGCGAAGCCCTGCACGCTCGGAATCCGCACGCCCACAGCTGCTTCCTGCGCCGGCACCCGCGCCTTCCGCTGCTGCACGATCGCCTCGGTCTCGCCCACGACGGCCTCCCCGTTCTCCCAGGTCCGCCGTGCGCGGACATCGACTGCCCCAGACCGTACGCTGCCTCGCCCGAGCTCGTCAGAGCCTGTGGATAACTCCGCCTGCACCCTCCACAACTGCCGCCCCTCGGCTCCCCCGCAACTGCCGCACCCGGCACGCGAAGGGGCCCGCGCCTCCCGGCCACGGGCCCCAACTCACCGTACGAAAAGCCAGACTTACCCCTTCGAAGCCCGCCACTCCGCAATGTAGTCATCGAAGATCGCCCGCAGATGGTGCCCGATCTTCAGGTAGTCCAGATCGTCGAGGTTGGCCAGAGAGACCCGCACGGACCACTCCGGGCCGTCGAAACCGCCGCCGTTGAGCAGCACGACATGGGTCTGCTCGGCGAGCCGGAACAGCGGGTCGACGGGCTCGTAGTTCTTCTCGAGGAAGTCCGCGAACTCCTTGCCCTGCGTGCGCTCCGCCTCGGCGAGCAGATCGAGTTCGATGTAGTAGCCGGCGCGCTGCGCGTCCTCGCTGATCTTCATCTGGGCGCCTTCGAGCAGCAGGTCGAGGCGCTGCTGCACGATGGAGCGGACCTTGAGCTTGTACGCCTGCCCTTCGTCGAGCATGTCGAAGAGCGAGAACAGCACCATCTGCACCTGCTGCGGCAGCGAGAGACCCGCGGTGTGGTTGAGGGCGACCTGCCGGGAGTCGGCGACGAGCCGGTCGATGAACCGGATCTTCTCCGGCTCCAGCGTCAGCGTCCCGTACCTCTTGGCCAGGCGCGCCTTCTCCTGCGCCGGGAGGTTCGCGATCATCTCGTCGATCACGTTGTCGTCGTGCAGGCCGATCACTCCGAGCCGCCAGCCGGTGCAGCCGTAGTGCTTGGAGTACGAGTACACGAGCAGGGTGTTGCGGGCGAGGTCCGCGGCGATGGAGCGGAAACCCTCGACGAAGGTGCCGTAGACGTCGTCGGTGACGAGGAGCAGGTGGGGGTTCTTGGTGGCGACGATGTCCTTGATCTGGTCGATCACGCGCTGACTCATCGCCAGGGAGGGCGGGTTGGAGGGGTTGACGATGCAGGCCAGCTTGATGGCCGGGTCCTCCAGCTTGGCGACCTCTTCGGTGGGATAGCGCCATTCACGCACCCCGGTCTCGGCGAACATGCTCGCCGAGACGTGCACGACCTCGAACTCGTACGTGTCGAGTTCCGGGATCTCCAGATACGGCGTGAACACCGGCGTCAGCAGGGCGATCTTGTCGCCCTTCTTCAACAGCCCGTTCTTCATCAGCGAGTCGAAGATGTAGCACATCGCGGCGGTGCCGCCCTCGGTGGCGAACAGGCTCAGGTTGTTGTCCGCCGGGGGCCTCTTGTCGAACATCTCGTCGCCGATGTAGCCACGGACGATCTGCTCGGCGTGCACCAGCATCCGGTCGGGGACCGGGTAGTTGTCGCCGACGATGGAGTCGGCGAGCTCGTGCAGGAAGGCGTCCCTGTCGAACCCGAAGCGTTCGACCGCCTTCTCCACGCAGGCCTCCAGCATCTCCGTGCCGGGCAGTTCGGGGTTGGCGCGCAGCCAGCGGTCGAAGCGCTTGCCGATGTCGCCCTTCTCCGGCATCCCCCCGAGGTTGTCCGCGCTCCACACCCGCTTGGACTCCGAGAGCGCGAAGTAGCCGAGCGCGAAGAACGCCTCGCGGGGGCCCGAGGCGATCCAGTTCGGGTTGCCGCGGCCGGCGTTGAGCATCTGCGCGGAGGACTTCTCCTTCTGACCGGGCTTGTCCTCCTGGACGGCCTGCGCGATCTGGATGAACTTGTCCTTCAGCTCGAACGGGCTGAGCTGGGCGAAGGACTGGATCTCCTCGCGCGTGAAGGTGGTCTTGGGCATGACGGCTCCCTGGAAGTTCCGTGAGGGTCAGTGGTGCAGGAGGACGATGACGGCGCCCCAGATGGTCAGGAGCACATTGCCGATGGCGTACGGGACCGTGTAGCCGAGCGTCGGCACCTGGGACCGTGACTGTTCGTTGACGGCCCCGATCGCGGCCGTGGTGGTCTGGCCGCCGGCCAGGACGCCCATCAGGATCGGGAACCGGATCTTCTGGATGTGATGGCCGACCAGGAAGCCGACGAGCAGCGGGATCAGGGTGGCGACGGCGCCCCAGACCAGCAGTCCCCAGCCGGCCGTGGCCAGGCCGGAGGTGAAGCTCGGTCCGGCGTTCAGGCCGACGACGGCGATGAACAGACAGAGCCCGAGCGTGTCCATGAACCACTGGGCACCCGGCGGTACGTTGCCGAAGGTCGGGTACTTGCCGCGGATCCAGCCGAAGACCAGGCCCATGATCAGCGCACCGCCCGAGGTGGACAGCGAGATCGGCACACCTCCCGCCGTGAGCGCGGGGATGCCGATGCAGCCGCCGAGGAAGATCCCGAGGCCCACCCAGATCATGTCGGTGGCGAACGAGGTGGGCACCGGCTTGCCGATCGCCGCACCCGCCGGATCGACCAGCCGCCTGGGGCCGGTGAGGATCAGGGTGTCGCCGCGTTCGATCTTCGTGGAGAGCCGGTACGGGAATTCCGAGCCCGAGCGGTACAGCTTGTCGATGTAGACGCCGACCATGAACGGCTCGGCCCGCAACTCGGCGACGGTCTTGCCCAGTTGCTCCTTCTCCGAGGCGATCACATGCAGCGTCTCGGTCTGGTAGCCGAGCAGCTCCGCGTCATCGGCCTCGGCGCCGATATGCGTCCGCGCGTCATAGGTGACCAGATCGCCGCGCAGCGCGCTGACGGCGACGATGTCGCCCTCTTGGAGCACGAGTTGCTGGTCGTGCTCGAGGACCTTGCCGTCGCGCCGCACATTGGTGAGGTAGATGCGCCGGCCCAGCTCCTTCTGCTGGCTCTCGAAGTCCTGGACCGTACGGCCGACCACATCGGGCCGCTGCACGGTGTACGCGCGCAGGACCACCTCGTAGTAGCCCTCGCTGAGATCGGGGTTCCCGGCCGGTACGTCCAACTCCGCGGCCAGCTGGGCGGATTCGGCGGCCAGGTTCCTGCGGTAGAGCCGGGGCAGGATGTTGGCGAGCAGGAGCGCGCACAGGATGGTGCCCAGCGGGTAGCAGACGGCATAACCGACGGCGACGAGGTTCTGCTCGTCCTTGATCTGGTCGGCCGACAGACCCGGCAGGTTGCTGATGGCGTCCTGTGCGACACCGATGACGGCGGACTGCGTCAGCGCCCCGCCGAGGAATCCGGCGCTCAGGCCCGGCCCGTATCCGAGCATCGAGACGAAGCCCCAGGACACCAACAGGCCGGTCACACAGACCACCACGGCGTTGATGACCTGCGGAACGCCGTCCTTCTTCAAACCCTGGAAGAACTGCGGCCCGACCCGGTAGCCGAGGGCGAACAGGAACATCGTGAAGAACAGGTTCTTCACCGTGCCGTCGATCGTCACCTTGAGCTGCGCGCCGAGCAGCAGCCCGGCGATCAGACAGCCGGTGACCGCACCGAGTGCGATCGCCTTGTAGCGCAGTTTCCCGAACAGGAAGCCGATCGCGACCGTGAGGAACACCAGCAGCTCCGGATGGGGCTGGAAGATGTTCCGGTTGAGGAAATCGATCATGACGCGTCTCCCTCGCCGCAAGCCACCACGCATGCCCCCTTGCCGCTAGGCACCGAGAATCCCGACGAGTACCGGACCGGTCAGGGGCAGCAGGAAGTTCGAGAGCGCGTACGTGATCGTGTAGCCGAGCATCGGCACGGAACTCTGTGCCGTCTGCGTGATCGCCGTGATCGCAGGCGTGGAGCACTGCTGGCCCGCGATGGCGCCGAGCAGCAGCGGGGTCTCGATCTTCATGAGCTTGCGGCCGACGATCAGCGAGATCGTGGCGGGGATCAGGACCATCGCGATCCCGGCGAACGGCAGCAGCGCCCCGTACTCCTTGAGCAGCGGCCCGGCCTGCGGCCCGGACACCAGGCCGGTGCAGGCGATGAAGACCGCCAGGCCCATGTCCTTGATGGTGGTCGCGGCCTGCGGCGGGAACGCGCCGAAGGTCTGCTTGCGGGAGCGGAACCAGCCGAAGAGCAGGCCCGAGATCAGACAGCCGCCGCCGGTGCCGAGCGACATCGGCACATCGCCGAACTTGACCACGATCTGCCCGATCAGCGAACCGACCGCGATACCGAGACCCAGATAGATGAAGTCGGTCGCGTCGTTCTTGACGACCGCGCCGAGCTTGTCGGTCAGCTTGCCGAGACCCGAGCGGGCACCCGTCAGCGTCAGCACATCGCCCCGGTGCACCACGGTGTCCCCGTTCGCGGGCATCACCTGGTCGCCGCGGAGCACCTCCGTGACGTAGACGCCGCCCTTGATGAACTCCGGGTGGTCCAGCTGCAGTTGGTCGATGTCCTTGCCCTCGGCCGCCTTGTCGGTGACGGCGACCTGGGTCGTGGCCAGCGGGGAGTCGAGACCGGGCACGCCGGGCGTCTCCACGCCGACCTCGCGTCCGGCGTCGATGACATTGGCCCGCCGTCCCACGATCAGGACCAGGTCGGACAGCGTCAGCTCGAGTTCGGGGGACGGGGTGAGCACCTTGCTGCCCCGTTTGATCTGCTCGACGGTGACCCGGCCGCCCATGGCCTGCTCCAGGTCACCGACCGTACGGCCGTCCCCGGCGGTCACCAGATAGGTACGCCCGACCAGACCCGGCAGAGCGGGCCGCTCATCGTGCTCGAGCGTCCCGGAGCCGCCGCGCATCCGCTCCCACAGTTCGCGCGAGGCCTCCCGCAGATCGGTCCGCAGCAGCCTCGGCATGATCTGGCTGGTGTAGAGGACGATCGTGACCAGGCCGAAGAGGTAGCAGACGGTGTACGCGGTGGCCACATGCCCCTGGTACTGGGTGATCTGGTCCGGGGTCAGCCCGTCGAGCTTGCCGATCGCCTCGGTGGCCGTACCGACGACCGCGGACTCGGTGGCGGCGCCGGCGAGGATGCCGGAGGCCGTACCGACGTCCAGGTCGAACGCCTTGGCCAGGCCGATGGCGATGGCCAGGACGCAGACGACCTCGATGGCGCACAGCGCGAAGAAGCGCAGGCTCTTGCGGTTCAGGTTCGCGAAGAACTGGGGCCCGGCCATGTAGCCGAGCGCGAAGATGAACAGCGCGAAGAACACGGTCTTCACATCACCGGACACCGAGGCCTTGGTCCACGCCCCGATCAGCAGGGACACGATCAGCGTGCCGCAGATGCCGCCCAGGGTGAGGGGTCCGACCCGGATCTTGCCCACGAGATAGCCCAGGGCGAGGGAGATGAAGAGCGCGAATTCCGGATGGTCCTTGATGACGCCCATGGCCGCTCAGGTCGTCTTCGCGAGAGAGGCGCGGAGTGAAAAATGTCCCATATGCGAAACCTAAAGGCCGCCTTGGGGTGCCGCTCTGCCGTAGGCACCCGTTCGGGATCCCGCCCCGCTCCGTGACAAGCCCCACCCGCACCCGCGGACGACAAAGCCCCACGTGACAAGCCCCACACCCAAGGCATACGCGGACACAGCAAGAAGCCCGGCATCGTGATCACGATGCCGGGCTTCCCGACTGGTGCGCGAGGGGGGAGTTGAACCCCCACGCCCTTTCGGGCACTGGAACCTGAATCCAGCGCGTCTGCCTATTCCGCCACCCGCGCATGGGTGTTGCCGTCTGGCTTCTCGCTCCCTGGGGAGCGCCTGGCGACATCTGAAGATTAGCACGCCGGACAGGGTGGGTTCACATCCCTTTGGGCGGGCACCTGCCTTCTGTGGACTGCCCGCGCCCCACGTTCGTACGTCCTCGTCCGTCCACCCCGAAGGGGAGCTTCACGAGTGCGGGACACTGTCTGGGACCCCCCTCTACGATCCGTGGAGAGGCGGGGATACGCAGTCGCGCAGACGTGGCACCAACCGGCGGCCCCGGCCGTTGTGAGAGGCGACACCCCTGCGCAGGGCAGAGAAGGGGAACCAGCCGATTTCCCGGCGCGTGGATACGATCAGTAAGCAGTACCAGGACGGCAACGACGGAGGAGGTGCCCCATGGGAGTCCTGAAGAAGTTCGAGCAGCGACTCGAAGGTCTGGTCAACGGCACCTTCGCCAAGGTGTTCAAGTCCGAGGTCCAGCCGGTCGAGATCGCAGGCGCCCTGCAGCGCGAGTGCGACAACAACGCGACGATCTGGAACCGCGAGCGGACCGTCGTACCCAATGACTTCATCGTGGAGCTCAGCCCGCCCGACTTCGAGCGGCTGAGCCCCTACTCGGGCCAGCTCGGCGACGAGCTGTCCGGCATGGTGCGCGATTACGCGAAGCAGCAGCGCTACACCTTCATGGGCCCGATCAAGGTGCACCTGGAGAAGGCCGACGACCTGGACACGGGTCTGTACCGCGTACGCAGCCGCACGCTGGCGTCCAGCACCTCGCAGGCGGGCCCCGCTCCGGCGGCCCCCGCACCGCCGGCCAGACCCCAGGGCGGCCAGGGTGGCTACGGCTACCCGCCGGCCGCCGCCCCTCCGATGCCCGCGGCCCCGCCTCCCGGCGGCGGTCGCGGACCGGCGCCCGCACGCCCCCAGCAGGGCGGGGCGGGCCCGCTTCCCGGCGCCCAGACGCGGCGCTGGATCGAGATCAACGGCCAGCGCCATCAGATCTCCCGCCCCACTCTGGTCCTCGGCCGGAGCACCGAGGCGGATGTACGGATTGACGACCCCGGCGTCTCGCGCCGGCACTGTGAGATCCGGACCGGAACGCCCTCGACGATCCAGGATCTCGGGTCTACCAACGGCATCGTGGTAGACGGGCAGCACACCACCCGCGCTACGCTCCGCGACGGCTCGCGGATCGTCGTGGGCAATACGACGATCATTTACCGACAAGCCGAAGGGTGAAGCGGGGGCAATGTCAGAGCTGACCCTGACGGTCATGAGGCTGTGTTTTCTGGCAGTCCTGTGGCTGTTCGTGTTCGTGGCCATCCAGGTCATCCGCAGCGACCTGTTCGGCACGCGAGTCACGCAGCGCGGTGCGCGGCGGGGGGCCGACGCGCGCCCGGCTCAGGGCCGGCAGCAAGCCGCTCCCACGCCGCCGCGCCAGCAGAGCGGCGGCGGCCGCCAGCGCCGGGGTGCGCCGAGCAAGCTCGTCGTATCCGAGGGCACCCTGTCCGGCACCACCGTCGCGCTCCAGGGCCAGACGATCACGCTGGGCCGTGCGCACGATTCGACGATCGTGCTGGACGACGACTATGCGTCGAGCAGGCATGCCAGGATCTACCCGGACCAGGGCGGCCAGTGGATCGTGGAGGATCTCGGGTCCACCAACGGCACCTATCTCGACCGGACCCGTCTGACCACCCCGACGCCGATCCCGCTTGGCGCGCCGATCCGCATCGGCAAGACCGTCATCGAGCTGCGGAAGTAGTACGAGAATGAGCGAGCGGAGCGAGCGAGCCGACCAGACCCGCACCGCGGGTCTGAGCGCGCTCCCGACCGGAGGGTGGGCGCTGTGCGGATGTACCCGGAGTCTGAGTCGACGGGGCAGGTGCGCATGAGTCTGTCACTGCGCTTTGCCGCCGGATCGCATAAAGGCATGATCCGCGAGGGCAACGAGGACTCGGGTTACGCCGGTCCCCGCCTCCTCGCCATCGCCGACGGCATGGGCGGCCAGGCCGCCGGCGAGGTGGCCTCCTCCGAGGTCATCTCCACGATCGTGGCGCTCGACGACGACATCCCGGGCTCCGACATCCTGACCTCACTCGGCGACGCCGTGCAGCGGGCCAATGACCAGCTGCGCGTGATGGTCGAGGAGGACCCGCAGCTCGAGGGCATGGGCACCACGCTCACCGCCCTGCTGTGGACCGGTCAGCGGCTCGGTCTCGTGCACGTCGGCGACTCGCGTGCGTACCTGCTGCGCGACGGCGTCCTGACGCAGATCACGCAGGACCACACCTGGGTGCAGCGGCTCGTCGACGAGGGCCGGATCACCGAGGACGAGGCGACCACGCACCCGCAGCGCTCGCTCCTGATGCGCGCGCTCGGCAGCGGCGACCACGTCGAGCCCGACCTGTCGATCCGTGAAGTGCGCGCAGGCGACCGCTACTTGATCTGCTCCGACGGTCTCTCCGGTGTGGTCTCGCACCAGACCATGGAGGAGACCCTGGCGAGTTACCAGGGCCCGCAGGCCACCGTGCAGGAGCTGATCCAGCTCGCGCTGCGCGGCGGCGGTCCCGACAACATCACGTGCATCGTGGCCGACGTCCTCGACATCGACGGCAACGACACCCTCGCCGGGCACATCACGGACACCCCCGTCGTCGTGGGCGCCGTGGCCGAGAACCAGCAGCAGTTGCAGGACAACGGGGCCATGCAGACCCCCGCGGGCCGCGCCGCGAGCCTCGGCCGTCCGGTTCCCCCGCAGCCTTCGGGCGGCGGCTTCGGGCCGCCCGGATCCGGGGAGCAGGACGCGTATGCCCCCGAGGACGGCTTCGGGGCGTACAGCGACGAGGACTTCGTCAAGCGCGGCGGCCGCGGGAAGTGGATCAAGAGATCGCTCTTCCTCGTCATCGTGCTCGGCGTCATCGGCGGCGGTCTGTACGCGGGCCACCGCTGGACCCAGACGCAGTACTACGTCGGGGCCAACGAGGGTCATGTCGCGCTGTACCGCGGCATCAGCCAGGACCTGGCCTGGGTCAGCCTGTCCAAGGTGGAGAAGGACCACCCGGAGATCGAGCTGAAGTACCTGCCGCCGTACCAGCGCAAGCAGGTCGAGGCGACGATCGCCGCGGGCGGTCTGACCGAGGCCAACAACAAGATCAAGGATCTCGGCACCCAGGCGTCCGCCTGCAAGAAGCAGGAAGCACAGCGCAAGGCCGAGGACGAGAACAACGCGCGCACCGGCGAGGGCGAAGCCGGCGGTACCGACGGCGGTACCAAGAGCCAGAGCGCGAACAAGGCGCCCTCACCCACGCCCGGCCCCAGCCTCTCCGAGGAGGAGCAGCAGCTGGTCGGCAACTGCGACAAGAATTAGGGGCACTGGGGGCCCCGCCTACTCATGAGCAGTACGACACACACTTCGACCATCGGCGCGATCGGCGCCCCGAGCAGACGCAACACCGAGTTGGGTCTGCTCGTCTTCGCCGTGCTCATCCCGATCTTCGCGTACGCCAATGTCGGGCTCGCGATCGACGGGACGATGCCCACCGGCATGATCGGCTACGGCCTCGGCCTCGGTCTGCTCGCCGCCGTCGGGCACCTCGTGGTGCGCAAGTTCGCGCCGTACGCCGATCCGCTGCTGCTGCCGCTCGCGACGCTGCTCAACGGCCTCGGTCTGGTGCTCATCTGGCGCCTCGACCAGTCGCAGCGGCTGCAGCAGCTGCAGAAGAACGCGTTCGGCGCGTTCAACCCGGCGGCCCCCAACCAGCTGATGTACTCGGCGGTCGGCATCGCGCTGTTCGTCGGCGTCCTGCTGCTGCTCAAGGACCACCGGATCCTGCAGCGCTTCACGTACATCTCGATGGTCGCGGCGATGATCCTGCTGCTGCTGCCGCTGGTGCCGGGCCTGGGCACGGACGTCTTCGGCGCGAAGATCTGGATCCGGATCGGCGGATTCTCCATCCAGCCCGGTGAGTTCGCGAAGATCGTCATCGCGGTCTTCTTCGCCGGCTATCTGATGGTCAAGCGCGACGCCCTCGCGCTCGCCAGCCGCCGCTTCATGGGCCTGTACCTGCCGCGCGGCCGCGACCTCGGCCCGATCCTGGTGATCTGGGCGGTGTCCCTGCTCATCCTGGTCTTCGAGAACGACCTCGGTACGTCGCTGCTGTTCTTCGGCATGTTCGTCGTGATGCTGTACGTCGCCACCGAGCGCACCAGCTGGATCGTGATCGGTCTGCTGATGTCGGCGGTCGGCGCGGTCGCCGTGGCCTCGACCGCGGGCCACGTACAGGCGCGTGTGGACGCCTGGCTCGACCCCTTCGGCTGCTACACGACCTCCGGCGCCTGTGAGCAGATCGGCCAGTCGATCATGGCCTTCGGTTCCGGCGGCGTGCTCGGCACGGGCCTCGGCCAGGGCAACTCCGACCTGATCGGCTTCGCCGCCAACGCCGACTTCATCTTCGCCACCGTCGGCGAGGAGCTCGGCCTGGCCGGCGTCATGGCCTTCCTGGTCATCTACGGCCTGATCATCGAGCGCGGCGTACGGACGGCCCTTGCCGCACGCGACCCGTTCGGCAAGCTCTTCGCCGCGGGCCTGTCCGGCGCCTTCGCGCTGCAGATCTTCGTGGTGGCCGGCGGTGTCATGGGCCTCATCCCGCTGACCGGTATGACCATGCCGTGGCTCGCGGCCGGTGGTTCCTCGGTGATCGCCAACTGGGCGCTGATCGCCATCCTGATCAGGATCAGCGACACCGCCCGCCGGCCCGCACCCGCCGCCCCCGCCAGCCCCGACGCCGAAATGACGCAGGTAGTACGCCCGTGAACAAGCCCCTGCGGCGGATCGCCCTGTTCTGCGGTCTGCTCGTGCTCGCCCTGCTCATCCGCGACAACTGGCTCCAGTACGTCAAGGCCGACGAGCTGCGCACGCATGAGAAGAACCGGCGCGTGCTCATCGAGCGCTATGCGCAGGAGCGCGGCGACATCATCGTCGACGGCAAGACGATCACCGGTTCCGAGCGGACCACCGGCAGCGACTTCGCGTACAAGCGGACGTACAAGAACGGCGAGATGTGGGCGCCGGTGACCGGCTATGCCTCGCAGGCCTACGGTGCCACCCAGATCGAGTCGCTCGAGGACGGCATCCTCACCGGCAACGACGACCGGCTCTTCTTCCGCCGCACCCTCGACATGGTGACCGGCAAGAAGAAGGAGGGCGGCAACGTCGTCACGACGCTGAACGGGGCCGCGCAGAAGGCCGCGTTCGAGGGTCTCGGCAACAAGAAGGGCGCCGTCGCCGCGATCGACCCGTCGACCGGCGCGATTCTCGCGCTCGCCTCGACCCCGTCGTACGACCCCTCGGTCTTCGCCGGCAACAGCAAGGACGACGAGAAGGCCTGGACGTCGCTCGAGAGCGACAAGAACAAGCCGCTGCTCAACCGGGCGCTGCGCGAGACGTACCCGCCGGGTTCGACGTTCAAGGTGGTCACCGCCGCGGCCGCGCTCGAGCACGGGCTCTACACGGACCCCGACGAGAAGACCGAGTCGCCGCTGCCCTGGACCATGCCGGACACGAGGACCGAGCTGAAGAACGAGGGGAGTTACCCCTCCTGCAAGGACGGTTCGCTGCGCGAGGCGCTGCGGATCTCCTGCAACACCGTCTTCGGCAAGATCGGTTCGGATCTCGGCAAGGAGAAGATGCTCGAGACCGCGGAGCAGTTCGGCTTCAACGAGGAGCAGTTCGTCCCGGTCCGCGCCACCGCGTCCAACTTCCCCAAGGAGATGGACCGGCCGCAGACCGCGCTGTCGTCCATCGGCCAGTTCGAGACGGCGGCCACCCCGCTTCAGATGGCCATGGTCGCCTCGGCGATCGCCAACGACGGGCGGCTGATGGAGCCGTACATGATCAGCGAGCTGAAGTCGCCCGGCCTGGACACGATCGAGCGGCACAGCCCCAGGGAGCTGAGCCGCCCGCTGACCGGGGAGAACGCGCAGAAGCTGCAGGACCTGATGGAGACCGTCGTCAAGTCCGGCACCGGCACCAGCGCCCAGATCCCGGGCGCCACGGTCGGCGGCAAGACCGGTACCGCCCAGCACGGCATCGACAACAGCGAGAAGCCGTACGCGTGGTTCCTGAGCTACGCGAAGACGGCGGATGGTTCGCCGGTGGCGGTGGCCGTGGTGGTCGAGGACAGCGACGCCCACCGCGAGGACATCTCCGGTGGCGGTCTCGCCGCCCCGATCGCGAAGAACGTGATGCAGGCGGTTCTCAACGGGAGCAAGTGACGCCGGTCACTGCGGTACCGGTCCTGTATCAGACCACCGCTGCGGCCAGATCATGCCAGAGCGGGCCGGTACGGTATGCCGGGACAGCACACCGCCGGACCACACATGGGTGCGGTCGGGACTGACGGAGAGGGCTGGTAGGTAGCTATGGAAGAGCCGCGTCGCCTCGGCGGCCGGTACGAGCTGGGCCAGGTGCTCGGCCGTGGTGGCATGGCCGAGGTCTACCTCGCGCATGACTCCCGCCTCGGCCGCACCGTCGCCGTGAAGACGCTCCGGGTGGATCTCGCCCGCGACCCGTCGTTCCAGGCCCGGTTCCGCCGTGAGGCCCAGTCCGCCGCCTCGCTCAATCACCCGGCGATCGTCGCGGTCTACGACACCGGCGAGGACTACGTCGACGGGGTCTCCATCCCGTACATCGTGATGGAGTACGTCGACGGCTCGACGCTGCGCGAGCTGCTGCACTCCGGGCGCAAGCTGCTGCCCGAGCGCTCGCTCGAGATGACCGTCGGCATCCTGCAGGCCCTGGAGTACTCGCACCGCGCCGGCATCGTCCACCGCGACATCAAGCCCGCGAACGTCATGCTGACGCGCAACGGCCAGGTCAAGGTGATGGACTTCGGCATCGCCCGCGCCATGGGCGACTCCGGCATGACGATGACCCAGACCTCCGCCGTCATCGGCACCGCCCAGTACCTCTCCCCGGAGCAGGCCAAGGGCGAGCAGGTCGACGCGCGCAGTGACCTTTATTCGACCGGCTGTCTGCTCTACGAGCTGCTCACCGTACGGCCGCCGTTCGTCGGGGACTCCCCGGTCGCGGTCGCGTATCAGCACGTACGGGAAGAGCCGCAGCCCCCGTCGGTCTTCGACTCCGAGATCACGCCCGAGATGGACGCCATCGTCCTGCGCGCGCTGACCAAGGACCCCGACTACCGCTACCAGTCCGCCGACGAGATGCGCGCCGACATCGAGGCCTGCCTCGACGGTCAGCCGGTCGCGGCCACGGCGGCGATGGGCGCGGTCGGCTACGGCGGCCACCCGGACGACCAGCAGACGGCGATGCTCCGCCCGCAGAACGGCGGCGGACCGCAGACCTCGATGCTGCCCCCGATGAACCCGGACGACGGCGGCTACGGCTACGACGACCGCCCTGACCGGCGCCGGCAGAAGAAGGGCGGGGCCTCGACCGCCCTGCTCGTGCTCGCGGGCGTGCTCGTGCTCGTGGGCGCGATCCTGATCGGGCGTGTGGTGTTCAGCGGGAAGGACACCGAGAAGCCCTTCGACGTGCCGACCTTCGTGGGCCAGACGCTGGATGCGGCCGAGAAGCAGGCCTCGAACGTGGGGCTCGAGCTCGATCCGACCAAGAAGGAGTGCGAAAAGTACCCCAAGGGTCAGATCTGCGACCAGGACCCGAAGTCCGGCAAGGTCGAGAAGGGCGACACCATCAGCGTGGTCGTCTCCACGGGTGCGCCCAAGGTCTCCGTGCCCAGCGTGATCGGTGACAACATCGATGACGCGCGCGACAAGCTCACGGGCGATGAGTACGGGCTCGAGGTGACGGTCAAGCAGAAGGAGGTCTCGGGCGAGCAGCCGGGGACCGTCCTCGAGCAGGACCCGACCCGGGGCACCGAGGTCGAGAAGGGCTCGGAGATCACGCTCACGGTCGCCAAGGAGAAGGCGCAGGAGACCGTTCCGAACGTGGTCGGCCAGCAGCTCGACCAGGCCCGCAAGGCCCTCGAGGACCTCGGGTTCAACGTCGAGGTCCGCGAAGAGCCGCGCGGCGACGTCCCCGAGAACCAGGTCACCAGCCAGACCCCGACCGCGAACACTCCGGTGGACAAGAACTCCACGGTGACGCTGACGGTGGCGAAGGCGCAGGAGCAGGTCGCGGTACCCGCTCTGACCGGCCAGAAGCTCTCGGACGCGCGCAGGATGATCGAGGAAGCCAACCTCACGGTGGGCGCGATCACCGGCCCGCAGGACGACGACGCCAGGGTCGTCATCTCCCAGCCCACGGCGGGCCAGCAGGTCCCGACCGGCACGGCGATCGCCCTGACCACCACGGATGGCGGTGGCGGCGGCAACAACGGCGGCGGCGACGGCGGTGGCGACGGCGGTGGCGACGGCGGCATCTTCGGCCAGTCCGGCCTCAGCCGCAGCGAGGACGAGTAGCACGCGCGAGCAGGACGCATGACAAAGGGCCGGCCCCCTCCGAGAAGGAGGGGGCCGGCCCTTTCGCGCGTTTCAGCCGGTCCGGCGCGCTACTTCCACTGGGTCGAGACGCCGAACCCCGCCGCGATGAAGCCGAAGCCCACGACGATGTTCCAGTTGCCGAGCGCCTCGATGGGCAGCCGGGTGTCCGTGACGTAGAAGATCACGATCCAGGCGAGGCCGATGAGGAAGAGTGCCAGCATCACCGGGGCGACCCAGCTGCGGTTGGTCAGCTTGATGGCGGTCGACTGCTTCGACGACGGCGGCGGCGTGTAGTCGGCCTTCTTGCGGATACGTGACTTCGGCACGAGGGTCTCTCCTGTCGATGCGCTGCGTGGCCGCGCAGGGAACGTTGTGGCTGGCCGCGCCGAGCGGGCGGGGCACATATGGGGGACCACTTGCTTCCCCCGGGCGTCCGTTAGCGTAGTGCTTCCGCGGCGCCGTAAGGAGTAAGGGTACGTTGAGCAATTCTGCCGACAGCCCCGACGAGGGCCGCCGATCGGGGCGGCGGCCGGTGAGAGTGCTCACCGCAGGCGTCTTCGCGCTCGCCGGACTCATCTTCGTCACGAGTTTCAACACCGCCAAAGGCACCAATATCCGTACGGATGCCTCGCTGCTCAAGCTCTCCGACCTGATTCAGGAGCGCAGCCACAAAAATGGCCGGCTCGAAGAAGATCTCGGTTCGCTGCGCGACGATGTGGACGCGCTCGCCGCGCGGGACAACGGCGCCTCCGCCGAGGAGGAGGCCAAGCTCAAGGCCCTGGAGAAGGAAGCCGGCACCAAGAAGCTGCGCGGCGATTCCGTCTCCGTCACCCTGGCCGACGCCCCGCCGGACGCGACGGCCAAGCTGCCCGGCTATCCCGAGCCGTCCCCGAACGACCTGGTGATCCATCAGCAGGACCTCCAGGCCGTCGTCAACGCCCTGTGGAAGGGCGGCGCCGAGGGCATCCAGGTCATGGACCAGCGGCTCATCTCCACCAGCGCTGTGCGCTGCGTCGGCAACACCCTGATCCTCCAGGGCCGCGTCTACTCACCTCCGTACAAGATCACGGCAGTTGGCGACCCCGGGAAGCTCAGGAAGGCGCTGAACGCCTCCCCCGAGATCCAGAACTACCTGCTCTACGTGAAGGCGTACGGCCTCGGCTGGAAAGTCGACGATCCGGGAGCAGTGACTCTTCCCGGCTACTCGGGCACAGTGGATCTCCATTACGCGAGCCCAGTCGAGTAACGAGGTAGCCGTCCGTCGGGGAGGGACCGGCCCGTGTCGGTGCGAGTGATCGTCAGGACCTTCAGCGAACTGTGCATCACCTTCGGTGCGTTGATCGTGCTGTTCGTGACGTATGTCCTCTATTGGACCGGCATCAAGGCCGACGCCGCGATGGACAGCCAGATCGACCAGCTGAACGACCGCTGGGCGAACGGCGCGATGACCAGCGAGGAGCTCGAAGCCGCGGGCGGCAGCAGCGAGGTGACGGACGACGAGAACCCGCCGCCGCCCGAGGCGTACGAGGACGGCAGGCCGTTCGCCGTGATGTACATCCCGCGGCTCGGCGACAACTGGACCAAGCCCGTCCTGGAGAACACGAAGACCGGCACCTTGAAGAAGGGCCTCGGGCACTACGCGAGCACCGCGCAGCTCGGCCAGAAGGGCAACTTCGCGGTGGCCGGCCACCGGCGCACGTACGGCGACCCGTTCAAGGACTTCCCCAAGCTGCGCAAGGGCGATGCGGTGGTCCTGAACGACGGGCGGACCTGGTTCACCTACCGGATCGACACGAACAAGCCGTACAAGACGCTGCCCGGCGACGTGGCCGTGATCGATCCGGTGCCGCGTAAGTCCGGTTTCGACGGACCTGGGCGGTATCTCACCCTGACGACCTGTGAGCCGGAGTGGGGGCACAGCCACCGGCTGATCGTCTGGGCGCATCTTGATTCCACTCAGCCTGTGGACGCCGGGAAACCCGAGGCGCTGCGCCGTTAGGCTGGTGGCGTACGTCAACGGAAGGGACGGGCGTACGTCTACGGAAGGGACAGCATGTACGGCTGGATCTGGCGGCAGCTGCCGGGCAATGCCTGGCTGAAGGCACTCCTCTCGCTCGTGCTGGTGCTCGGCGTGGTCTACCTGCTCTTCCAGTACGTCTTCCCGTGGGCGGAGCCGCTGCTTCCGTTCAATGACGTGACGGTCGACGAAGGCATGAGGGCCGTGGCCCCGGTGGGACCGGTGGCCCTGTGACCTCGCGCACCACTCGCGTCCTCGTCGTCGACAACTACGACAGCTTCGTCTTCAACATCGTCCAGTACCTGTACCAGCTGGGCGCCGAATGCGAGGTCGTGCGCAACGACGAGGTGTCCACGGCGCACGCCCAGGACAACTTCGACGGTGTGCTCCTGTCGCCGGGACCCGGTGCGCCCGAACAGGCCGGTGTCTGCATCGAGATGGTCAAGCACTGCGCCGCGACCGGGGTTCCGGTCTTCGGCGTCTGCCTCGGCATGCAGTCCATGGCCGTCGCGTACGGCGGCGTCGTGGACCGCGCGCCGGAGCTGCTGCACGGCAAGACCTCGCTCGTACGGCATGAGGGCGCCGGTGTCTTCGCCGGGCTGCCCTCGCCGTTCACCGCCACCCGCTACCACTCGCTCGCCGCCGAGCCGGCCGCCTTCCCGGCCGAGCTCGAGATCACCGCGCGCACCGAGGACGGCATCATCATGGGCCTGCGCCACCGCGAACTTCCGGTCGAGGGCGTCCAGTTCCACCCCGAGTCCGTGCTGACCGAGCACGGCCACCGGATGCTCGCCAACTGGCTGGTGCGGTGCGGCGACACGGAGGCGGTGGCCCGCTCGGAAGGCCTCGCACCCGTCGTGGGCAGGGCCTCGGCGTGACCTCCACGCGTCCCGAACAGGGCGGTTCCCCGCATGACGATGCGTACGGGGACCGTGCCTCGTTCGAGGCCGCGGTCGACGGGCTCGACGATCCGCTGAACGATCCGCTGCCGGGCCGGCACCCTTCGCCCTGGTTCCGCACGGCCGCTCCCCAGCCCGAGGCGCCCGCCGCCCAGCCGCAGGAGGAGTGGTACGACCCGCAGGGGTACCAGCGGGACTGGTACGGGGAGCAGGGGCCGGGGCCCACGTCGTACGGGACGGGGTACGCGGAGGGGGCGGCGTACGGCACCTCGGCGGACGGCTCTTCGTACGGCTCCGCTTACGACCCCGGGTCCGACAGCTCGTACGGCCCGGGGTACGACAGCCCGTACGACAACTCCCAGGCGTACGGCGGCACGCAGAACCCCGCGTACGACACTCAGCCGCCCGCGTACCAGGACCCGATATCCCAGGCCGCCGCCCACCGGCCGCCCATGGACGCCGCCGCCTACGAGGCGATGTACGACCACACGCAGTCGATGCCGGCCGTCTCCGGTGAGACCGTGAGCCTGGGCGCCACCGCGCCGCCGCCCGTGTCCGGCGAGACGATCGGGCTGCGCCGGCCCACCGCGGACAACCCGCGGCCGAGGCACCACACCGCTGACGACCCGCACCCGAGGCACACCGCCGCGGACACCGGACGCCCCCGCGACGACGAGACCGTCGGTCTGCGCACCTCCGACACCCGGCGGGCGGCCCTGAAGCGCCAAGTGCCGGGCCTCTCGCGCCTGGAGGCCCGCCGCGCCGAACGCGCCAAGCGGCCGAGCCCCGCGGTGCTCGCCAGCCGGGCACTAGGCGAAGTGTTCATCACCATCGGCGTCCTGATGCTGCTGTTCGTCACGTACCAGCTGTGGTGGACGAACATCCTCGCCGGCCAGCAGGCGGGCGCGGAGCGCAACAAGATCGAGCAGAACTGGGCGAACGGCAAGGGCAAGCCCGGCGCCTTCGAGCCCGGCCAGGGCTTCGCCCTCATGCACATCCCCAAGCTCGACGTGGTCGTGCCCATCGCCGAGGGCATCAGCAAGCCCAAGGTGCTCGACCGCGGCATGGTCGGGCACTACGGCGAGGAGAGCATCAAGACCGCGATGCCCGAGGACAAGAAGGGCAACTTCGCGGTGGCCGGCCATCGCAACACCCACGGCGAACCGTTCCGCTACATCAACAAGCTCGAGCCGGGCGACCCGATCGTGGTCGAGACGCAGAACACGTACTACGTCTACAAGATGGCGAGCATCCTGCCGCAGACGACGCCCGACAACGTCTCGGTCCTGAACCCGGTCCCCAAGGGTTCGGGCTTCACCAAGCCGGGCCGGTACATCACGCTGACCACGTGTACACCGGAGTTCACCAGCACGTATCGCATGATCGTCTGGGGGCAGCTGGCCGAGGAGCGGCCTCGCGACAAGGGCAAGCCCAGCGCGCTGGTTGAATAGACCGCACATCTCATACGGCAGATCGCGTACGGCCGTACGGCACACAGCAGACCCGGCGCTTCAGGCGCGCGGGACGACGGGGCAGGGAGACAGTGGTAGCCACCGACCAGGGGGAGCAGACACAGCGCTCGGCTCCCGCACGGGCCCGCCGCGGCCGCGGACCCATCGCCACGGCGGTCATGGTCTTCGGCGAACTCCTCATCACCGCGGGCCTGGTGCTCGGCCTGTTCGTCGTCTACTCGCTGTGGTGGACGAACGTACTCGCCGACCGCGAGGCCCAGAAGCAGGGCGACGCGGTACGCAACGACTGGGCCGGCCGCGACGACGGCGGCCCCGGCGCCCGGGACACCAAGGGCGGCATCGGCTTCCTGCACGTACCGGCGATGAAGAGCGGCGAGATCCTGGTCAAGAAGGGCACCGATCTCAAGACGCTCAACAACGGTGTCGCCGGGTACTACACGGACCCGGTCAAGTCCGCGCTCCCCGAGGCCGAGAACGGCAACTTCACGCTGGCCGCGCACCGGGACGGGCACGGCGCCAAGTTCCACCACATCGACAAGCTCGACCACGGCGACGCGATCGTCTTCGAGTCGAAGGACCGCTGGTACATCTACAAGGTCTACAAGACGCTCCCCGAGACCTCGAAGTACGACGTGGACGTCCTGAACGCGGTCCCGAAGGCGTCGGGCGTGAAGAAGCCCGGCCGCTACATCACGCTCACGACCTGCACGCCGGTCTACACGTCGAAGTACCGGTACATCGTGTGGGGCGAGCTGGAGCGCATCGAGAAGGTGGACTCGCGGCGGACACCGCCCAAGGAACTGCGCTAGCGCAAGCCCTGCCCCTAGCCCTCCATAGAGTTATCCACAGGCTGATCCACAGCTCTGGATAAGTAAGCACACTACTCAGCAGATCTGTGGATAACTCTTCCGAGGTTGACGCCGGTACGACTGCCGTGGGCCATTCGCAGGCACTTACACACCTTGCCCTTGCTGGGCAAACCCAGGTCAGCGACAAGGGGCACGTACGTTCCCCACGTAATGCACAAGATCCGGCACTCGCTGTGGATAATTGCGCGCTCAGGTGAGCTCGGACGTCCGGATCAGGATGACGGCCACGGTGAGCAGCAGGACGAGAGCGCAGGTGCCCCACTGGATGAGGGCGCGGCGTTCGCGGGGTGCGTGCACCATTCCGAACGCGACGAGGGCGCCGGCGACGAGGCCGCCGACGTGGGCTTCCCAGGCGATGCCGTTCATGGTGAAGGTGAACAGCATGTTGATCGCGAGCAGGATGAGCACAGGCCGCATGTCGTACCTGAGCCGGCGCATCAGGACCGCGGTGGCACCCATGAGGCCGAAGATGGCGCCGGAGGCACCGAGCGAGGGCTGGTTGGGGGCGGCGACCATGTAGGTGAGCGCGCTGCCGGCGAGGCCCGAGACCAGATAGAGCGCGATGAAGCGGGCTCGTCCGAGCGCGGCTTCCAGGGGTTGGCCGAGCCACCACAGGCCGAGCATGTTGAAGCCGAAGTGCCAGATCTCCTGGTGCAGGAACATCGAGGTGAAGAGCCGGTACCACTGGCCCTCGGCGACGCCGACGATCTCCAGGTTCTGGTTCAGCGCACGGCCGATCAGATCCAGTTTGTCGACGAGCTCGTCGCCCATCGCCAGGACCGCGATGAACACCGCCGCGTTGATCCCGATGAGGATCTTGGTCACCAGGTTCTGGTCCGCCGCGACCGTGCCGCCGGTGATGGTCCGCGGCTGATTCGCCGTAGCCGCATGCCCCGTCCCCGACCCCTCCCGCACACAGGTCGGGCACTGGAACCCCACCGAAGCGCTGACCATGCACTCCGGGCAGATCGGCCGCTCGCACCGGGTGCAGCTGATGCCCGTCTCGCGGTCCGGATGCCGGTAGCAGCCGGGCAGGCCTGAGGCGCCCTGGGGTTGCTGCGGGCTGCCTGGCACCTGGTCCATGGGGTCCCCTCAATCTCCGTACGAAGGCGGTGAAGGCATACGAAGCAACACACCGCCCCGCTCATCCTTACGGATGGGCGGGGCGAAATGGTTCCCTCAGCACATTGGCGAGGCCTCAGCGCTTCTCGACGACGACCGACTCGATGAGCACATCGCTGACCGGGCGGTGCGTCGCCGCATTGATGGGCGTGGCCGCGATGGCGTCGACCACCTTGCGGCTGGGCCCGTCGACGACCTCGCCGAAGATGGTGTGCTTGCGATTCAGCCATGTCGTCGGGGCGAGCGTGATGAAGAACTGCGAGCCGTTGGTGCCCGGACCCGCGTTCGCCATGGCGAGCAGGTACGGGCGGTCGAAGCGCAGCTCGGGGTGGAACTCGTCGGCGAACTCGTAGCCCGGGCCGCCGGTGCCGTTCCCGAGCGGGTCGCCGCCCTGGATCATGAAGCCGCTGATCACGCGGTGGAAGGACGTGCCGTCGTACAGCTTGCCCGTGGACTTGGTGCCGGTGGCCGGGTGGGTCCACTCCCGCTCGCCCGTGGCGAGCTCGACGAAGTTGCGGACCGTCTTGGGCGCGTGGAACGGCATCAGCCGGATCTCGATCTCGCCCTGGTTGGTCCTGAGGGTGGCGTACAGCTGCTCAGCCACGGTGTGCCTTCCGTTGTCGCGTCCAACGCCCAGAATCCTCGCACGCAGGGGCCTTTGAGGAGGGGAACGCGACAAGTCCTGGCCGATCCCTGCACGAGTCCTCGCCGGAAGGGCGCGCATCGCGCCGATCCGTGGCATTGTCTGCCGCAAGCTCCCCTTGCACCGCAATGCCCGAAGATCACCCGATACCCGTGGATCTGCTCGGCGCCTGATTCGCTTGTTTCTTTGTGGGCACCCGGATTCTGCGCGGGCGCCTGGGCCGTGACCCGGATGCCCGCCCGCACATGCCGGGGCGCCAGCCGACAGGCATGATCCCTAAAAGGGTGGAAAGGTGAAATACCGTACGCCACCGAGGAGGAGGATCCCGTGACCCGCAAGAACAGCGCGCGTGCCGCGGCCAGCTCGGCGAAGGAGACTGTGCGGCACGCCGCGGAAGCGGTGGCGCCCTACGCCGGCACGGCGAAGGACCGGGCCGCGCACTACGCGCACGAGGCTCGCGTACGGCTCGCGCCCGTGGTCTCCGACGCCGCACACCTGACCGCCGACACCGCCCGCACCCAGTACGGCTCCCATGTCGCGCCGCGTCTGAAGCAGGCGCGCGCCCATGTCCCGCCGAAGGTGGACTCCGCCGCCCAGGATGCTGCCGAGCGCACCCGTCGGGCAGCCCGCCAGGCTGCCGAGTACACCCGGCCGAAGGTCGAGCAGGCCGTCGCGGCCGCAGGGCCGGTCAAGGACGCCGCGGTCGATCGCAGTACGGCGGCCGTCGCCGCGCTGCGCGGCCAGGTCTCGTCCCAGGAGATCCAGCGTCTGGTGCGTCGCCATGAGCGTCGGGCCTCGGCCGGCCGCTTCATGAAGCGGATGGCCGTGGTGGGTGCGCTCGGTGTCGCCGCGCTCGCCGCCTGGAAGTGGTGGGACAAGCAGGCCAACCCGGACTGGCTGGTCGAGCCGCCCGCGCCCACCGAGGTCGCGGACACCGGTTCGACGACGCTGACGTCGGTGGACGGCAGCGGACAGGCGCTCCTCGACCCCGAGGTCCAGGCCAAGCAGGCCGAGGCCGAGGCGGACGACGGAAACTGGTCGCCGCAGCGCCCGGACGACCGGGCCTGAGGACGACGCGAACATCGAGGGGCGGGAGGCCGGCTGGGTCTCCCGCCCCTTTATGTGTGCTTCACCTCACGCCCGTTTCACGTGAAACATGGGTTGCGCGCGGGTTAACGTGATCTCGATCGATCTCGATCACAGGATTGTTACTCTCCGAGGACGTCCACCGTCATCGCCCCGCGCGATGCCACGGAGGCCGACCGCTTGAGGAGAGGCAAGGCCTGGGTAGCGCCGCGTGCGCGACCCGGGCCTTTTTTGTTGCCCGAAACCAAGCAGCAAGGTGCAAGGACGCATCATGAGCACACCCAAGGCGGGACCCGGGACGCTGGCGGAGAGCATTCTCCGCGGTGTCGGCGGTGCCGAGAACATCGAGAGCCTCACGCACTGTGCGACGCGGCTGCGCTTCCAGCTCCATGACGGAGCGAAGGTCGACCAGGCCGCGCTCGACTCCCTCCAGGGCGTCATGGGCACGGTGCCGCAGTCGGGCGACCGCTTCCAGATCGTGATCGGCGGCGCCGTCTCGCGCGTCTACTCCGAGATCATGAACCTGCCGTCGATGAGCAAGGGCGGCACGGCCAAGCCGAAGTCGGACGCCGACGTCAAGGCCGAGATGCGGGCCAAGAGCCGCGGCAAGTTCGCCTTCGTCGACAACTTCTTCGAGTACCTCTCGGACTCGTTCCGCCCGCTCATGGGTGTGCTGCTCGGCTCCTCGCTGATCATCGCGATCGCCTCGGTCCTCGACGCCCTCGGGTACGTCGACTTCCGTGCCGAGGACAAGTCCGCGACCTGGGTGTTCGTCGACGCCATGTGGCGCTCGGTGCTCTACTTCCTGCCGATCATGGTCGCGTACAACGCGGCCAAGAAGCTGCGGATCGACCCGTGGGTGGGCGCCGCCGTGATGGCCGCGGTGATGACCCCGAACTTCACGGGCATGCTCAACAAGGACTCCGGGATCCCCGGCATCACCTGCACCGTCAACGACACCCTGGGCACCCAGGAGTGCGTGGCGAAGGTCTTCGGTCTGCCGATGCAGCTGAACGACTACGGCGGCCAGGTGTTCGTACCGCTGCTGATGGTCGCCCTGCTCGCCCTGGTCTACAAGGCTCTTCAGCGCGTCTTCCCCGAGAACGTCCACATGGTCTTCGTGCCGTTCTTCAGCATGCTGATCATGATCCCGGTCACCGCCTTCCTCATCGGCCCGCTGGGCGTCTGGGCCGGCAACGGCCTCGGTGAGGGTCTGTCCTGGATGAACAACAACGCCCCGATCGTCTTCGCGATCATGATCCCGCTGATCTACCCGTTCCTGGTGCCGCTGGGTCTGCACTGGCCGCTCAACGCGCTGATGCTGCAGAACATCAGCGTCCTCGGCTACGACTTCATCCAGGGCCCCATGGGCGCATGGAACTTCGCCTGCTTCGGCGCCACCGCCGGTGTGCTGCTCCTGTCGGTCCGCCACCGTGAGAAGGAGATGCGCCAGACCGCCACCGGCGCGCTCGCCGCGGGCCTGTTCGGCGGTATCTCCGAGCCCTCGCTCTACGGCATCCACCTGCGCTTCAAGCGGATCTACCCGCGCATGCTCGTGGGCTGCCTCGTCGGCGGCGTCATCGTCGGCGTCATGGGCGGCGTCGACACCGACGCCTTCGCGTTCACCTCGCTGCTCACCATCCCGGTCTTCGACCCGATGGTCACGTACGTCATCGCGATCGGTGCGGCCTTCTTCACCTCGATGGCGCTCGTCTACTTCTCGGACTTCCGCACCAAGGAGGACCGCGCCCAGGCCAACGCCGAGCGTGACGCCGCCGAGGCGGCCGCGGCCGGCACCCCGGCCGAGGGCGTCCAGGCCGAGACCGCGAAGGTCGAGGAGCGCGAGCTCGTCGGCGTCGGTGCCGGCTCGAAGTCCGCGTCCGCCGCCGGTGGTTCGGCCGCTTCTGCCGGCTCCACCGCCGGTTCCGTCGGCGCCGCAGCCGGTACGGGCATCGAGCTCACGGCGCCCGTCGCGGGCCACGTGGTCAGCCTCGACGACGTCAAGGACCCGGTCTTCGCCTCCCGCGCGCTCGGCGAGGGCGTGGGCATCGAGCCGGCCGACGGTCACATCGTGGCCCCGGTCGACGGCGAGCTGGTCACCACCACGGAGACCGGCCACGCGTTCGGCATCCGCACCGCGGACGGCGTCGAGGTGCTCGTGCACGTCGGCATCGACACCGTGCAGATGAAGGGTGAGGGCTTCGACGTCCGCGTCGAGTCCGGTCAGCAGGTCTCGGCCGGCGACCTGCTCGTCGAGGTCGACCTGGACGCCGTACGGGCCGCGAAGCACCCGACCGTCACCCTCATGACCGTCACCAACACCGCGGACCTGGCCTCGGTCGAGCCGCACACCGGGCAGGACGTCGCCGTCGGCGCCCCCGTGGTGACCGTACGGCGGTAGTCATCCGCCATCCGTCCGGCGCACGCACGCTTCCCCTCGTGGACGCGTGCGTGCGCCGTGTCGGAGAGGATGAGGCATAGGTGAGCAAACGGTAAAAGACCGCAGGAAAGTACGAGATCATCGGACAGAGCCTGATCACGAGCGGGAAGGAGGGCCGGCGGTGAAGACGCTGCGTGTCCTCAACAACAACGTGGTCCTCGCGCGTGACGACAAGGGCCAGGAGGTCATCGTCACCGGGCGCGGCATCGGCTTCAACTCCCGCCAGGGCGCGGTCATCGACCCCTCCCTGATCGTGCGCGTCTTCGTGCCGGCCGACGGCCGCGACCCCGACCATGTGGCCGAGACCCTCGCCCTGATCGACGAAGAGGTCCTGCGGGCCGTCGTGATCGCCCTCGGCGAGGCCGGTATCGAGGGCCGCGAGTCCACCCGCCCCACGCTCGCCATCGCCGTCGCCGACCATGTCGCCGGGGCCCTCGACCGGGCCGCACGGGGCATCGTCATCGAGTACCCGCTGCGCGCCGAGACCCAGACCCTGTACGCCACCGAGTACGCCCAGGCGGAACGGCTGCTCGCGGCCATCAACGAGCGCGTGGACCCCAAGCTCGAGCCCTCCGAGGCGACCGCGCTCGCGCTCCATCTGGTCAACGCCGGCTTCGCCTCGGGCGATCTGTCCTTCACGTACACGATGACCGGGGTCATCCAGCAGATGCTCGCCGTGGTGGGGGAGCGATACGGACTCGACGTCTCGCAGCAGTCCATGAACGCGGCGCGGTTCATCACGCACGTGCGCTATCTCTTCGTGCGGATCCAGCAGCACCGGCAGCTCAAGGGCCACGAGTCCACGATCGGCAAGGGCATCCGCCAGCACTATCCGGACGCCACCCACACCGCACAGCAGCTGGCGACGATCGTCGAACTGCGGCTCGGCCAGCAGCTCAGCGAGGACGAGGTCTCCTATCTGGCCCTGCACGTGGCCCGTATGACGATGGCCGACGACCCCGCCGCGTAGGTCCCCACCCACACGAAAAGACCCCGCCCGATCCGCGTATACGCAGGTCAGGCGGGGTCTTGTCGGTGGAGCCTAGGGGAGTCGAACCCCTGACATCTGCCTTGCAAAGGCAGCGCTCTACCAGCTGAGCTAAGGCCCCGGGACGGGAAGCGCCGCGGAAGAATCCTTCCCGCGCGTGCGTCGGGGACAAGAGTACCGGGTCACCCCCCGGATCCTGCAAAAGGATTGGGGCTCCCCCTATGCGACCACTCTCCGTAAGATGCACCGCGAGGTTCGCACCAGCGAAGGGGAGGACGCATCGTGGATGCGGAGCAGCAGGAAGCCACTGCGAGAGCCAGAGAGCTCCAGCGCAGTTGGTACGGAGAGCCGTTGGGGGCGCTCTTCCGTCGACTCATAGAAGACCTGGGCCTGAACCAGGCCCGGCTCGCGGCGGTACTCGGCCTGTCGGCGCCGATGCTGTCGCAGTTGATGAGCGGGCAGCGGGCGAAGATCGGCAACCCGGCCGTGGTGCAGCGCGTACAGCTGCTCCAGGATCTGTCGGGCCAGGTCGCGGACGGCAGCGTGAGTGCCTCCGAGGCGGCCGAGCGCATGGAGGAGATCAAGAAGAACCAGGGCGGTGCGGTGCTCACCACGACCGCGCAGGCGCGGGGGGCCGGCGTGGGGGCGCCGACCGTCAAGCGCGTGGTCCGCGAGATCCAGTCGCTGCTGCGTTCCGTGTCGTCCGCGGGGGAGATCATCGAGGCGGCCGACGCACTCGCCCCGACCCATCCGGAACTGGCAGAGTTCCTGCGGGTCTACGGCGCGGGGCGCACCGCCGACGCGGTGACGCACTACGAGTCGCATCAGGGCTGACAGCCGCGACGCAACAGCAGGGCTCGATCGAACGGTTCAGGTCCACACGGGGAGAGGATCTGAACCGGCAGCCGGCAGCCGAGCAGCCCGCAGGGGCTGGACGGGGAGTGCAGCACGGTCATGGGTGAGATCTTCGCCGGCCGGTACGAACTGGTCGATCCGATCGGACGCGGTGGCGTCGGTGCCGTCTGGCGTGCCTGGGATCACCGCAGACGCCGCTACGTCGCCGCCAAGGTCCTGCTGCAGAGCGATGCGCACAGCCTGCTCCGTTTCGTACGCGAGCAGGCTCTGCGCATCGATCACCCGCACGTTCTGGCCCCGGCGAGCTGGGCCGCCGACGACGACAAGGTCCTGTTCACGATGGACCTGGTCGGCGGCGGCTCACTCGCCCATCTCATCGGGGACTACGGGCCGCTGCCGCCGCGCTTCGTGGCGCAGCTGCTCGATCAACTGCTTTCCGGGCTCTCCGCGGTACACGCCGAAGGCGTCGTGCACCGCGACATCAAGCCCGCCAACATCCTGCTCGAGGCCACCGGCACGAGGCGGCCGCATCTGCGGCTCTCCGACTTCGGCATCGCCATGCGCAAGGGCGACCCCCGGCTGACCGCGACCGATCTGGTCGTGGGGACGCCGGGGTACATCGCGCCCGAGCAGAGCGCGTACGACGAGCCGGACTTCCCGGCCGACCTTTTCGCGACGGGCCTGGTCGCCCTCTATCTCCTGGAGGGCGCGAAACCGGACGCCCAGGCGCTGACGGAGCTCTTCCGCGCCCACGGCACCCCGCACGCCCCCCGTACGATCCCCGAGCCCCTGTGGCAGGTCCTCACGGGCCTCCTCCAGCCGGAACCCCACGCCCGCTTCCGCAGCGCCACAGGCGCGCGCAAGGCGCTCGCGGAAGCCGTCCTGCTCCTTCCGGAGCCGGGCGTGGACGACGAGCTCATCGAGGTCTTCGACCAACTGGGCCCGCTCCCGGAGGCCTTCGGCCCCGACGGCCCGATCCGCGTCCCCACGTCCTCCCCCGACG
>NZ_JAAKZW010000095.1 GCF_011044995.1 Streptomyces mesophilus | reverse complement strand
GGGCTTCCGGCAGATCCGGCGCGGGCGCGGGATGCGTAGCGTCGAAGGCATGCGCCCTGCTTCTGCCCTCGTCCAGGTGCCCACGGCTGCCCACGTGCCCCCCGCTGCCCCGGTGCCTACGCCCCCCGGCACCACGACCGACGAAACCCCGACCCTCGTGCTCGCCGTGCACGGCAGTGCCGTGCCCGAGGCTGGGGCGACGATCCAGCAGCTGTGCGATGTCGTCGAGGCGCTGGGCGGGATACGCCCCGTCGTGGGGCACATGGATCACCAGGAGCCCTCCCTGGCCGTAGCGCTCGATGAGCTCGCCGAGGCGGGCGTCCGGCGGGCTGTGGTCGTGCCGCTGCTGCTCGGGGACGGGTTCCACCGGACCGTCGACATCCCGGAGGTCGTCGCGGCGCCGCGCATGCTCGACACGGTGGTCACCGAAGGGCTGCGGGCCCAACTGGAGGACGACGGGGGCGGGTTCTTCTCCGGAGTCCTGCCGCTGCGGTCCGTCCCCGACTACCGCCTGACCGTCTCGTACGAGGACAACGACTTCGAGACCCCCGACCCGTACGGCTTCCTGCCCGCGATCGGCGAGCTCGATCTGCATCTGATCGGCGAGGGCCGCCACGAGGAGCTGTGGACGGTGCTCGGCGCCGAGCCGATGACCCACCAGGACGTGGCCGGCACCCGCTTCACCGTTTGGGCGCCCAACGCCCAGGGGGTGCGGGTCGTCGGGAACTTCAACTACTGGGACGGCACCGGCTTCCCGCTCAGGTCGCTCGGCTCGTCGGGGATCTGGGAGCTGTTCGTGCCGGGGATCGGCGAGGGCGAGCTCTACAAGTTCCAGATCACCCGGGCCGACGGCTCGATGACCTTCCGTGCCGACCCGATGGCCCGGCGCACGGAGGTGCCCCCGGCCAACTCCTCGGTCATCCACCGCTCGCACCACGCGTGGGACGACGAGGAGTGGATCACGCGGCGGACCGAGCGGGCCGCGCACGAGAGCCCGTTCTCCGTCTACGAGGTGCACCTGGCGTCGTGGCGCCCCGGGCTCACGTACCGCCAGCTCGCCGAGCAACTCCCGGCCTATGTCAAGGACTTGGGCTTCACCCATGTCGAGCTGATGCCGGTCGCCGAGCACCCGTTCGGCGGCTCCTGGGGCTACCAGGTCACCGGCTTCTACGCGCCGACCGCCCGCCTCGGCACACCGGACGACTTCAAGTACCTGGTCGACGCGCTGCACCAGGCCGGGATCGGCGTCCTGATGGACTGGGTGCCGGCGCACTTCCCGCGCGACGACTGGGCGCTCGCGGAGTTCGACGGCCGACCGCTGTACGAGCACGAGGACCCGCTCCGTGCCGCGCACCCCGACTGGGGCACCCTGGAGTTCGACTACGGCCGCAACGAGGTCCGCAACTTCCTTGTGGCCAACGCCCTTTACTGGTGCGAGGAGTTCCACATCGACGGCCTGCGCGTGGACGCGGTCGCCTCGATGCTCTACCTCGACTACTCCCGCGAACACGGCCAGTGGACGCCGAACGTGCACGGCGGCCGCGAGAACCTGGACGCGGTGGCGTTCCTGCAGGAGATGAACGCGACCCTCTACCGCCGCGTACCGGGCGTCGTCACGATCGCCGAGGAGTCCACGGCCTGGGACGGCGTGACCCGCGCGACCCACCACGAGGGCCCCGGCGGCTTCGGCGGCCTCGGCTTCGGCCTCAAATGGAACATGGGCTGGATGCACGACTCGCTCGGCTACGTGCAGCACGAGCCGGTCCACCGCAAGCACCACCACAACGAGATGACCTTCTCGATGGTGTACGCGTACAGCGAGAACTATGTGCTGCCGATCTCGCACGACGAGGTCGTGCACGGCAAGCGTTCGCTCGTCTCGAAGATGCCCGGCGACTGGTGGCAGCAGCGCGCCACCCACCGCGCGTATCTCGGCTTCATGTGGGCGCACCCGGGCAAGCAACTCCTTTTCATGGGCCAGGAGTTCGCCCAGGGCGCCGAGTGGTCGGAGGCGCACGGGCCCGACTGGTGGCTGCTCGATCCCGGGTACGGGGCCGAGCCGGACCACCGCGGCATACGGGATCTGGTCCGCGACCTCAACACCGTGTACGGCGCGACGCCGGCCCTGTGGCAGCGCGACACCGATCCCGGGGGCTTCGCCTGGGTGGTGGGCGATGCGGCCGAGGACAACGTGTTCGCGTTCCTGCGCTACGACGCCGACGGCTCACCGCTGCTGGCCGTGTCCAACTTCTCGCCGGTCGTCCGGCACGACTACCGGCTCGGCGTGCCCGACGAAGTGCCCGCCTGGCAGGAGGTGTTGAACACCGACGCGGCCGCTTACGGCGGCGGCGGTGTGGTCACCCCCGGATCGCTGAAGCCCGACCCGGTGGGCGCGCACGGCCGCCCGGCGAGCCTGCGGCTCGTCCTGCCGCCGCTGTCGACGGTGTGGCTGCGGCCGGCGTGAGGGCGGGCCGCGCGAGCCGGAACGGAGACGTATTCAACTGCCGTACACGTAGCAGGAGTTGAGGAATTCACTGCGTGCGATGCGTGGTCACTCCACACAGGTCTTCGTAGAGTTGACTCATGACGGGGGCTCAGGGTGCCGATGATCCGCGGACCGCGCTGGAGCAGGCGGTCCGCAGGCAGGTCCTCGACGAGGGGCCGCCGGTCCTGCTCACCGAGGAACGCAAGGCACCGGACGCGATGCGCAGGTGGGGGCGCGACCATGTGGTCCGCGCCTGCGTCATCCGCGAGGCGATGCTCGAACGGGCCGCCCTGCGGGACAGCTCGCAGGGCGTGCTGCTGCGCGGCCTGGTGGTCGTGGGGCACCTCGACCTCAACTGCCTGACGACACAGGCCAATGTCCGCATCCTCGACTGCCACCTGCGCGACGGTCTGACGCTGAGCAACGCCCGGCTCTCCTCCCTCGACCTCAGCGGCTGTCTGATCGAGGACGGGGACGATTCCTGCCTCGGCGCCGACAACCTGACGCTGCAGTTCGACCTCCGCCTCGAGGGGACCCATGTCATGGGTCATGCCGCGGTGGCCACCGTGTCCCTGCACGGCGCGCAGATCTCCGGCTGTGTGTTCGCCGCCGGTCTGCACGTCGGCAGCAAGAACGGTCCCGGCATCGACGCCACGAACCTCGTGGTGAAGGGGGATGTGTATCTGGACTCGGCCACGATCAGCGCCCGCCACCGGGACGGGGCCGCCCTGACCCTGCGCGGTGCGGAGATCGGAGGCCGGCTGCACCTGTCCCGCGGCACCGTCGACAATCCGCGCGGCCCGGCGGTCGACTGCGACCGCACCCGGGTCAACACCGGGCTTCTGATGCGCGAGTTGAGTGCCTCCGGCTCCACGAGCCCGACCGGGACCCTCTCCTTCACGGACGCCACCCTGGGCGGCAAGGCCGACCTGGTGCGGGCACGCATCCGCAATCACAGCGGCCCGTCCCTGACCGCCAGCCGGCTGCGGGTCGACGGGGACCTCGACCTCAGCCACGCGCAGATGACCTCGGGCGGGGAGCGGTCGGCCCTGAACCTGTTCAGCACCAAGATCACGGGAACGCTGTCCCTGTCCCACGCCCGGCTGAGGAACCGCAGCGGCTGCGTACTGAACGGCCAGCGGCTCGTCGTGGACGGGGACGCGCATCTGAACAGCGCGACCTTCAGCACGCGCAGCATCACCCATGCCGCCGTCAACCTGTTCAGCGCCAAGATCGGCGGATACGCGTCCCTGTCCTCCGCCAGGATCAAGAACGAGCTCGGTACCGCCCTGTTCGCCGTGCAGCTGAAGGTGGGCGGCGATCTGCGCCTGAACGAGGAGTTCACCGCACGGGGCGGCGGCACGGACGGCGCGATCCGGCTGCACGCGTCGACGATCGAGGGCGCACTCGATCTGTCGACCGCCCATCTGCGGTCCGGTTTCGGCCCCGCCCTGTCCGCACGCTCGATGGAGGTCATGGCCGACTTCCGGGCGGACAACATCCACATCACGGCCCAGGATCTGTCGAGCGACTCCTCCGGCCACCACCCCCACCCCAAAGTCGATCTGCGCGGCAGCCGTATCCGCGGCCGGCTCGAGGTCTCGCCCGAGACGGTCCGCGCGAACCGCAGCCCGGGCCGCAAGCTCGTCGCCCTGGACGACCTGGAGTACGGCGTCCTCGACGCACGGATCGACGTCAAGCAATGGATCGTGCTCCTGGCGGACGAGACCCCGGCCTACCGCTCCCAGCCCTACCAGCATCTGGCGAGCCGCTACCGCGAACAGGGCGACGAGTTCGAGGCCCGTCAGGTGCTCATCGCCCAGCACCGCGACCAGTTGAAGCGGACGCGGGACCAGAGTGTGCTGCTGCGCTTCTGGCAGCAGTTGGCCGGCATCACCATCGGCTTCGGGCACCAGCCCTGGCGGGCCGTGTTCGGACTCGTCGGGATCTTCATGGCGATGAGCGTGCTCGCGCTCTGGGGCGGTGGACTCGACGGCGAGGGCTGCCGCTCCGTGGAGCGCATCGGCCGTGCCGTCGAGTCCAGTCTGCCGCTGATCCGGATGCAGCAGCTGGAGGGCTGCAGCCCCGGCTCAGGTGCGGCGGGGCTGTTCTTCGTCCTGGCGTCGTGGGTCGCTCAGGTGGGCGCCTGGATGTTCGCCACGCTGTTCATCGTGGGTCTCACCAACGCCGTACGCAGACGCCCTTCCTGACCCCTCCGCCCGCCCGGGGCTGCCACGGCTCAGAACCCGTCCTCGCTCAGCTCCGTGATCCCCGCGTACAGCCAGCTCCACAGCTCGCCGCTCGGGGTGCCCGGCTCGAACAGACCCGGGGCCAGCTCCTCCATCTCCGCCAAGTACACCTGGGCCAGATCCTCCTGGTCGCCCTCGTCGGGATACGGGTGCCAACAGGCGTTGCGGTAACGGTGGATCGCCTCCAGGCAGCGGGTGAAGACGTCCAGGCCGGGGGCGACCCGGATGAGGAAGGGGTGTCCCGTGCCGCCCGGGTTGGTCGTCCTGGTCCATATGTGGACGGAGCCTTCGCGGCGGTGCAGATATACCTTGCCGTAGTCGGTGCCGGCGAAGGTCAGCAGGTCCGCGGCCGTGACGCCCTCCGGCAGCCCGTCCTCGGACACGTCGCCCTCGGAGGGCGGCAGCCAGGCGTCGAGCGGGTTCAGCTCGAACTGCCCGCCGTGGCAAGCCCAGTACGCGGGCATCCCGATGTCCCGCAGAAAGGCCCGGGTCCCGGCGTGCTCGACACCGGCCGGCAGCTCCTCCTCGGGGATCCTCCGCACCCACTTCTCGCCGAAGGACTCGACGAGGCGGGCGGTGGTGAGCGGACCTGTGGGCCGCACCGGGCTCGGCGCCGGGCCGGGCGATCCCTCCTCGGCCGACGACCAGTCGTTCTCGCCGCGCGGCCAGTCCGCGAGCACCTTCGGATCCGTCTCGATCAGCGCGATACCGTGCACGCTCTCCACCAGGTGCCGCGTCCGGCCGTCGACGACCCTGACGGTCGACGCGTTCTCCCAGCACTCGGGGGCGACGAGGTCCAAGTCGATCAGGTCCGGAACGCCTTCCGCGGGATTCTCCCAGGGCGTGGACGTCAGCGCGTCGGCGTCCGGTGCGGGCACCTGGCGGCCCGTCGCCTCGTCCAGCCAGAGCCGGGAACTGCCGAAGGACGTACGGACTTCGAGCAGGATCCCGTCCCCGTACCCATGACGCTCCGCGACCCCGTCGTACCCGGTCTGGCTCGGCTGCGCCACGAACCCGTTCACCGGCCGCCACCAGGCCCAGACCGTCCGCCACGGCATCCCCGGCTCGGCGGCGGCGATCCGCTCGGCGTACGCGTGCTCGCCGAGCATCTTCGCGGCGAAGTGCAGCCAGGAGGCGAACTCGGCGCGCGGCACGTCCGCGCCACCGAATACCGCCTCGGCCTGGAGGAACACCTCACGCCCCGCCCCGTCGGCCCCCTCCTCCAGGTGCGCGCGCACGGCCGCGCGCCCGGTGTCGAGCAACTGCCGTGGATCTTCCAGAAGTTCGTCCAGCTGTTCGGTCATACCCGCATGCTGCCACCCGGCTCTGACACCGCATCCGGCTCCACCCTCCGCCCATGCCGGGCATCCGTCTAGGACATCGCCCGCAGCCCGTCCGGCAGTCCGGCGCTGTGCAGGACGCCCAGTGTCTGCGTGGCCCGGGTGAGCGCCACGTACAGATCCGAGGCATGCAACGCTCCCGGCTCGACCACGAGGACGGAGTCGAACTCCAGGCCCTTCGACTGCCGCGCGTCGAGCAGCACCACGCGGTGCGTCAGGTCCGGTTCACCGCCGGGCGTCACCTCCGGCAGATGCGCGGCCAGCTCCGCGTGGAGCTCGCGCGGGGCGATGACCGCGAGGCGACCCTCGTCGGGCAGGAACTCGGACACCAACTCGCCCGTACGGGAGGCAAGTTCCGACGCCGATACGGGCACGAACCGCGGCGCCACCCCCGTCGAGCGCACCGAACGCGGCGGTTCGAGGCCCGGGTGGATGCTGCGGAGCACGGCCGCGGCGAGGTCCATCACCTCGGACGGAGTGCGGTAGTTGACGCGCAGCCGTACATGCTCGAAGCGGTCGCCCACGTACGGCGCGAGGATCGAGGACCACGAGCCGAGCGCCGCGGCGTCCCCGGTCTGGGCCGGATCGCCCACCAGGGTCATCGACTTGGTGGGCGAGCGGCGCATCAGCAGCCGCCATGCCATCGCCGACAGCTCCTGCGCCTCGTCCACGATGATGTGTCCGAAGGCCCAGGTCCGGTCCGCCGCGGCCCGCTCGGCGGCGCTGCGCAGGTCTTCCTCCTCCTGGCGCTCTGCCATCCGCTCGGCGTCGATGATGTCGTGCGCGGAGAGCACCTCGGCGGCGTCTGCCTTGTCGTCGTACAGCTCCTCCTTGTCCTCGAACTCATAGGTACGCGAGGCGAACGAGAGGTCGAGGACGCCCTGCGCGTATTCGATACGGCGCTGGCGTTCGGCCTCCTGGCGGGCGCGCTCGGCCGAGTCGTCGACACCGAGCAGTTCCGCGGCCTCGTCGAGCAGCGGAATGTCGGCGGAGGTCCACGGGCTGGTGGCTCCGGTGGACCGCCGGATCGACTCGGCGTCCGCGTCCGGGAGATAGCCGACCGGATCGGCGAGGAACTCCCGCACCAGCCGCTGCGGGGTGAGCTCCGGCCAGAGGTCCGCGATCGCACCGTGCACCGCGGCGCTGGTCGCGACGTCCTTGCCGAGCTGCGCGATGTCATCCGGGCCGAGCAGGTTCGGGCCGCCGAAGGGGTCCGCGCCGATGCGCTCGACGAGCTGCTCGGTCAGCGCGTCGATGATCCGGAACGCGAAGTACGGTCGGGCGAGATTGTGCGGCAGCCGCATCTCGCGCGCGGCCGTCCGCGCCTCCTCGGCCATCGCGCGGTCGACGAGCAACATGCCGTGGTCCTCGTGGTCGACCTCCAGGACCGTGTCGGGCACGGACTGGTGATCGCTCACGTACGAGGCGAGCACCTCCGCCATCGCCGCTCGGCCCTTCACCTCGGCCGCATCCTGGGTGTCCTCGCCGGTCGCCTTCACTCCGGGAAAGAGCTCACCGACCGTCGCGAGCAGCACCCCGGTCTCACCGAGCGAGGGCAGCACCTCGCCGATGTAGCCGAGGAAGGCAGGGTTGGGTCCGACGATCAACACGGCCCGCTTGGCGAGCAGTTCACGCTGCGCGTAGAGCAGATACGCGGCGCGGTGCAGCGCGACCGCCGTCTTGCCGGTGCCGGGCCCGCCCTCCACGACCAGGACGCCCTGGTGCGGTGCGCGGATGATCCGGTCCTGCTCGGCCTGGATCGTCTGCACGATGTCGCCCATACGCCCCGTACGCGCGGAGTTGAGGGCGGCGAGCAGCACGGCGTCGCCGTTGGGGTCCTCGAAGCCGGTGCGCTCCTCGTCGCTCAGGTCGAGGATCTCGTCGTGCAGCGCGACGACCTCATGCCCCTGCATGGTGATGTGCCGGCGGCGGCGCAGACCCATCGGCACATGGCTGGTCGCGAGATAGAAAGGCCGTGCGACATCGGCACGCCAGTCGATCAGAATCGGGGTGCGCTCTTGGTCGTCGGCGCGGATTCCGATACGGCCGATGTGAAAGTTGTCGCGCTCCTCGACGAGATTGTCGGGGTGATTGAGATCAATGCGCCCGAAGACCAGACCGTTCTCCACACCGTTCAGCTCGGCGACAAGCCGGCCCTTCTCGATGACCGCGACATCGCGCTCGAGCCGCGCCTGCCGTCCGGTCCCGACCTGCGCAAGCGCCGACTCGGCGGACTGCTCGGCCGCCGCCTGGAGCTGCCCGAGGCGCGCATACACCCGGGCGACGAATTCCTGCTCGCTTCGCAGCTCTTCGGATGTTGACAATTCGACTCCTCGCGCGATATGGTGTGTTCGTTGGACCTCTTCGAGAGGTCCTTTTCTGTATGCACAGAAACACTCAATATACGCGCGGAAATACCCCGGCTGCAAACAGTCCGGGGCTTTTTGTTTCCGCTCACGCTCTCCGGCTCAGCCCCGCACGTGCAGCCCGAATCCCGTGCGGCCCGCGGGCTCCAGGCCCTCCTTCAGTTGCAGGGACGGCAGCTCGTAGTCACCGAAGTTCTGCCGGCGGAACGGGATCGGCTCGGTGGACTCCAGCGTGAGCAGCCGCTCCTTCCATGCCTTGGCGACGTCCCCGAACTCGTCGTCGGTCATCCGGTCGGTGCCGTACAGGACGAAGGGCGGCAGCGACTCGATGCCCGGGTAGTAGAGGATCCCGTGCTGGATCGGGAACAGCAGATCGTCGATGGGTCCGTTGATCCCGCGCGGGCCGTAGTGCGCTTCCGGGCCGCCGACGGTCACCGACAGCAGAGCCCGCTTGCCCGCGAGGGTGCCTTCGCCGTACCGCTCCCCGTACTTGGTCTCGCTGTGCTCGCCGACGCCGTACGCGAAGCGGTAGGTGAACACCCGGTCCACCCAGCCCTTGAGGATGGCCGGCATCGAGTACCACCACAGCGGGAACTGGAAGATGACCGTGTCCGCCCACAGCAGCTTCTCCTGCTCGGCGCGGACGTCCGCGGCGAGCGTGCCGTGCTCGAAGGCACGGCCCGAGTCGGCGGCCACCTTCAGGCGGCTCGTCGCGTCGAGGCCGTAGTCCTCGGCGTCCACGGCGGCCTTCCAGTTCATCGCGTACAGGTCGCTCACCCGCACCTCGTGACCGGCGGCCTCGAGGGTGGACACCGCGAGGTCCTTGAGCGAGCTGTTGAGCGACCGGGGCTCGGGGTGGGCGTGGACGATCAGCGTCTTCATGGGAACTCCCTGGCTTCGAACGCATCGTGTGCTGCGCATCGGATCCTGCGGACCGGATGATGCGGACCGGATCCTCCGGACCGGATGCGTTCGATCCTGGACGCTGCGGCGCCCGCTGTTCAGGGACGCCCTTTCCGTAGGACGGGACTTCCTGGTACTGGCAGGGCCACCTTCAAGGGCGGGCGCGAGCCCATACTTGAAGCCATGGACGATCACACGGGACTCGGAGCGGCGGAGGATCTGGCGGGCTTTCTGCGGACGCGGCGCTCCCGGGTCGACCCGGCCGCCGTCGGCATCCCCACGGACAGCCGCCGGCGGGTCGCCGGGCTGCGCCGCGAAGAGGTCGCGCACCTGTCCGGAGTGAGCGTCGACTACTACGTACGCCTGGAGCAGGGCCGCGCCACGCAGCCCTCCGAGCAGGTGCTCGACGCGCTCGCCCGCGTGCTCGGCCTGGACGAGACCGAGCGCGAGCACCTCTACCGGCTTGCGCGGCAGCGCCGCCGCCGTGCGAAGGCGCCGGCCGGGCGGATCCGTCCCGAGCTGCTGCGCGTGCTCGACCTGGTGACCGGGGCACCCGCGCTGATCATGGACCACCGCCTGGACGTACGCGCCGGGAACCGTCTCGCCGAGCTGCTCCACGGGCGGCCTGCAGAGGGCCTGAACACCGCGCGGCACATCTTCCTGGAGGAGGCCGAGCGCGGTCTGTACGCGGACTGGGAGCAGTGCACCCTCGACGTGGTCGGGCATCTGCGCCTGTCCGCCGGGCAGTATCCGGACGACCCCCGGCTCGCCTCGCTGATCGGCGAGTTGGCGATGGGCAGCGAGCGGTTCCGCCGGCTCTGGGCGCGGGCGGATGTGCGCGCCCGCACCCATGGCCGCAAGGCCTACCGGCATCCGCTGGTCGGGCTGCTCGAACTGCACCAGGAGAACTTCGCGCTGCCCGACGCCCCGGGCATGGAGCTCATCGTGCTCTCGGCGCCTGCCGGCAGCCCCACCGAGGACGGGCTGCGGCTGCTCGCGGGTCTGAGCGCGGACGGCGGCGAGGTGCGGCGAGCGCGGCCGGCCGCCAACGACCGCCGGACCGCCGGAAGTTGAGCGGCCCGGGGCGCCCCGGGCCGCGCCCCTCAGCGGTCAGACCACGTCCGCCAGCTCGGCGAGCAGCTTGCGCTTGGGGCGGGCGCCGACCACCTGCCACACCGGCTCACCGCCCTTGAACACCATCAGCGTGGGCATCGACAGAACGCCGTACGCCGTCGTCGTACCGGGGTTGGCGTCCACGTCCAGCTGCACCACCTTCAGACGCTCGCCCTCCTCGCGGGCGATCTCACTGAGCACGGGTGCCAGCTGACGGCAGGGCCCGCACCACGTCGCCGTGTACTCGACGAGCACGGGCAGCTCGGCCTTCAGCACCTCCTGCTCGAAATCCGCGTCGGTCACCTCGGGCACGCCTTCGGCCTTCACCACGGTCCTCACCACCCCTTGTTCCCTGTAGATGTCGTCTCGTTCTGCGCGGATGCCGTCGCATCGGACGGCTCTGCCAGCTCGCACAGCGGATCCGGACCGCCGGGCGTCTCCGCCTCGGCCGCGAGCCGGGCCCGCGCCAGCTCGGCGCGCTCCAGCTGGCCGCGCACCTTCTTCCGTACGGACTCGAGCTCGCCGATCAGCGCGTCGAGTTCATCGAGCTTGCGCCGGTAGACCTCGAGCGAGGCGGGGCAGGAGTCGCCCTCCGGATGCCCGGCCCGCAGACACTCCACGAACGGCCGGGTCTCCTCGAGACCGAACCCGAAGTCCTGCAGCACCTTGATCTGCTCGACCAGCCGCAGATCGCTGTCGTCGTACGCCCGGTACCCGTTACTGCCCCGCCGCGCGGGCAGCAGCCCCCGTGACTCGTAGTACCTGAGCGTGCGCGTGGTGGTCCCGGCCCGCTCGGCCAGCTCGCCGATTCGCATGGATACGACGGTAATCCTTGACCCCGACGTCAAGGAAAGCGTCCACCGCGGATGCGGCCGCGGGTTTCATGACCGGCCCGCGGGTTTCATGACCGGCCCGCGGATTTCATGATCGGATCGCCAACAAAGCCTGGCCAAGGGCTGGTTGACCTGTCACAGTGATCTCCGGCCCCACCCCCCAGCTCCCCTCAGTGGAGGCCTTCCGCATGTCAAGCACCATCAAGCGCCGCATCGCCGCGGCCGGCACCCTTCTCGTCGCGCTCGGGGCACTCGGCGCGGGCACGGCCAGTGCGCAGGGCACAAGCCCTGCGGCCCTCACCTGTCCGTCCGGCTATCTCTGCGTACAGATCCCGGGCCAGGTCCTGCCGACGAACATCGCGCCCGGGCTGCCGTACAGCTTCAGCAAGCCGGTCGATCTCGTGACGTACACGAACAACTCCGACGCGACCTTCTGTGTCGACGCCGACCGCAACTTCGCGATCGTGCCCGGCGCATCGGGCGACGGGTCCGTCCACACGGGAGCCGTGCGCATCACCACGGTTCCCGCAGCCGACGCCTGCCCGCTCCTTCCCTGATCCCGGCTCGGAGGCCCACATGATGCGACACAAGACCGGACTGCGGATCGCAGCCGCCCTGTCCACCGCCGCCGCGCTCGGCGCCCTCACCGGCACACCGGCCGGTGCGGCGACCGAGTCCACCAAGGCAGTGCCCTGCCAGCAGGGCTATGTCTGCTACGTCGAGTACGGCGAGTTCGTCAGCGAACGGATCGCCCAGGGCGAGTCCCGTACGTTCGACCCGGCCATCACCATCACGGACATCAGCAACTGGACGACGATGGGGTACTGCATCAGCGGCAACCCCAACACCGGCCTCGCGCCCGGCAGATCCCTGACGGTCACCCAGACCATCACGGCGATCCGCGCGGTCCCGGCGGGTGGGGCGTGCGCCACCTGATGAGGTGAGCCCCGGCCGCCGGTCGGGCCGTGCACGGCCCGACCGGCGGCGTACCGTGACCGGATGGACTCAGCTCACGACCAGGAACTCGTCGAAGCCGCCACCGAGCTGGCGGAGCGCGCGTGCAGGGGCGACAACCACACGGTCGCGTCGGCCGCACGCACGGCCGACGGCCGGATCGTCTCGGGCGTGAACGTGTACCACTTCACCGGCGGCCCCTGCGCCGAGCTGGTCACGATCGGGGCGGCCGCGACGGCCGGTGCGTACGAGCTGACCACGATCGTCGCGGTCGGCGACGGCGGGCGCGGGGTCATCGCCCCGTGCGGCCGCTGCCGGCAGGTGCTGCTGGACTACTTCCCGCGGATCCGGGTGATCGTGCCGACCGGGCCGGGGTCCGTGGAAGCCGTTCCCGTACGGGAGTTGCTGGCCCACGCGTACGTGTGGCGCGACCACCAGGAGTGACGGGCCGCAGGGGCGGACGCTGCGGGGTCAGACGCCCGCGCGTTCCCGTACCGACTCCGCCGCCTCCACCCGCTCCGCCTTCGCGCGGCGCGGCAGCAGCACCGCCACGAGCAGCGTGCCGACGCCGAGGATCACCGCGCCGACCAGGCTGGTGTGCGCCACCGCGTCCGAGAAAGCCGAGCCGACGGCGTCCGCCATCTGCCCCGCCCCGTGGGCGAGTTGATCGGCCTGGGCCTTGAGCTGAGCGGCCTGCTCGGGCGTCGCGGCCTGGGCCGCCTTGCCCGCGAGGGCCCGTGCCTGTTCGCCGATGCCCTGCGCGACGCCGTAGCCCGCGCCGACCGAGTCCTGGGCGGTGGCCAGTGCGTCACCGGGGAGTTTCGTGCCGGCCGTCGCGTCGGCGAGGTGGGAGGAGTAGGTGCCCGCGAGCACCGAGCCCAGGATCGCGATGCCGAGCGAGCCGCCGAGTTCGAGCGAGGTGTCGTTGACCGCGCCGCCGACTCCCAGCTCCGCCTCCGGGAACGAGCCCATGATCGCGTCCGTGCAGGGCGAGAGCGCGAGCCCGATGGAGAGGCCGAGCAGGATCAGCGGCAGCACGAACGTGCCGTACGAGGAGGCCGCGTCCACCTGTGTGAGCAGCGCGAGCGCCGCCGTGCCGCCGACCATGCCGGCGGTCACGGTGACCCGCATCCCGAGGCGCGGGGTGAGATAGCCGGTGAGCGCCGAGCCGACGAAGACGGCTCCGGCGAGCGGCAGCATGCGGATACCGGTGTCGAGCGCCCCGTATCCGAGGACGAACTGCAGATGCTGGGTGAGGAAGTAGAAGGCGCCGAAGACGGCGAGGAAGAAGAGCGCGACGGCCAGGTTGGAGCCGGCGAAGCCGCGGTGCGCGAAGCGGCGGACGTCCAACACCGGCTTGGGGTGGCGCAGTTCCCGGACGATGAAGAGGACGAGGCCGACGGCGGCGACGATCGCCGCGGTGATCGCGTTGACGCCCCAGCCGAAGTGCGGGCCCTCGATGATCATGTAGACGAGCGCACCGATCCAGATCACGGACAGGACGCCGCCGACGTAGTCGATGCGGTCGTGGTGGTCGGCTTTCGACGGCGGTACGAGGACGAGGGCGCCGATGATCGCGAGTGCGGCGATGGGCACGTTGATCAGGAAGGTGGAGGCCCAGCCGTGGTGCTCGAGGAGCAGCCCGGCGACCAGCGGTCCGGCCGCGATCGCGATGCCCGCGGTGGCCGTCCACATCACGATGGCCTTGGCCCGCTCGCGCTTGGGGAAGGTCGCCGCGAGCAGCGAGAGCGTCGCGGGCATGATCATCGCAGCGCCGACGCCCATCACGGCGCGGGCCGCGATCACCCCGGTCGAGCTGTCCACGAGCGAGCCCGCGACCGCGCCGCCGCCGAACACGACAAGGCCGAGGATCAGGGCGCCGCGGCGGCTGTACTTGTCGCCGATCGCGCCGAGCAGCAGCATCAGGGCGGCGTACGGGACGGTGTAGCCGTCGATGACCCACTGCAGATCGGCGCTGCTCAGATGCAGGGATGTGGTCATGTCCGGGGCCGCGACGGTCAGGGCCGTGTTCGCCATGACGATGATCAGCAGGCTCAGACAGAGCACGCCGAGGGCCCACCAGCGGCGGGCGTACGGCCCGTCCATTTTCTCCACGGGCTCCTTCATGACCAGACGCATGACGTGGGCCGCCTTTCCATTCCACCAATTTGCACACCGCTGTGCAACTACACAACCCTGTGCAATTTACGCCACTGCACAGGACTGTGCAAAATGGGTGGATGACCCAGGACCGCGTCAGTCGCGCCGACAGCAACCGCCGCCGCATCCTCGATGTCGCGCGCACCGAGCTGCTGCGCGATCCGGATGCCTCCATGGACCAGATCGCGCGCGCCGCGGGCGTCGTACGGCGCACGGTGTACGGGCACTTCCCGAGCCGCGAGGCGCTGATCGTCGCCATCGCGGACGGGGCGATCGAGGCCATCGGCGAAGCCCTGGCCGCCGAGCCCGCGGACGGCGGCGACGACCCGGCCGGCACGCTGGCCCGGCGCACCCTCGCGGTCTGGCAGGTCGCCGACCGCTACCGCCTGCTCGTGTCGCTGGCCCAGCGCAGTGGCGCGATGGAGGACATCCGGGACCGGCTCGCACCGCACCGCGACCAGCTCACGGAGCTGCTCCAACTGGGCCTGGACCAAGGGGTGTTCAGCTCGCCGCTGCCCGCCGCCGCACTCGCCCTCGTACAGGAGCAGGTGCTCTTCGGCCTGATGCAGGCGGTCAACGACGGGCATCTGGACGCGCGGAAGGCGGGTCCCGCCGCCGCGGTCACCAGTCTGACCGCGGCGGGAGTACCCGCCTCCGGGGCGACCGCGCTGGTCGCCGGGCTCTCTTCCTGAGCCGGACTCTCGCCCTGGCCGGACCTTCCTGAACCCCGCCGCTCAGGAGGACGCCACCCGCAGCACGAGCGCCGCCACGGCGAGGACCGCGAGCACCGCCGCGGGCGCGAACGTGTAGTCCTTGACGCGCAGATGGGCGACGACCGCCCCTATGAAGTAGAGGCCCACACCCACCACGGCCGCCGCCCCGATGAACGGGACCGCAAGGCCGACGAGCAGCCCCAGCGCGCCGGCCGCCTTCAGTGACGCGAGCCGTGGCAGCCAGGAATCGGGCACTCCCACCTTGCCCATCGAGTCCGTGATGGCGGGATTGCGGGCGAAGGTGAAGGCCGCGGACGCGGCCAGGACGAGGGCGAGCAGGACACCGACGATCACGTAGGCGAGAAACATGAGCACTCCAAGGTATTCGAGCGCCCTCAACCGTAGAGGGCTCGATATCGTTGAAGGCTATCAATGATTTAACGGCTTCCACAATGGAGCCCCTGCTACGGTACGGGTATGGGTATGGCATCCGACGACACCGATCCGGACTTCCGCCTCGCGTTTCTGCTCGCGTACCACGGCGGCATCACCGAGACGGTGATCCGTCGCTCCCTCGCGGCCACCGGCCTGACCCCCCGGCACACCCACACCCTGATGCAGCTCGCCCAAGGGCCCGTCACCCAGAAGGCCCTGGTCGAGGCGCTCGACGTCGACCCCAGCGTCCTTGTCGCCCTGCTCAACGACCTCGAAGGCGACGAGCTCGTACGCCGCCGTCGCGACCCGGCCGACCGGCGCCGGCACATCGTGGAGATCACGCCCGAGGGCGCGGCCCGGTTGAAGAAGGCGGACAGCGCGCTCGACACCGTCGAACGCGCCCTGTTCGCGGACCTGTCCGAGCGTGATCTGGACGCGCTGCGCCGCATCCTGGGCAAGGTGCGCACCTCGCCGGAGGACTTCACCTGCGGCGAGTAGCGCGCACACCACCACCGCATGCCGAACGCACGGAAGCCCGGGACCAGTTCAGGTCCCGGGCTTCCTTATGCGTACGGGTGAAGGCGAGCGGCTCAGTCCGCCATGCGTACGGCGTGGGGCGAGCGGATCAGACCGCCGCGCCCTCCTTCTCCGAACCGCCCTTCTGCAGCGGCACCTTCGCACCCTCGGGCGCCGCCCCACCGTGTCCGTCGTCGAGCAGCGTGCGCTCGTCGAACGGTGCGCGACCGGACAGGACCTCGTCGACGCGAGTGCGGTCGATCTCCTTGGTCCAGGTGCCGATGAGCACCGTGGCCACCGCGTTGCCCGCGAAGTTGGTCAGGGCGCGGGCCTCGCTCATGAAGCGGTCGATGCCGACGATCAGGCCGATGCCGTCCACCAGGGCGGGCTTGTGCGACTGCAGACCGCCGGCCAGGGTCGCGAGGCCGGCGCCGGTGACACCGGCGGCGCCCTTCGAGGCGACGAACAGGAAGAGAAGCAGCGGGATCTGCTCGCCGATCGACATCGGTGTCCCCATGGCGTCGGCGACGAACAGCGAGGCCATGGTCATGTAGATCATGGTGCCGTCGAGGTTGAAGGAGTAGCCGGTCGGGACGGTGATGCCGACCACGGGCTTGCTGATGCCCAGGTGCTCCATCTTCGCGATGAGGCGCGGCAGCGCCGACTCGGAGGAGGAGGTGGAAAGGATCAGCAGGAACTCACGGCCCAGGTACTTGAAGAGCGTGAGGATGTTGAGGCCCGCGACCATCCGAAGCAGCGCGCCGAGCACCAGGAAGACGAACAGGACGCAGGTGATGTAGAAGCCGAGCATCAGCACGGCGAGGGACTTCAGCGCGTCGAGACCCGCGGAGCCCGTGACGGCGGCGATGGCGCCGAAGGCACCGACCGGCGCGGCCCACATGATCATGGCGAGGACGCGGAACACCAGGCGCTGGATGTGCTCGACACCGCGCAGGATCGGCTGGCCGGCGTCGCCCATGGCCTGCAGCGCGAAGCCCGAGAGCAGCGCGATGAGCAGGGTCTGAAGGACCTCGCCGCCGGTGAAGGCGGAGACGAACGTGGTCGGGATGATGCCGAGCAGGAACTCGACGGTGTCCTTGGCCTCGGCGTCGACCTGCTCATGGCCGGTCGCCGCGACCGAGTCGGTCACCGCGAGACCCGTACCGGGGTCGATGATGTTGCCGACGACCAGACCGATGGCGAGCGCCACCATCGACATGGCGGTGAAGTAGAGCAGCGCGATACCGCCGACGGCACCGACCTTGGCGGCCTTCCGCACCGAACCGATACCGAGCACGATCGTGCAGAAGATGATCGGCGAGATCATCATCTTGATCAGGTTCACGAAGCCGGTGCCGATGGGCTTCAGCTCCACGGCGACACCCGGTGCGGCGAAGCCGACCGCGATACCGAGCACCACCGCCACGATCACCGCGATATAGAGATAGTGAGTTTTGTCCCGCTTGCCTGTCGTCGTGGCTGCCACGGTGCCTCCCTGCACTTACGGCTCAAGTCCCGCCGGCCCGGTCCGTCCCCTGCGCGGTCCGGGCGTTCGGGGCCTTGCCCCGGCGGCGGTCGGTGTGAATATCCATCAGGCCGTGACCGGGGTCACCCTTGCGTACATTTAGTTCGCGCTTATCTCCGCAGGCAGACTGGGGGCCATGCCCCGGATACCCAAGCCGCGTTCCCTCGCGGGCCAGCTCTTCGCCATGCAGGTCGTGCTCGTCGCGGTCGTCGTGGCCGGGTGCGCCGTGTTCGCGTACGTCACCGCGCACCGCCAGGCGGAGAGTGCGGCCGTACGGCAGGCGACGGCGGCGGCGCGTGCGGTGGCCGACTCGCCCTCGGTACGGGAGGCCATCGGCGGGGACCGGCCGACGATGTCCCTCCAGCCGTACGCCGAGGACGTCCGCGAGGACGCCGACGTCGACTTCGTGACGATCATGGACCCCAAGGGCATCCGCTGGACGCACCCCAACACCGAGCACATCGGCGACAGGTTCCTCGGACACATCGGGCCCGCGCTCGACGGCAGGACCTTCTCCGAGACGTACACGGGGACGCTCGGCCCCTCCGTCCGGGTCGTCACGCCCGTCCAGGACCGGGGCCGGATCGTCGGTCTGGTCAGCGCCGGCATCAAGATCGAGGAGATCGACGACCAGGTGCAGCGGCAGCTCACCGGTCTGCTCGCGGTCGCACTCGGCGCCCTCGCGCTCGGCGGCCTCGGCACATACGTCATCAACGCCCGGCTCCGGCGGCACACCCACGGCATGAACGCCGCCGAGCTCAGCCGCATGCACGACTACCACCAGGCCGCCCTGCACGCCGTACGCGAAGGCCTCCTCATGCTCGACGGACAGCGCAGGATCGCGCTGCTCAACGACGGGGCCCGCGAACTCCTCGGTGTGCGGGGCGAGGTGGTCGGCCTGAACATCGCCGACCTCGGTCTGCCCGCCCCGCTCACCGGCGCCCTGCTCGCCACCGAACCGCGCGTGGACGAGGTGTATCTGACCGCGGACCGCGTGATCGTCGTCAACACCTCACCGGTCTCGGGCGGCGAGCAGCGCGGCACCGTCGCAACCCTGCGCGACCACACCGAACTTCAGGCCCTGACCGGCGAACTGGACCACGAGCGCGGCTTCACACAGGCCCTGCGCTCCCAGGCGCACGAGGCCGCGAACCGGCTGCACACCGTGGTCTCCCTGATCGAGATGGGCCGCGCCGAGGAGGCCGTCGAGTTCGCCACGGCCGAGCTGGAACTGGCCCAGGCGCTCACCGACCAGGTGGTCACCGCGGTCGGCGAACCGGTGCTCGCGGCGCTGCTGCTCGGCAAGGCGGCGCAGGCCAACGAGCGCGGTGTCGAGCTCGAGGTCTCCCCCGACAGCCGTCTTGACGACGGACTGCTTCCGGATACGCTGCCCGCCCGTGACCTGGTCACCGTGCTCGGCAACCTGATCGACAACGCCGTGGACGCGGCGACCGGCACCCCCGGCGGCGCGGTGACCGTCACGGCGGTGGTGGTGCGCGACGAGCTGCTCCTGAACGTGTCCGACAACGGGCCCGGTGTCCCCGCCGACGCGGATGTGTTCGCGCGCGGCTGGTCCGGCAAGGGCCCGGGCCGGGGTCTCGGCCTCGCGCTCGTCCGGCAGACGGCACACCGCCACGGCGGCACGGTGGCCATGACCGAATCCCCGGACGGGGGCGCCGAGTTCACCGTCCGGCTGCCGCTGAGGAAAGAGGTACGGGTGTGAGTGCCGCAGATATGAGAGGTGTACGCGCGTGAACGAGCCGATCCGCGTGCTCGTCGTCGAGGACGATCCTGTGGTCGCCGACGCGCATGTCATGTACGTCAACCGCGTCCACGGCTTCCAGGCCGTGGCCAAGGCGCACTCCGGTGCGCAGGCCCGCCGCGTCCTGGAGCGCACCCCGGTCGACCTGCTCCTGCTCGACCTCTACCTGCCCGACGGGCACGGCCTGCAGCTGGCCCGCAGCCTGCGCGCGGCCGGCCATCACGCCGATGTGATCGCGGTGACCTCGGCCCGCGATCTGGCCGTGGTGCGCGAGGGCGTCTCGCTGGGCGTGGTGCAGTACGTGCTCAAGCCGTTCACGTTCTCGACCCTGCGCGACCGCCTCGTACGGTATGCGGAATTCCGTACGGCGGCGGGCGAGGCCTCCGGCCAGGACGAGGTCGACCGTGCGCTGGCCTCACTGCGCGCACCCCGCCCCGCATCACTGCCCAAGGGGCTCAGCGCCCCCACCCTCGACCGGGTGATCACCACACTGCGTGCGGCGCCCGAGGGCCTGAGCGCCGCGTCGGCCGCCGAGTCGGCGGGACTCTCACGCATCACGGCCCGCCGCTATCTGGAGCATCTGGTCGAGTCGGGCCGCGCGGTACGGGCTCCGCAGTACGGGCAAGTGGGACGGCCGGAGCTGCACTATCGCTGGGTCACGATCTGACAAGCCCGTTGGGAAGGTCGCCAACTCGCTGTCGTCATCGTTTGATTCCTCCGCATGGGAGAGCGTCGCCGCGTCCGCGTTTCCGGCGCGGGACACCCGCGATGGCGGCCCGACGGGCGAAGGGGCACGAACAGGTGTGCCCGCGTTCGCCGTTCGGAGTGATGTGAGGCGGGGGTCCGGAATGCCGGCACGTGCGGCAGCGGCGGAGGGGGCGGGGCGTGCCCGCCTCGGTGCCGCAGCAGCAGGTCATCCGGGACTTCGGCCGCTCCCGGGCCAAGGCGCTGAATGACATCGCCGAGCGGCTGCCGCAGTCCCGCCGGTCCGGGATGCCCGGCTACAAGAAGCGCCGCGAGGCGCGGCCCTCGCTCAACCACACGAAGAACGGCTTCCGGTTGAAGGATGGGCGGTTGCACCTGGCGGGCGGCATCACCGTGGGGGTGGTGTGGTCGCGCGCGCTGCCCGCCGCACCCTCGAGTGTCCGCATCTACCAGGACAGCCTGGGATGTTGGAATGCGAGCTTCGTGGTCCCCGCGACCGTGGAACCGCTTCCCTCGACCGGTGCGGTGCTCGGTGTCGACTGGGGTGTGCGCGAGGTCGCGACCACCACCTCCGACGCCTACGACCTGCCCCACCCCGCTCATGGCGCGAAGGCCGAACAGAAGCTGGGACGTTACGACCGGATGATGAGCCGCCGCAAACCGAAGAAGGGCTCTGCTGCCTCCGGGGGGTATCGGAAAGCGAAAACGGCTGCGGGCGAAGGCGTACAAGAAGGTCGCCCGCCAGCGTCAGGACACTGGCCGAATGGGGTCTCCCCTGCTCGAACGAAGTTGAGAGCTTGGGGAAGGGCGAAGAAGGCCTTGCGGGATCACGATGCGCTGGCGGTGGAGGACTTCAAGCCGAAGTTCTTGGCCAAGACGACCATGGCCAAGAAGGCAGCGGACGCCGCCATCGGCGCCACCAAACAGGCCCACACGCGTCATGCTCCACCGGGCTGGTCTCCTCCCGGCTGGTGTCGAGGGCATAAGACCACCCGGGATGTCGTCCCGGGCGGCAGCCTGAGCCAGGGATCCCCCTCAGGAGGGGGAGGATTCAAAACGTTGTCACGGAACGATCGCGGGGCGCATGACCATTGACCCTCGGTGAACGACAACCGTACGTTCACCGAGCAGCAAGCGCTTCAAGACAGTCAACGCAGCCCACGCCGCAGCACCAACCCCGCAGCCGCCCCGCAGGCCGTAGGAGGTCGTACCGTGCGTCGCCCCAAGCGTTCCCTCGCGCCCGTCGCACTCGGCGCAGCAGCCCTGTTCGCCGCCACCACGCTGACCGCCTGCGGTGATGACTCCGGGGGCGACCCGGACACCCTGAAGGTCTCGTTCAAGCAGTCCATGGACAACAACGTCAAGGTCATGGACAACTTCCTCGCGGACATGAAGAAGCAGTTCGAGAAGGACAACCCGGGCAAGAAGGTCGAGCTCGTGCCGATCAAGGCCCCGGACGCCGAGTACTACACGAAGTTGCAGCAGATGCTGCGCTCCCCGAAGACCGCCCCGGACCTGGTGTACGAGGACACGTTCCTCATCAACTCCGATATCACCAGCGGGTACTTGGAGCCGCTCGACAAGTACCTGGACAAGTGGCCGGACTGGGACAAGTTCATCGACACGGCCAAGGCCGCAGCGAAAGCGGAGAACGGCAAGACCTACGGCGTACCGGACGGCACCGATACCCGTGGACTCTGGTACAGCAAGGCGGTGTTCAAGAAGGCCGGACTGCCCGAGGACTGGCAGCCGAAGACCTGGGACGAGATCCTCGACGCGGCCCGCACCATCAAGGCGAAGGTGCCCGGCGTCACCCCGCTGAACGTCTACACGGGCAAGCCCGGCGGCGAGCAGTCGACCATGCAGGGCTTCGAGATGCTCCTGTACGGGACGGGCGAGGACCCGATGTACGACAAGGGGCAGAAGAAGTGGGTGCAGGGCAGCCAGGGCTTCAAGGACTCGCTTCAGTTCGTGGAGACCGTCTACAAGGACAAGCTCGGTCCCGAGGTGTCGGACGCGCTCGACCCCAACTTCGGTCCCACGGTCCGCGGCGAGCTGCTGCCGAAGGAGAAGCTCGGCATCAACCTGGACGGCTCCTGGCTCCCGCAGGACTGGAACGAGGGTGCCGGCCACGAATGGCCCACCTGGTCGAAGGAGTTGGGGCTCGCGGCCATGCCGACGCAGAACGGCGAGGCGCCCGGCAAGGTCAGCATGTCGGGTGGCTGGACCTGGGCGATTCCCAGCAAGGCGGCCAACAAGGATCTCGCCTTCGAGTTCATCAAGACGATGCAGACCAAGGAGAACGCCCAGAACTGGTACATCTCCAACTCCGGTATCGCCGTCCGTGAGGACGTCGCCGAGGATCCGGAGTACGTGAAGGCGCAGCCCGGCCTCAAGTTCTTCACGGACCTGGTGGAGTTCACCCACTACCGGCCCGCGTATCCGGCCTATCCGAAGGTGTCGGTGGCGATCCAGGAGGCGATGGAGTCCGTCACGACCGGTGATGCCTCGGTGGACGAGGCGGCCAGTACGTACGACGAGGAACTCGCGTCCGTCACCGACAACGCCGTCGTCAAGAAGTGAGCACCGGTACGTGAAGAGCGCCTCGGCGAAACGGGGCCCGCGTCGCACGCTGATGCGGGCCCTGCCCGTCTCCCCTGCCGTCCTGTTGATGCTCGCCTTCCTCGCGGGCCCCATCGGCTACTGCGTCTATCTGGCCTTCACCGACCTGCAGTTGACGGGCCAGGCCGCCTCCAGCCTCATCGGCTTCGAGAACTTCCGTAAGGCGTTCACCGACGAGGACTTCCTCAACGCCGTATGGCTCACGCTGGTGTTCACGGTCCTGTCCTCGCTCGTCGGCCAGAACACCCTGGGCCTCGGGCTCGCCCTGCTCATGCAGCGCGCCTCCAAGCCGCTGCGCACGCTCACCGGCGGCATCGTGGTCACCGCGTGGGTGCTTCCGGAGGTCGTCGCGGGCTTTCTGCTCTACGCGTTCTTCCAGAAGCAGGGCACGCTCAACGCGATCCTCGACTTCCTCCATCTGCCCAGCCAGAACTGGCTGTTCACGCTGCCGATCCTCGCGGTGTCCTTCGCCAACGTGTGGCGCGGCACCGCCTTCTCGATGCTGGTCTACTCGGCCGCGCTCAACGAGATACCCAAGGAGATCGTGGAGTCCGCGCAGGTGGACGGCGCGGGCGGCTGGCGCCGCCTGTGGCACATCACGCTGCCGATGATCCGCCGCTCCATCGGCACCAATCTGATGCTCAACACCCTCCAGACGCTCTCGGTGTTCGGACTGATCTGGGTGATGACCCGCGGCGGCCCGGGCAACCGCAGCCAGACGCTGCCGCTGTACATGTACGAGGAGGCGTTCCAGAACAGCATGATCGGCTATGCCACGGCGGTCGCCCTGCTGCTGCTCATCGTGGGCTCGCTCTTCTCGCTCGTGTACATGCGCCTCCTTCGGACGGAGGTCTGAGATGAACCGTCGTACGCAGCGCCGTCTCGCCGCCGATCTGGGCCTGCTCTTCGCCGCCGCGGTCTTCGTCCTGCCGCTGGCCTGGGTGGTGCTCTCCGCACTGGACGCGGAGGCCAACCTCAAGGTGAAGGTCCCGGGCAGTCTCACCTTCGACAACTTCGACGCCGTGCTCGTGGACGACGTCACGTTCACACCGCTGCTCAACTCCCTGATCCTGTGCGGCGGAGCGACGGCCCTCGTGGTCGTCTGCGCGGCCCTCGCGGCGTACCCGCTGTCGCGCTACCGCTCCCGTTTCAACCGTCCGTTCCTGCTCACGATCCTCTTCGCGACCTGTCTGCCGATCACGGCGGTGATGGTCCCGGTCTACGCGCTGTTCGTGCAGGTCGACCTGATCGACACCATGCACGGCACGATCTTCTTCTTCGCGGCGTCGGGCCTGCCGTTCGCCATCTGGCTGATGAAGAACTTCATGGACGGGGTCCCGAAGGAGCTGGAGGAGGCCGCCTGGACGGACGGCGCCTCGTCCTTCCAGTCGCTGCTTCGTATCGTGCTGCCGTTGATGGGTCCCGGAGTCTCCGTCGTCACGGTCTTCTCCTTCGTCATGATGTGGGGCAACTTCTTCGTCCCCTTCATGCTCCTGATCGACCCGGCCCAGATGCCCGCCTCGGTCAGCATCAACGACTTCTTCGGCAACCGCGGACAGGTGGTCTACGGCCAGCTCGCCGCCTTCTCGATCATCTACTCGACGCCGGTGATCCTGCTGTACGTGCTGATCGCGCGGCGCCTCGGCGGGGGCTTCGCGCTCGGAGGGGCGGTCAAGGGATAGCGGGGCGTCAAGGGGCAGCGGGGCCGGAAGGCAGGGTGCCGGAAGGGTCGGCGGGGCCCGGTCCTGCCGGCCGGGTCCCGCCGCCCGGCTCTCAGACGCCCACGCTCACCGTGAACCGTCGCGGGTTGCCGTCGTGCGCCGCGCCGGACACGTCCGGCTGGCCGTCGGGGCGTACGTCGTCGTACGGGAAGGCGTACCCGATCGGCGAGTTGGCGTGCACGATGCGCGACCAGTGGTTGGTGGTGGCGTCCCGGTAGTAGTCACCGGCGGTCACCCCGTTGGGCTGGTCGGGGTGCGTGAGCATGATGCTGCGGTTGAACCCGGCGGCCAGCCGCGCGAGCAGGCCCTTCTTGTCGTCGGGGTCCGACGGGTTGTTGGTGAACGGGCCGTGGTTGCAGGTGAAGACGTCCTTCGACGTCGGCTTGGGGAAGGCGTGCCCGCCGTTGAAGGTGAGCGTGTCCCCGCCGACCCGGCCGGTGAACACGCCCCGGCCGCCCTGCAGATCGATCCGCAGATCGGTGCTCCGGTACTTCTCCCAGACCTGGTCGATGTAGCCGTTCCACACATCGCGGAACGGCATCTGGTCGGGCCGGTCGAAGTACGGGGCCATCAGGTTCTGCGGCGAGATGCAGCGAAGGACCTTGCCGCCGCCGTCCTTGATGACGAGCTGGTCCCACGGCTGTCCGTCGCGGGCCGCCTGCGCCTGGAGGTCGGCGGCGATCCTGTCGACCGCGCCGTCGGGCAGCGGGGCGACGGTGTGGGTGGCGTCGCCTTCGAGACGCAGCCCGATGGGCAGGGCGGTCACCAGGTCGACGTAGCTGATGTTCGCGAACAACTGCACCGTGTTGAAGGTGAATTCGCAGAACGACCAGGTCTTGCCGTAGTTCGCGTCCGTGGGGGTCGCGAAGGCCGGCTCGACGAGTCCTGGTCCCGGGTTGAGAAAGAAGTCCAGGGTGTCGTCGCGGACGAAGTAGACGCGTGCGCCGAACATCTGAGGCAGCGTCACGACCTTGGGTGCGGCGCCCGCCGGGTTCAGCGGGATGGCGCAGTCGACGGGCAGGGGGGTCCCCGGGGCGGAGGGCGACTCGGGCCGGTAGACGCCGCCGTCGGCGCGGAGCAGCACCCAGTTGCCGGTGGACTGCTCGTGGCCGGTGACATAGGCACGCACGGTGCCGCTCAACGACTTGTTCTCCAGGGCCAGTTCACAGGTGGCGGGGGCGGCGGCCCCGGCCGTCCAGGACGGCACGGCCAAGGATGCTGCGGCTGCGGCGGCGCTCGCTGTGGCGCCCGCGAGGAACAGTCTGCGCGATATCACGATCGACGCTCCTGTAGTGGGGGGTGTGGGGTGGGCCCACTGTTGCGAGCGGGTCGTGAGCCGTCAAGACTTCACGCAGGGAGCGCTCCCATCATTTCCCTCCGTACAAGAGTCGAAGATACGAGCCCTCCACCGGTCCTGGTCCGTACCTTTCCTGGTCAGGAGGTTGCCGACGGTCAGGGAGCCTTGGGCGCCTGACAGCCGTGGGCCTTGGCCGAACGTTCGGCGAAAGTTTTCAGGGCGGCGCGCTCGTGGGCGAGGTCGCCGGAGAGCAGTGCGGAGGTCTTGTCGTCTTCGTCACCCGAGGCGAACAGAGTGAACAGCGCGGTACCGCCCGGGCACTTCGCCGTGGTCCAGCTGACGCCTTCGCCGCGGGTGCGGTGGTGCGCGGGATCCTCGCCCGTGGGCAGGTTTTCGCGGTAGGAGTCCCGGTTGCCCCGGAAGAACGCCTGGGCATAGGACCCGAAGCTCGCCTCCAACCCGTACCTGCTCTCTCCGTCGGCGCCGTTGAGCCGGCACCGCTCGTACGGCGCCCCGTTCCGCGCCACCTCCAGCGCGGTGCGCACGCCGCGTACGGGCTCGATACCGGCGCAGGTGCCGTCCGCATCGGCAAGCGGCTTGTACTCGTCCTCGCGTACGGGCAGCGGCAGGCTGCGCAGCCTTTCGCCCAACTCGGCTTCACAGCCCCGCACATCGGAGACCTTGCGGGCCGTGGCCTCGGCGATCCGGGCATACACGGGACGGTTCGCGGGATCGTCGAGCGGCCGCGCGTCCGTGAACTCGGCCGTGACGGTGACCATGAGGGTCTTCGCCTCGCCGGCCGTGCAGTGCAGCGTGAGGGCGGTCGTCACGCCCTCCGTTTCGTCCTCGTCGCCGCTGTCGGCACCGAAGAGACCCGACCAGCCGTTGCCGACCGGTACGGCAAGCGCGTGCTCCCTGCCGCCGAGGAACGGCTCGAAGCCGGCGACGCTGATCGCCGTCTCGTCGGCCACCCGTACGTCGGCTTTGCCACCGCCGCCTATGACCACCTCGCAGCGCACATGGTGGGGGGTGTCGTCCCACCCGCGCACGGTGACGTCTCCCTCGCCCAGCACCTCGCGCATCACCGACCGGTCGAGCAGCCCTCCGCAGGCGGCGTCGAGCTTCGCCTCGTTGTCCCAGCGGCGGAAGTCGCCGTGCAGCCAGAGATATCCGGGGACCAGGACGGCGAGCGCGACCGCACCGCCCGCGATCCGCAGCAGCAGCTTCCTCACCGCCATCCCTCCACCTCTCCGAGGACCTCGGTGTCGTGGCAGCGCTGCTGCCGGGGCCAGCCGCCGGGGTCGGCGAGGTAGGCGTCGAGCGCTTTGCGGGCCTGCCGCGAGAAGAGGGTCCGTTCGCGTTCGGTCAGCGCCCGGGAGTAATCGTCGCGCTCCAGTGAGACGGTGACCTGGTGCAGGGTCCGGCCGGCGGCGCACTGCCCGCCGGCCCACAGGGCGAGTTCCACCGGCTTGCCCTCGGCGAGCTCCTTGGTGCGCTCCCCCGCGCGAAACCCGTAACTGTCGCCGCCGCGTTCGTACTCGGCGTCGACGGACTCGCCCAGCGGGCCGGCCCAGCTGACGGCGGAGAGGGCGGAGACATCCCCCTCGTCCAGGTCCGGCGGATCCGCCGAGGAGTCCTCGCGGTCGTACGGGGTCGCGTCGCAAACACTCAGGAGCCGCGACTCCTGCAGATCACCGGCGACGGACCAGGTGCCGGGGAACTCCTCCGCCAGGCCACGGCACTTGGCGGCGCCGAGGCCCGGAATCTCGACCCCCTCGACCTCCATGTTGCCGCCGTCGGGATCGCTCGTGACCTCGGCCTCGTAGGTGTCGATCACCTTGTCCGGCCGGGCAATCGCCTCGCCCCCGCACTTCTGCGCCTTGGTCAGCGCGTTCGCCACATCCACGGCTGTACGGAACTCCCGCAATGCCCGCGCCTCGGCACCGAGCTTCCGCGCACCCGCCCCGAACCGGTCGACGGTCGCGGTCACATACATCGCGGACACGTCACGTGCGCGGGCGCCGAGGCCTGCCGGGCACTCGGCGACCAGCCAGGTGACCGCCGCCTCCCCCGAACGCCCGGTCACGCCAGGCGCCTCGTAGTCCGCGTCCACACCCGCGCTCGCCACCAGCTCCGCGGCCTCCAGCGTCACCGGTTCGGGCAGCCGGGACAGTACCGGCGCGGCGCGCACCTCGACGCGGCCCCGGTCGGGCCAGGTCACCTCGCAGCTGAGCAGACTGCGGCTCTCCTCGCCGGGCGTGAGCTGCGTCCCGTACGCGTGGACCTCGCCGCGTACGTCACCGGGCACCAGGTCCCGGAGTTCCGCATACGGCAGCAGCCCGCCGCACGCGTTCTTCAACTGGGCGCGGTTACGGGCAAGATGCTCGTCGTCCGCATCACCGGAGGAGAGGAAGACCACCGCCGCGCCCACAATCAGCACCAGCGCGAGCCCCACGGTCAACGGCACTTTCCGCCGCGCAGGCAGCCCTGCCATGCGCCCTCCCCCGAGTACACAAACGGTCGATCCGAATCCGGAAACTATCAGAGCCGTAGATTCCTACGACGAGTGATCCTGGGCGAACGCACCGTAGCCACCGGCCACGCCCGGATCTAGCGTGACCGCGTGTCCCAGACGACTCCCCCGTTCAACGCCCTCGCCGCCCGCCGGCTGCGCGAGGCGCTCGGCATGGCGCCCGGGCACGTGGCGTACGGCATCCGGGCCAGCTACGGGCTGCCCTATGTCACGCCGGACACCGTGCTCGCCTGGGAGCGCGGGATCGCGGCACCGACCAGCGGTGAACTGACCGCCCTGGCCGGGGCGTTGTGGTGCACGCCCGGCGAACTCCTGGGCACGGCGCGGACCTTGCGCGAGCACCGTCTCGCGCGGGGGTTCGCGGCGGAGGACGTGGCGCGGGCCGTGGGGCTCGACCACCGCTCGTATCTGCAGATGGAGGAGCGCGAGGACTGGCGCGGCAACGACCGCCAGACGGCCGCGCTCGCCGAGGTCCTGCGCCTCTCGCCCCGCGCGTTCGCCACCGTCACGGGCCGCGACGCCCGCCTCACGGAGCTCCTGAAGAGCGCGGCGACGGCGCGCTGGCAGCCGTACGTCAAACCGGTCGGGAAGCTGGTCCCGGTCCCGCCGCGCCACCTGGAACGCGCCCTGGAATCCCTCCACGAGGAGTACCAGGGCCGCACCGCGGCCACACTCGGCTGGGGTGATTCCGGCGACACCGGCGAGGGCGCCCGCGAGTTCCTGAGCCGGATCCTGGACCATTTCTGGACTCGCGTCCGGGACAACTGAGGCCGAAGGTCCCGCATCAGCCCGCCCGGCAAACTCAGCCCGCCCGGCTAACTCAGCCCGCCCGGCTAACTCAGCCCCTGCGGCGCTTGAGCAGATC
>NZ_JAAKZW010000094.1 GCF_011044995.1 Streptomyces mesophilus | reverse complement strand
GGAGGGAAGAGGTCCGCTTGGGCAAGGGGCGGGTTTCCGTCAATCCTGTGCGGTCCCGGGTGACCCTGTGGGGTGAGCGCGTACCGCACACACCATGCAGACTCGACCATCCGTCACATCTGACGCACCGTCAGGCGTCAATAAAATAAGACAACATCGGTCTGTCGTTGCGCTGTTCGGGGGATGTGTCCGGATAGGCTCGGACTCCGCTTCAGGCGATCCCGCGGCCTGCCCGGATGGTGGAATGCAGACACGGCGAGCTTAAACCTCGCTGCCCCTCGGGGGCGTACCGGTTCAAGTCCGGTTCCGGGCACCTTTTCTGTTGCGGCGCGGAGGGGTTCCCGTATCAGCTGACGGGTTGTCAGGTCTCTGGGATGCTGGCCCCCATGACGGATGCCCCGGAAGCGAGCGCCGCCCCCGATATCTTCGCCCCCGCCCGGCTGGGTCCGCTGCGGCTGCGGAACCGGATCATCAAGGCGGCCACCTTCGAAGGGGTGGTGCCGCAGGGACTGGTCACCGATGGGCTGATCGACTATCACCTGGGGCCGGCGGCCGGTGGTGTGGGGATGAGCACCGTGGCCTACTGCGCGGTGGCGCCCGAAGGGCGCACCCAGCGTGGGCAGTTGTGGATGCGGCCCGGGGTCATGCCCGGGCTGCGGCGGCTCACCGAGGCCGTGCACGGTGCCGGGGCCGCGGTCGCCTTGCAGCTGGGGCACGCCGGGCCCGTGGCCGACGCGCGGTCCAACGGGGTGCGGGCGCTGTCGCCGATGGGGGAGTTCAGCCCGGTGAGTCTGCGGCGGAACCGGGCCGCCACCGCGGAGGACCTGGAGCGCGTCGCGCGGGCGCATGCCGATGCGGCCTGGCAGGCCGCGGAGGCCGGGTTCGACGCGGTGGAGATCCACCTCGGGCACAACTATCTGGCCAGCGCCTTCCTCAGCCCCCGCCTCAACAAGCGGACGGACGACTACGGCGGCTCGTTGCGCAACCGTGCGAGGTTCTCCCTGGCCATCGCCGCGGCGGTGCGGCGGAAGGTGAAGGACCGGATCGCGGTCACGGCGAAGCTGAACATGACCGACGGGGTACGTGGCGGGCTGAGTGTGGAGGACAGCCTGCAGGTCGCCGCGTGGCTGCAGGAAGCGGGCTCGGTGGACGCCCTGACACTCACCGCGGGCAGCTCCCTGCTCAACCCCATGTACCTCTTCCGCGGCGGCGCACCGGTCAAGGAGTTCGCCGCCCGGTTCCCGCAGCCGCAGCGCCTCGGCATCCGGCTTGCGGGCCGGTCGTTCCTGCGCGCCTACCCGTACGAACCCCTGTTTCTCCTGGAGCACGCACGCCGGTTCCGTCGCGAACTGACCCTGCCCCTGGTCCTGCTCGGCGGCGTCACCGACCGCGCGGGCATGGACAGGGCGATGGCGGAGGGCTTCGAGTTCGTGGCGATGGCGCGGGCGCTGCTGCGCGAGCCCGGCCTGATCCACCGCATCCGCGCCGACTCCGCGACCCGCTCGCTCTGCACCCACTGCAACCGCTGCATGCCCACCATCTACACCGGCACCCACTGCCCGCTGATCCCCGCGCCACACCGGCACCCACTGCCCGCTGATCCCCGCGCCACGTGAAGCGGTCTCTTGAACTTCGTACGGTGCGGGCATCAGGATCCGGAGTGACCGGCGTCGGACACGGCGCGCACGCACACGGATGCACACGCACAAAGGGGTACGGGGATGACCATCACGCTGGCCGAAGAGATCATGCTGCTGTCCTTGGACGACGAGTCCGGGTCCGCCCAGCAGAAGCAGGCCGCCGCCTGGGCGGTCGCGGGCGGGATCCTGCTCGAGCTTGTGCTCGCCGGGCGGGTCTCGGTGAGCGGGAAGCAGCTCACCGTCGTGGACGCGGCGCCGACCGGGGAGCCGCTCCTCGACGGGCGCCTCGAGCAGATCAGGGCCTGGATCGGGGACCGCGGCAAGCGGCGCGTGAACGACTGGCTCATGAAGGAGCACGGCAAGGTCATCGCCCCGACCGTCGAGCGGCTGTGCGCGCGAGGCGTGGTCGTGGAGGAGAAGCGCAAGGCGCTGGGGATCTTTCCCGTACGCCGCTATCCCGAGGCGGACGCGACGGTCGAGGCCGAGCTGCGGGAGCGGCTGGGCGCCGTCGTACTCGACGGCGCCGAGCCGGACGCGCGCACGGCCGGCCTCGTCGCCCTGATCCACGGCGCCGGTCTGCACGGGTCGGCCTTCCCCGGCCGGCGCCGCAAGGAGGTCGCGCCCCGGATGGAGAAGGTGGCGGACGGGCAGTGGGCGGGGGAGAGCGTGCGGGCCGCCATCCGTGACATGCAGGCGGTGATGGCGGCGGTGACGGCCGCCACCGTGGCGACTGCCGTCAGCTAGGGGGCGTCGGCCGGCACAGCCGAAGGACCGCGTCCCGAGAGGGGCGCGGTCCTTCCAGTGGGTGAAGCGCGGCTCAGGTATTCGGGCGCTTGCCGTGGTTGGCCTTCTTCTTCTTGCGGGCCCGGCGCTTGTTGCCTCGTGCGGACATGGGGCCTCCCTTTTTGTGGGGGTTGGGGCGGATTGCCCATGCCCTGCCGAGTCTAGGTTCGCGCGAGCTCAGGGGCGCGAGGAACAGAGCGCGCGGCCTGCTCGTTCAAGGGGATGGGAAAGATCCTCCCTGAGCACTAGGGTGCATCTTTTGCTAACGCATTACTCTTGACCTAAGGCCACGCAGGGTGGCCACGGAGGAGTGAAATGAGGAGCAGCAACCCGGTCTTCTCGCGACGGGGGTTCAGCCGCGACAACGGCCAAGCGGGCTTCAACGCCGGGCCGCAGGCCGGGGGCCCCGCCGTAGGCACGCAGGGCAGCCCGTACGCGGGTGGTAACCCGTACGGTCAGCCGACCGCCGCGCCTACGAATCCCTACGCGCAGAACCCGTACGCGCAGCAGGACCTCCAGCACGGCGCCCCGCAGGCACCGGTCACCACCGGCAACCGCATGACGATGGACGACGTGGTGTCCCGTACGGGCATCACGCTCGGCCTGGTCATCGCCGGCGCCACCGTCGCCTGGGTCACCAACCTGAACCTCGGCCTCGCCATCGGCGCCGGTCTCGTGGCGATGGTCCTGGCCCTGGTGCAGTCGTTCAAGCGCAAGCCGATCCCCGCGCTGATCCTGACCTACGCCGCGCTCGAGGGTCTCTTCCTCGGCGCGATCAGCAACTACGTCGACACGTTCGTCGCCCCCGGCGCCGCCATGCAGGCCGTCCTCGGCACCATGGCCGTGTTCGTGACGATGCTCGTGCTCTACAAGACGCGCATCGTCCGGGTGACCGCGCGGTTCACCCGCTACCTGATCATCGCGGCCACCGCGTTCCTGGTGCTCACCGCGGTGAACCTGCTGTTCATGGTGTTCGCGGGCGGTGACGGCCTCGGCTTCCGCAGCGGCGGCCTCGGCATCGTCTTCGGCATCGTCGGCATCCTGCTCGGCGCCTTCTTCCTCGCCCTGGACTTCAAGCAGGTCGAGGACGGCATCGCCTACGGCGCTCCGCGCGAGGAGTCGTGGATGGCGGCCTTCGGCCTCACCATGACGCTGGTGTGGATCTACCTGGAGATGCTGCGGCTGATCTCGATCCTGCAGGGCAACGACTGACCGCAGGACCCGTAAGGCGGTAACCATGTGAAGGGGCTCCCGGTTCGCACCGGGAGCCCCTTCACGTATGCAGGCGTCAGTCTCGTCGGTCTCTCTCAACGCAGCCTGCGCGCGGCCCTCCTCATGTCGTGCTCGTGGATGATCGCTTTGGCGTGGCCATACGCGAGGTCGTACTCATGGCGGAGCCAGCTGACCTTCTCGTCGAAGCGAAGAAACGCGGGGCCGTCGTCAACGGCGCGCAGCCAGTCGGACACTTCACGGCCGGTGCAGTGGGGGATGCGGGCGAGCAGATTGCGATGGGTCTCCTCGGAGAAGACAAGGGACATCGGCGCCTCCGGACGCTGGCGTATCGGGCGTGTGGGGTCGGCAGTCCTCTTCACGCCACCGTGCCTGAGCGTTTCCGTGTTGGCAATGCCCCGTAGGAGGCACATAGGGTCGCTCCGTGCTTGATACGACGCCTCTGAACGCTGCCGTGGACCGCTTCGCCGACCATCTGCGGGCCGCGCCGCAGAGCCGGCTGCAGAGAGGCGCGGCGACCGAAGCGCTCGCTCTGGCCAGCGAGTTGGCACGGCGTGCCCAGATCATCGAGGGCGTCGAGGGGGAGCCGCGCGCGATGCCCGACGCGGGGATGTTCGCCGTTGCGGATCAAGTCACCGTCGCGGGGCGGGACTTGGCTCTCGTACTGAAAAATCATGAGGAGCTGACGGAAGCGGTCGCGCTGGTCGAGGAGGCGCAGAAACGCGCCGGTGTGTGAGCGGTGAACAGCAGTGCGCCGGGGTGCCCTTGTGGGGGCGCCCCGGCGCACTTGCCGTATAGGGGGTCGAGCTCGGATCACGCAGCAGCGAGGGCGTCACACAGGAGTAGTGACCTCACGCAGAAGCTATGACGCGGTCCGCCAGGATGTACACGTTCTCGTCGCCGCACGCGAACGTCAGCGAGTAGGCGCCGGAGACTCCGGAGCCGCCGAGCAGCACCGGGGTGTCGCCGCCCTGCAGGGCGGCGGCCAGACGCTCGGCCGTCTCGCGGTGACCGGGGGTCATACAGAGCGTGGTGCCGTCGGTGAAGACGTAGACGTCGAGCGTGCCGAGCGGACCCGGACGGACGTCGCACAGCGCGGTACGGGCGTCGGCGAGCGCCGCGAGACGGGCCGCCGTGTGCTCGTGGTCGCCGCCCAGGGCGGCGCTCTCCTTGGCGGGGCCGACCGACTGCACCGGGACGAAGTCCGGGTGCGAGGGGTGGCGGCGGCGGGCCGCGGCGAGCTCCGGGGAGTCGCCCGGGTACTCGTCGGCCGTGGCCGGCTCCTCGGCGGTCTCGGCCAGCTCGAGCTCGAAGCCGAGCTCGCGCTCCAGACCCGCGAAGTCCGACTGCTCGAGGCCGGCGAAGTCCGCCTGGCGCGGCAGGAACAGCTCCTCCGCCAGGTTCGGCGGCAGCGTGCCGAGCAGCGACGGGGCGTCGGCGGCGTCCCGCGCCTCCTGGGCGGCCCAGAACGCACGGGCCTCGGCCAGCTCACGCTCGCGCTCCTCGGCCAGGGCCTCGGCGACAGCGCTGCGAATCGCGGCGACATCGGGGGCGGAGGGGTGCTCCACCGAGGAGCGGGCCCCGGGCACCCGGGCCTGACCGGACGCGGCGCGGTCTGCGGCCAGCTCGGACCGCAGTGCCGTTATCTGCTTGTTCAGGCCCCGCACACTGTGCAGCGCCGCGGCGCCGACCATCGCCGTGGCAGCGGCGATGGCGAGCAGCAGGACACTCAAGGTGACACTCACTGACGTACTCCTGGTTTCAAAGTCGACCCCCGACTTCCTACATCAGCTTGTCGTGCAGCCTTAAAGCTTGTCAGTGGAGAAGGTCACGAATCGGACGGGTCCTTCGACCTCACCCATACGGGTGTAAGGCTCTGACCTGCAGATATGCCGCTCCCCCAGGACATTGGTCACATCCTGGGGGAGATTGAGTCACGGCCCGGGCTCGGTCGTAGCAGGTCAGGGACTCATCGTGACCGCCCGGTGACCGGCCGCGGTGCTCGATGACTAGCTGAGGCGCTCGATGACCATCGCCATGCCCTGGCCGCCGCCGACGCACATGGTCTCCAGACCGAACTGCTTGTCGTGGAACTGAAGGCTGTTGATCAGCGTGCCGGTGATCCGGGCGCCCGTCATGCCGAAGGGGTGGCCGACGGCGATGGCGCCGCCGTTGACGTTCAGCCTGTCGATGTCGATGCCCAGATCGCGGTACGAGGGGATGACCTGCGCCGCGAAGGCCTCGTTGATCTCGACCAGGTCGATGTCGCCGATGGTCAGACCCGCGCGCTTGAGGGCCTGCTTCGAGGCCTCGACCGGGCCGAGGCCCATGATCTCGGGGGACAGGCCGGTCACGCCGGTGGAGACGATGCGGGCGAGCGGGGTCAGGCCCAGCTCGCGGGCCTTGGTGTCGCTCATGACGACCACGGCGGCGGCGCCGTCGTTCAGCGGGCAGCAGTTGCCCGCGGTGATCATGCCGTCGGGGCGGAAGACGGGCTTGAGGCCCGAGACGCCCTCGAGCGTGACGCCGGCGCGCGGGCCGTCGTCCTTGCTGACGACCGTGCCGTCGGGGGTGGTGACCGGGGTGATCTCGCGCTCCCAGAAGCCGTTCTTGATGGCTTCCTCGGCGAGGTTCTGCGAGCGGACGCCGAACTCGTCCATGTCCTGACGCGTCACGCCCTTGATGCGGGCGAGGTTCTCGGCGGTCTGGCCCATGCCGATGTACGCGTCGGGCAGCAGGCCGTCCTCACGCGGGTCGTGCCAGCTCGCGCCGCTCGACTGGGACACGGCGACGGTACGGGCCTCGGCCTCGGCGAAGACCGGGTTGTGCGTGTCCGGCAGGCCGTCGGAGGAGCCCTTGCCGAAACGGGAGACCGTCTCGACACCGGCCGAGATGAAGACGTCGCCCTCGCCGGCCTTGATCGCGTGCAGCGCCATCCGGGTCGTCTGGAGCGAGCTGGAGCAGTAGCGGGTGACGGTGCAGCCCGGCAGGTGGTCCATGCCCATCTGCACGGCCACGATCCGGCCCAGGTTGTGGCCCTGCTCGCCGCCCGGCAGACCGCAGCCGAGCATCAGGTCGTCGATGTCCTTGGGGTCGAGCTCGGGCACCTTGGCCAGGGCGGCCTGGATGATCGTGGCGGTCAGGTCGTCCGGGCGCAGGTCCTTCAAGGAGCCCTTGCCGGCGCGGCCGATGGGGGAGCGGGCAGTGGAGACGATCACGGCTTCGGGCATCACGGGCTCCGGTTCTCGGGGGGCGGCGGCGGGCGTCGGGGCGGCTCGTGCTTCTGACTCCCGCTTCGGGCTTGGCCGAGGGGGAAGTTACCCGTACGTACGGTCAAGGTCACCGGGTACGGGCTGTGACGCCTGCCTCTTTCTGAGCGTGCGCTTAGTCGTGCGTTCCTAAGCGTACGCTCAGGAGGCGGCTTTGCGGTATGGGTCCCGCCCACGCAAAACCGCCTCCGGGCCCGTGGTCCACGTCACCCCGGGAACTGCTCGGTGTTCTGGTTGGCCGTGAGCAGCCAGCGGCCGTCCTCCTTGGTCATCACGTACAGCGGGGACGTCGGGTTGCCCGTGGGCTCGCCGTCGAGCGTCAGGTACTGGCCGCGGGCCTTCGCCGCGGCGACGTCGGGGCGGATGAAGAGGACGTCCACCAGCTCGTAGCGGACCGAGCCGTTCGCCATCGCGCCCGGCAGCGCCTTGTGCGTGAACTCCGCGATCTCGTCCAGGCCCCACAGGACCTTGCCGTGCGCCGTGGTCCAGATGGCGTCGGCGCGGAACAGGCTCAGGAACTCCTCCGGAAGCTCGTTGACCTGCGAGTGCTCGATCGTGGCGATGACTTCTTCGATCGCCTCGAGGTCGGCCTGCGTGTTCGTGTTCGTGTTCGCTGTCTTCGTGTTCATGCGGAGCAGCTTCGTACCTCAATCAAGCTTGAGGTCAAGCGAGTTGGTGTACGAACTTTCCGCGGGCGTCGGCTCCGGCTCCTCGATCCGCTGACGACGCCGCCGCTTGAGCAGGGCCCACGGACCCCGGGGCCCGGTCGGCATCGCCGCGGTGACCTCCGTACCGCCCTCCGAAGCCGCCTCGGCCGCGGCGCGCGCGACCGGCAGGAAGCCCTCGTTGCGCGTGACGTCCGGGCGCTCCTCCTCCGCCGGCCACAGGCCGAGCGAGGCGCAGACCGTGGGCAGCACCGCCATCGCCGCGGTCGCATAGCCCTCCGCGGACGGGTGGTAGTTGTCGAGCGAGAACATCTCGCGCGGATTCGCCGAGAACTCCGGGCCGAGCAGATCGCCCAGGGACACGGTGCGGCCGCCCTGTTCGACGGTGCCGATCGTCTGGGCGGCCGCGAGCTGGCGGGAGACCCGGCGGGCCAGCCACCGCAGCGGCTGGTACACCTGCTCCACCGAGCCCAGGTCGGGGCATGTGCCGACCACCACCTCGGCGCCCGCCGTCCGCAGGCGCCGTACGGCCGCGGCGAGATAGCGGACGGAGCTGGTCGGGGGCATACGGTGCGTGACGTCGTTCGCGCCGATCATGATCACGCAGACGTCGGGGGCCGGATCGCTGTTGGCGAGCACCAGCGTCACCTGGCGGTCGAGGTCGTCGGACTGGGCGCCCGGCAGCGCCACATTGACCAGCTCGACCGGCCGCTCCGCCACCGCCGCGAGCCCCTGCGCGAGCAGCGCCCCCGGGGTGTGCCGGGCACGGCGCACCCCCTGGCCCGCCGCCGTGGAATCACCCAGCATCGTCAGGCGCAGCGGGCGCGAGCCGTCCTCGTACGAACGCCCGTACACACCGTTGGCGCGCGGCGGGATCGGCGCGACCCCGTTGCCCACCGAACGCTTCGCCAGCTGGACCTCCGCGAGCACCACGCCCACCGCGGCCGCGCCCACGAGCCCGATACCTCCGCCGCCGAATGCCGCACCCGCGGCGATACGCCGTGCCACCCTCGCCCTCGACATGGACCGCAGCCACCTCCTTTTCACACGCCGGCGTCGCACACCGCCGCACACCGCCGTACAAGAACTGCTTGCCCCGTCGGCCAGGTTGTCCAATCTCGGTCGAGGAGAGTGTCCCTCCCCGTGCTTGACGCACCCTTAAGCTGACGGCCGTCCCAGGCAAACACCGCAGAACGCCGCAGAACCCGGAGACAACGGTGCAATTCCACGACTCGATGATCAGTCTCGTCGGCAACACCCCGCTGGTGAGGCTCAACAAGGTGACCGAAGGCATCAGGGCGACCGTCCTGGCCAAGGTCGAGTACTTCAACCCGGGCGGCTCCGTGAAGGACCGCATCGCCGTGCGGATGATCGAGGCCGCCGAGAAGAGCGGTGAGCTGCAGCCGGGCGGGACCATCGTCGAGCCCACCTCCGGGAACACCGGGGTCGGCCTGGCGATCGTGGCCCAGCAGAAGGGCTACAAGTGCATCTTCGTCTGCCCGGACAAGGTGTCCACGGACAAGATCAATGTGCTGCGCGCGTACGGGGCGGAGGTCGTGGTCTGCCCGACGGCGGTCGACCCCGAGCACCCCGACTCGTACTACAACGTCTCCGACCGCCTGGTCCGTGAGACGCCCGGTGCCTGGAAGCCCGACCAGTACTCCAACCCCAACAATCCGCGCTCGCACTACGAGACCACCGGTCCCGAACTGTGGGAGCAGACAGCTGGAAAGATCACCCATTTCGTCGCAGGCGTCGGCACCGGCGGCACCATCTCCGGCACCGGCCGCTATCTCAAGGAGATCAGCGACGGCCGGGTGACGGTCGTCGGCGCGGACCCCGAGGGCTCGGTCTACTCCGGCGGCTCCGGCCGCCCGTATCTGGTCGAAGGCGTCGGTGAGGACTTCTGGCCGACCGCGTACGACCGCGAGGTGACGGACCGCATCGTCGCCGTCTCCGACAAGGACTCCTTCCAGATGACCCGCCGCCTCGCCAAGGAGGAGGGCCTCCTGGTCGGCGGCTCCTGCGGCATGGCGGTCGTGGGCGCGCTCGAGGTCGCGCGCGAGCTGGGCGAGGACGACGTGGTGGTCGTGCTGCTGCCGGACTCGGGGCGCGGGTACCTGTCGAAGATCTTCAACGACGAGTGGATGGCGGACTACGGCTTCCTGGAGGACTCCGGGGCGTCCGCGAGCGTCGGCGACGTGCTGCGGTACAAGGAGGGCGCGCTGCCGCACCTCGTCCATATGCACCCCGAGGAGACGGTGGGGGAGGCGATCGAGGTGCTGCGCGAGTACGGGGTGTCGCAGATGCCCATCGTGAAGCCGGGCGCCGGTCACCCCGATGTGATGGCCGCGGAGGTCGTGGGCTCGGTGGTGGAGCGCGAACTGCTCGACGCGCTCTTCGCCCAGCGTGCCTCCCTGAGCGATCCCCTGGAGAAGCACATGTCCGCGCCGCTGCCGCAGGTCGGGTCCGGTGAGCCGGTCGGCGATCTGATGGCGGTCCTCGGCGCGGCGGCCGGGGCGGACGCGGCGATCGTGCTTGTGGAGGGCAAGCCCAAGGGGGTCGTGAGCCGGCAGGATCTGCTGGCGTTCTTGGCGGGTGGCGCCAAGTAAGCGGATTTTTTACGGAGTTGGGTCCGGCGTCGTGGAAAAGTGCACGCACGCGACATGTGTGCGCAGCACGCGCTTAACACGCGTCCGGCATTGTTCTGGGTGTCGGCAGGGACGGGGAGCGGCTCCCCCGGAACGGCCGGCACCGAGCGGCGCAGGACCTCCGGAGCGGCTCCCGGACCTCCTCGACGCCATGGGCGCGATACGCCGGCCCTGACCCGGCCCGCGTCCGCTCGCGGGGACCGCCGTCGTCCCGCCCCCCGTCACACGGGGGTGCGGCGGCCCCCGCGAGAAGCTCTGTTTCTTGCGGCTGAACCGTCGCCGCTCTCGCGGGCTCCGCGTCCGCCGCCCTCGCCCTAACCGCGCTCGCCGAATGCCGTCTCGTCGATGGCCGGCATCGGGCTGCCGCCGGGGTTCCAGGTCTCCAGGAAGCCCGGTTGGAGGGCCAGGTCGAGGAGTTCGACGCGGGCGCCGACGGAGTCCATACGGTGGTACGCGAAGGCGCGGCCGTAAGGGCAGCCGCTGAACTCCTCGGGGAATCCGCGCCGTTCGAGCCGGGCGGCGCCCTCGGTGAGCGACGTCGTCCAGAAGCCGAGGTGGTCGAAGCGGGGCCCGCCCGAGGCGTCCCAGGGGCTGCCGACCGGTCCCTCGATCAGCTCGATGAAGGGCGCGTCGCCTCGGGTGAAGGTGAGCCGGTAGTCCCAGTCGCCCAGGCGGTGGGTACGCGGTTCGCACCACTGGACCCCGGCGGCGAGCGTGAAGTCACGCATGGCGGGCTCGAGTTGGGGCACGACGAAACAGACGTGGTAGAAGGCGGTCATCAGGGCAGCATGGCATCGCCGGGCCGGACGACCGCGGTTTCGGCGTCCGGCCCCGGGGAGGGCCTGACAGGTCCGGGCGGCCAGGCCCTAGTCCTCCCAGTCCGATTCCTGCCCCCGCGACCGCCGCCCCCGGCCGAAGTTCGGGAATCTGTGCATGGCGTGGACCGCGTTCACTCCCACGATGCCGAGCCAGGCGACGAGCAGGCCCGGCAGGTCGGCGTTGACCGCGGCGATGGCCGAGAGGGGGATGGCGAGGATCAGGGAGACGATCGCGAAGCCGAACCGTTCGCCCCAGGCGTCCACCGAGCCGCGCGGGCCGCGGGCCTCGCGGGCGACGGCCATCTGCTGTTCCGCCATCAGGCGGCGCATCCGGCGGTCGACCGTGGCGTCCAGGCGGTCCTCGACCTTCGCGAGGAACGACTCGACCAGCGCGGGTTCGTACTCCTCGCCGAGCTCCCTGCGGGTGTGCAGGGTCGCTTGGAGTTCCTTGTTGAGCTCAGCGTCTCGGGCTTCCATAAGAAGAAACGGTACGAAGCGGGGGCGCGGAACGCAGTGGGGCTAGCCCCCCGATCCGGGGTCGGGCAGACCCGCCGCCAGGGCGGCCTCGGGCCCCCGGTGAGCCGTCTCGGACCCTCGGTGAATCGTCTCGGCCCCCCGGTGAGCCCGGCCGGGAGCAGAGGGCCGCGCGGACAAGCCGGGCAGGGCGCGCGGATAAAGTGGCCCGACTATGACTGCCACTCTCGTCGCCAGGAAGCTCACCGCCGCGCACGGTGAGCGCACGCTCTTCGCCGATCTCGACCTCGTCGTCGCGCCCGGCGACGTCATCGGTCTGGTCGGTGTCAACGGCGCCGGGAAGTCGACCCTGCTGCGGATGCTCGCCGGGCTCGACGCCCCCGAGACCGGTGAGCTGCGGCTGTCCCCGCTCGGCGCCGCCGTCGGGCACCTTCCCCAGGAGCCCGAGCGGCGAGAGGGCGAGTCCGTACGCGACTTCCTGGCCCGGCGCACCGGTGTGGCCGCGGCGCAGGCCGAGCTCGACGCGGCGACGCAGGGTCTCGTCGACGGGACACCGGGCGCGGACGACGCGTACGCGGACGCCCTCGACCGGTGGCTGAACCTCGGCGGCGCCGACCTGGACGAGCGGGCTCAGGAGGTCGCCGACGACCTCGGGCTCGCGGTGGGCCTCGATCTGCCGATGACCGCGCTGTCGGGCGGCCAGGCCGCACGCGCCGGACTCGCCTCGCTGCTGCTCTCGCGCTACGACGTCTTCCTGCTCGACGAGCCGACCAACGACCTCGACCTCGACGGTCTGGAGCGACTGGAGAAGTTCGTGCAGGGGCTGCGCGCCGGCACGGTCGTCATCAGCCACGACCGTGAGTTCCTGACCCGTACGGTCACCAAGGTCCTCGAACTCGACCTGGCCCAGCAGCAGATCAACCTGTACGGCGGCGGCTACGAGTCCTACCTGGAGGAGCGCGAGCGCGCCCGCGACCACGCCCGCGAGGAGTACGACGAGTACGCCGGCAAGCGCTCCGCCCTGGAGAGCAGGGCCGCGATGCAGCGCGGCTGGATGGACAAGGGCGTCAAGAACGCCCGCCGCAAGGCCCCCGACAACGACAAGATCGGCAAGGCCTTCCGCAGCGAGGCGAGCGAGAAGCAGGCCTCCAAGGCCCGCCAGACACAGCGCGCGATCGAGCGCCTCGACGTGGTCGACGAGCCGCGCAAGGAGTGGGAGCTGCGCATGGAGATCGCGGCGGCCCCGCGCTCCGGCTCCGTGGTCGCCACGCTGCGCGACGCGGCCGTACGGCGCGGGGAGTTCGGCTTCGGCCCGGCCAGCCTGCAGATCGACTGGGCGGACCGGGTCGCCATCACCGGCGCCAACGGGGCGGGGAAGTCGACCCTGCTCGCGGTGCTCCTCGGCCGCCTGTCCCCGGACTCCGGCTCCGCCACCCTCGGCTCGGGTGTGCTGGTCGGCGAGGTCGACCAGGCCCGCGGCCTGTTCCTCGGTGACGAACCGCTGCTCGACGCGTTCTGCGCCGCCGTACCCGACACCGAGCCGGCCGAAGTACGCACCCTGCTGGCCAAGTTCGGCCTGAAGGCGGCGCACGTGATCCGCCCGGCGGCCACCCTCTCCCCCGGTGAGCGCACCCGGGCGGCGCTGGCGCTGCTCCAGGGCCGCGGCGTGAACCTGCTGGTCCTCGACGAGCCCACCAACCACCTCGACCTGCCGGCGATCGAGCAGCTGGAGTCCGCCCTGGAGGCCTACGAGGGCACCCTGCTCCTCGTCACGCACGACCGCCGGATGCTCGACGCCGTCCACGTGACCCGACGCCTGAGGGTCGCGGACGGAAAGGTCACCGAGCTCTAGACGGTCCGCATCGCCCGGGGGGTCCGCATCGCCCGAGAGGTCGCTTCGCCCGAGGGGTCGGCTTCGCCGGAGTGCCAGGTCCCTTGCCTCCACTGCATATGTTCATGCAGAGTTCCTGGTCACTGAATAGTTCGGCCGGACCGGGAGGGCGTGGTGGAGCAGCACAGGCCGTCGCAGGCGTCGAAGCCGACGGCTTCCGTCGTCCTCGACGGCCGCGGCCTGGCCGTCGCCGATGTCGTACGGCTCGCAGAGGGCACTGCGCGTCCCGTCCCCGCCGCCGACGCCCTGCGCCGGGCCGAGGACTCCTGGTCCGCCGCCCGTGAACTCGCCCTGTCCGGCCGGGTCTACGGCCGTTCCACCGGCGTCGGCGCCAACCGGAACGAGCATGTGCCCGTCGAGTCCGCCGCCGAGCACGGCCTCAGACTGCTGCGCTCGCACGCCGGAGCGATCGGCGCACCGCTGCCGGCCCGTGAGGTCCGCGCGATGCTCGCCGTACGCGCCAATCAGCTGCTCGCGGGCGGCGCGGGGCTGCGGCCCGCCGTCGTCACCGCGCTCTGCGAAGTCCTGGCGAGCGGCGCCCACCCCCTGGTCCACGAGTTCGGCTCGGTCGGCACCGGCGACATCGCGGCCCTCGCCCAGACCGGGCTCGCCCTCGCCGGCGAACACCCCTGGGCCGCGGGACCCGCGCCCGAGCCGCTCGCGCTCGACCACAACGACGCGCTGGCGCTGATCAGTTCCAACGCGCTCACGCTCGGCCAGAGTGCGCTCGCCCTCGTCGAACTGCGGCGCCTGGTCAGGGCCACCCAGGTCGTCGGCGCACTCTCGCTGCTCGCGGTCGACGGCTCGTACGAGGCGTACGCACAACCGGTGCACGCCGCCCGCCCGCACCCCGGCTCGGGCGCCGTCGCCGCCCGCAGCCGCCGCCTCCTCGGCGCACCCGAGCGCCCCGGACCGCCGGCAGGGCGCATCCAGGACCCGTACGCCTTCCGCTGTCTGCCGCAGATCCACGGCCCCGCCGAGGACGCCGCCGACGCCCTCGAAGCGACCCTCGCCATAGAGCTCAACGCCGCCGCGGAGAACCCCCTGATCCGCGCCGACGAGCCGGCCGCGTACCACCACGGCGGCTTCTACGCGGCCCAACTCGCCCTGGCGCTCGACCACTTCCGGCTCGCGCTGATGCAGGTCGCGCACCTGTCGGCCGCGCGTCTGTCGGCGCTCAACGAACCGGGCCTCACCCGACTGCGGCCCTTCCTCGCCGCCGAGGAGCCCGCCTCGTCGGGCGTGATGATCCTCGAATACGCGGCCACGGCCGCCCTCGGCGAGCTGCGGTCCTTCGCGCACCCCGCCTCCCTCGGCCACGCCGTGCTCTCCCGCGGCCTCGAGGAACAGGCCAGCTTCGCCTCGCTCGCCGCCCGCCAGACCCTGCGGTCCGCGGCTCCGCTCCGGCTCGTGGTGGGCTGCGAACTGGTCGCGGTCATACGGGCGCTCAGGATGCGCGGGCTGCGCCCCGACCCCGGCCTTCCGGTCGGCCGGGCCTGCGCACTCGCCGAAGACCTCCGCCACGAGGGCCTCGAGGACCGTCCGCTCACCGATGATGTGACGGCGGCAGCGGAGCTGCTCGACCGGTTCGCCGACCTCTAGAGCTCCACACAGAAACCAGCAGTAGTCCGTGTCGTACGAGGGGCCTTGACCATGACCGACACCCCGGCCACCCGCCTTCAGGAGCTGTTCGAAGGCCACCGCCTGACGCCCACCCAGCGCCGGATCGCGCACTGCATGGTGCGCCGGGCGGCCGACGTGCCGTTCCTGTCCTCGGTGGAGCTCGCCGAACTGGCCGGCGTCAGCCAGCCGTCGGTGACCCGCTTCGCGGTGGCCCTCGGGTTCGACGGCTATCCGGCGCTGCGCAAGCATCTGCGGGACGTCGCCCCGGCGGACGCGGGCGGGAGCGCCGAGCTCAACGAGTACCAGCAGGCCGTCGAGGCCGAGATCGAGAACCTGCGCCATCTCGCCTCGGTGCTCGCGGATCCCGCGCCGGTGGAACAGGCGGGCGCCCTGCTCGCCGCGTCCCGCCCGCTGCCGGTCCTCGGCCTGCGCGCGGCCGCGTCCCAGGCGTACGGCTTCGCGTACTTCGCGGCCAAGGTGCACCCGGACGTACGGCTCCTGCACGAGGGCGGCACCATGCTGGCCGACCGTCTGGAGGCCGCGGCCCGCGCGGGCGCCTCGGCCGTCCTGTGCTTCGCGCTGCCGCGCCATCCGCGCGAGGTCGTCGAGGCCCTGACGTACGCGAAATCCCTCGGCCTGACCGTCGTCACGGTCGCCGACTCGGCCTTCGCCCCGGTCGCCAAGGTCTCCGACCTGCTGCTCCCGGCGGCGGTCGGCACGGGCCTCGCCTTCGACACGGTGTGCGCGCCGATGCTGCTCGGCCGGGTCCTCCTGGAGGCCATGTGCGACGGCCTGCCGGAGGCGCAGTCCCGTCTGGAGGCCTTCGACGCGCGGGCGGCGGAGCGAGGGCTGTTCGTCGAGTAACACCCGTACGGCAGCGGCGAGTTCGGGTTCGGGAGGAGCGCTCCACATCGGCGCTTGACCTGAACCAAACTTGAGCTTCTAGGTTTCTTGTCAGCACCGCAGGAACTGTCCAGCGGAGCTTTCAAGGAGGTTCGCCATGACCGAGAACGCATCCCGCACCCAGAGCGCGCAGAGCACCGCGACCGCCTCGACCGCCGCGCCGGCGACGGAGATCCCCGACCGCTACCGGTACGCCGTGATCCCGCACATCATGGTCGACGACGCCGCCGCGGCGATCGACTTCTACGGGCGGGCCTTCGGTGCCCGTGAGGACTTCAGGATCGACGCCCCGGGCGGCGGGGTCCTGCACGCCGAGATCGCGATCGGGCAGTCGGCCCTGATGCTGGGCGACGCCGGCGTGGACGAGGCGGACGGCGCGGGGCTCGCCTCCTTCTTGGCGCCCGCCTCGCTCGGCGGCGGCACCTCGGTGACCCTGCATGTCTTCGTGCCGGATGTCGACGCCCTGGCGCAGCGGGCGGCGGCTGCGGGCGCCGAGATCCTCGTACCGCCTCAGGACACCTTCCACGGTGACCGGTCCACCATCCTCAAGGATCCCTTCGGGCACATCTGGGTGTTCCTGACGCACATCGAGGACGTCTCCGAGGAGGAGATCCAGCGCCGTCTGGCCGCCGCCGGATGAGCGGGTCCGTCACCGCTCCCGCCTTCGGCGGCGGTTGCGCACCCAGGTCACCGCCCACAGGACGTGCAGCCCGCCGAGGAACACCAGGACCGCCGCCGCGTCCAGGGTGGCGGAGACCGGTCGGCCGGGCCCGAGAGCGGACACGGCGCCGGACAGGAGCGTGAGGTCGGCGGGCAGGGTGATCGCTGCCAGGAAGCCGAGGCAGGCCGCCGTGCCCACCACGAGCACCACGGTGTAGACCCGTACCGCACGCCGCTCATGGCGGGGCAGCAAGGCGCTCGGATCGCCGGCGGGCGATCCCGGGCGGTGCGTTCGGCGCAGCAGACGCCGCCCCACGTAGGCGGCGTACGTCACGCCCTCGCCGTAGAGGTCACGGCAGCCGGTCAGGTCCTGGAGCACGAAGTACAGGTCGGTGCGCATGAAGACCATCAGCTGGAACGGCAGGGGCAGCAGCGCCGTCAGCGCGACAGCCAGGAGAACCCGGTGCGGGAGGGTCCCGGGCGTCACCGCGGCCGCACCCAGGACGGCGAGCGCGAACGTGGTCAGGTTCACCGCGATACCGGCCAGATAGGCGGTCAACCGATGCCGGCGCGGGGCCAGTTCTATGCCGCTGATGTCGGTCTGAAGGACCAGGAACTGCAGTCGCGTGCCCAGCTCGATACGGCCGGGGACCCCGGTGGCCCGGGCGGTCAGGAGGTGGGCGAGTTCATGGACGTAGAGCAGCGTCCAGCCGGCGGCGGCATGCAGCGCGAGGACGAGGCTGCCGTGTGAGGTCCACAGCAGGGTGCGGAAGTCGAGGGCGAGTTCCGGCCGGGTGGCGACGAGGAAGAGCGCCGTCGCGACCAGCGCCCCGGCCATGAGCGGGAGCGCGGGGTGCAGCGTCCAGCGCACATGGTGAGGGCGCAGCCGGGCCAGCGGAGGGGGTTTCGGCGGGGCGGCGGGCACCGGGTGTCCGTCCGCCTCGGCGACGAACTCCAGGTCCATCAGGGCGGTCACGAATTCCGGTACGTCGACGTCCTCGCCCGTCTCCTGCCGCAGGCGTACGCCGACGTCCGGGACCGTCAGGCCCTCCTGGAGCAGCTCTATGACGCGCTTGCCGGCCTCGGGCAGGGCCACGAACCGCCCGGTGGCCATGCGGCCGACGATCCACTCGTCACGATCGCGCCGACAGGCCAGCGGGTGCAGCCGGACCGTGGTCGGCGTCCAGACGTCAGCCAAGAGCGTTCCCGCAGGCCGGGCAGTCGGGGAGGCGCTCGAACCGTTCGAGGACCGGGTCGCCGGGCACCATGAGATTGATGCCGAATCTGAAGCCGGGCTCCATCGCGGGCACCCCGGTCAGCAGGGCGAGCGCGGCATGGGTCTGCAGGGTGCCGGACAGGGCCGCCGTGACGGCGTTGGCGGGGTTCCAGGGAAAACGCGGCGAGGCGGCCTCCTCGTCCTGGCCGGGTCCGACCCGCAGATCGCGGCGTGCCACTTCGCCCGCCCGGTGGCACTCCCAGCAGGCGCCGACTCCGGGCATGTGCACCCCCACCGTGACCAAGGGGCCGTGATATCCGGCGTCGACCCAAGGGGTGTTCGTGGCCAGGCAGACGCGATTGGCCCATCTGCGGATGGCCGGCGGCCGGTCGGCCGCGAGGAGCAGCAGGTCGTAGCCGGGGTCCAGGAGATCGGCCAGGTCGTCGCGATCGCGCACCTCACGGCGCTCTCCGGTGACCGTCACATCGGAGTTCCTCGCCCGTAACGCGTCCAGCGCGGCGTCGAGTTTGGGCTGTCCGATGTCCTTCTCCACGAAGAGCGGCTGCCGGTTGAGATTCGGCGCCTCCACCACATCCGGCTCCACGCAGTGCAGATGCCCGACGCCGGAGGCGACCAGGGACTGGGCCGCGTATCCGCCGGTGCCGCCCAGGCCCAGGAGGAGGACGCGCGCCTTGCGCAGCTTCAGTTGTACGTCCCAGGGGCCGGTGCGGGGAGTGAGGTCCATCCACCGCTGCAAGGGGACACCGCGGCTGTACCGGACCTGCTCCCGCTCCGAGAACTCGGGTGGGATCCGGGCGGCGGCGTCCTCGAGGAAACCGGCCGACAGGAGATCGGCCACGGCCTCGCGAAGGTCCTCCGCCGGCACCTCCGGGTGTGTCTCCCGCACGGCGGCGACGACCGCACTGAGGGAGCGGGTCCCGTCCATGGCCTCGATCAGCGGCCATACCCAGCCTTCGGGGTCGAGGATCTCGGCGCCGATGCCGTAGATCACGCTGCCGATGCGGACGTGGCCGTCGACGGTCCGGTACGCCCGGTGCTCCGGCTTCACCCGAGGGCGCTCGATGCTGTGCAGGCCGACCGTCACAGAGGCCCCTCCGGTAGGTGACACGCGCTCTTGACACTCTGACCACGGCTGCAACCCTTGGCAAGGTGCCGGAGTGCTCATGGCTTCGGCAACTTCCTTGTGCATCAGCCGAGTTGAAGGTGGGGATCTGTATGGCTACCAAGATCGTGATTCGCCCGCTGGACAAGAAGCAGACGACCGGCGAGAGCAATTCCATCGGGTCCTGATCCGACGCGATACCGGAGGCATGGGGGTGGGCAGTGCCTGAGCACGGCTCGGCGGTGTACGGATATCCGGCCGCCGAAGATGTGGAGTGCGCTGTCCGCCGCCTTGCCGAGGAGCACCCCGGGCTCCTGCGGCTGCGGGAGGTGGGCAGGTCCGGGGACGGACGCCCGCTGCTGCTTCTCTCGGCGGGAGAGGGGGCCCGCACCGTACTCACGGTGGCCGGGGCGCATGCCAACGAGCCCGTCGGCGGAGCCTGCGTACTGGCGCTCGCGCGACAGTTCGCCACCGACCCGCGAGCGCTGGCGGAACTGGACTGCACCTGGCACGCGCTGCTCTGTCTCGACCCCGACGGAGCACGGCGCCACCAAGGCATGGAGGGGCCTTCGCTCCTCGCTTATCACCGCGGCTTCTACCGGCCGAACTTCACCCGGCAGCCCGAGTTCCTGCCGGGGGCGGGTGACGAGCGGCCGGTCATGCCCGAGTCACAGGCGCTCGTGGCCGTACTCGACGAGCTGCGGCCCACGGTCCAGTTCTCGCTGCACGGCAACGAAGTGGGCGGTTCCTTCCTTCAGTTGACCGCTCCGCTCGCCGGGGCGGCGGGAGCCTTCCGGGGCGTGGCCGCGGACCTCGGCGTGCCGGTGGAGTTCCGCCCCTTCGACGGGATCGACTGGGTGGCGGACAGCCCCGGGGTGCTGCGACTCCCGGCGGGTGGGCAGGACAAGGAGGAGAAGGACCCCTCAGGGTTCCTCTCCCGGGCGACCTGGACGTACCCCGCCAAGTACGGGACCGTCTCGGTGGTGCTCGAAGCCCCCATGTGGGCGGCGCCGGCCGTGAGCGACCCCACCCCCGTGGCCGACCCGGCGGGCGAGCTGCACAAGGTGGGCGACCTCCTGCTCGGGCGGCTGCAGCAGGTGTCCGACGCGCTCGCCGGCGTGCCCGAGCCGTCGTCCCTGTGCCAGGCCGCCGCCCGTGAACTCCTCGATGTGGCACCCGAAGTGGCCGTCACCTGGCGGCAGTACGCACCCGGTACGTCGGGCATCGCGGCCACGGCCGGGAGCGGCGCCTCCATGGGCATCGCCGCCCGCCGTATCCCGTTGCGGGCGGCGGCGATGATGCGCCGGGCCCTTTTCGCGGAGGGGCGGACCACGGCGGCGCAGACGCTCGGGTGGCTGATGCGTGAGTGGTGCGCGGAGTTGTCGGCGGAGTTCGCGCCGCGCTGGGTTCCGGTGTCGACTCAAGTCGCCTTGCAGGCACGGGTGATGCGGGAGATCGTCCGGCTCGCGCCACCGCTCACCTGAGCCAGGCTCTCCCGCACCGCACCGCACCGCACCCGCCGAGCACCGCACCCGCCGCCCCCGTGCACCGCGTCTCGACCGTCAGACGGCCTCCTCGCCCCGGGCCCTCATCACCACCTTGTTCACGGCCCACAGCGCGATCCCGATCGCGAGCAGCACCCCGGCCCGGATGTAGACGTCCGCGGGACGGTCCGCCAGCGGGCCGGCCAGGATCAGGGCCGTGATCGCGCCGAGGACGGGCAGGACGGTCGGCGTACGGAAGTGGGCGTGGTCGACGGGGTCGCGGCGCAGGACGAGGACCGCGACGTTGACCACCGCGAAAACGCAGAGCAGCAGGAACGCCGTCGTGTCGCCGAGCCCCTCGATCTCTCCCGTCGACACCAGACCGATCGCCAGGACCGACACGAAGATGATCCCGACCACCGGCGTGCGGCGCTTGGCGAGGACACGGCCCATTCCGCTCGGCAGAATGCGCTCATTGGCCATGCCGTAACACAGCCGCGAGGCCATCATGATGTTGATGAGCGCCGAATTGGTGACCGCGAACAGGGCGATGAGCGCGAAGAGTTTATGCGGGAAGTCCACTCCGCCGGCCTTGACGACTTCGAGCAGCGGCCCGCTCGATCCCGAAAGCGTCTTGTGGTCGACCATGAGGGAGGACACCAGCGCCACAAGCACATAGATGGTGCCGGTGATCGCCACACCCAGGAAGATCGCCCGCGGGAAATTACGCTGCGGATCCTTGGTCTCCTCGACCATGTTGACCGAATCCTCGAAACCGACGAAGGCGAAGAATCCCAGAGCGGTCGCGCCGAGTACACCGGTCATCAAGGCATATCCGGTACCGCTCGCCTCGAAGTCCGTGAGCCGGGACGGTTCGCCGTCGCCGCTCATGACGGCCCAGGCGCCGATCGCCAAAATGATGGCCAGGCCCGTGAGTTCGACGATGGTCAGCACCACATTGGTCTTCACCGACTCCGAGACACCGCGCAGATTCAGCGCGGCGAGCACCAGGATGAAGGCGATCGCGATCAGCGTGGGCGGCAGGGCGTCGCCGGTGAGCTCGCTCAGGTAGTCGCCGCTGAACGCACGGGCCGCCGCGCTCGCCGAGGACAGGCCCGAACACATCACCATGAAGGCCACGATGAAGGTGATGAACGGGACCTTGAATGCCTTTTGCGTATAGAGCGCGGCACCCGCCGCCCGCGGATATTTCCCGACGAGTTCGACATACGAGGCGGCCGTGAGGATCGCGACCACGAACCCGATCACGAACGGCAGCCAGAGCGCCCCGCCCACCTTTCCCGCGACCTTTCCCGTGGTCGCGTAGATCCCCGTACCGAGGATGTCGCCGATGACGAAAAGGATCAGGAGTTTGGGGCCGATGGCGCGTTTGAGCGACGGTTCTCCGGATTGCGGGGTCGTGCTCGGTTCGGTGACGGACACGGAAGACCTCCCCCGAGAGCTGATACGTCGGGATCAGTTCTGCCCGGCATCCATGACATCAGTCACAGAATCCACCCGGCGACCGTGAGCAACCATCCCTTTCTGTCCGTTGTAAACGCCGCCCGGCCGTACGGGAAGCCGGAGCGAGAGGGAAAGCGCGAGGTGAGGGGGCGTGTGGCGCGCATAAGCTCCCGGCGTGAATCTTCGACGTGTTCTCGCGGTGACCGTTGCCGCAGCAGTGACGACCCCCGCCGCCTTCGCCGTCGCGGCGCCCGCTTTCGCCTCGGCCCCCTCGGTCATACGCGCGGCCGAGCGGCCCACGTACGAGCAGCTGAAGCAGGCCGCGGCCGATGCCAAGAAGGCCTACGACCAGGCCGTCACCGCGAAGAACGACCTGTATGAGGCCCTCGAGGCCGACAGCTCGCCGCTGAAGCTCGCGAAGGACACCGCCGAGCAGGCGGCCAAGGACGCGGCCGCCGCGAGGACCGCCGCCGAGCAGAAGGTCACGGACGCGAAGGACGCGCTGGACAAGGCCGAGACGGACGCCGACAAGGCCGAGGCGCGAAAGGCGCTCGACGAGGCCGAGGAAGCGCTGGTCAAGGCCGAAGAGGCAAAGACGAAGGCCGACGAAACGGCCAAGGCCGCCAGTGACGCGTACTACGACGAGCGCGTCGCGATGGTCCGTGACTACGAGAAGGCCAAGAAGGCGGTCACCACCGCCGAGACCGCCTTGAAGGACGCCGACGCCGCCCTGAAGGCCGCCGGCGAGAGCGTCCGCGAGAACGGGCTCACCTCGCTCGCGCACGGCCTGCCGTCGAAGGTCGTCGCGGGCACCGAGGTCGACTTCACCGTCCGGATCACCAACGGCACCGAGCGCACGCTGAGCGTGGACCCGCTGGTCCTGGTCAGCGCGCGGGCCTACAAGGACAGCCCGGTGACGGTGCAGTGGTCCGACGGCTCCGCCTGGCACACCCTCGACACGGGGACCCAGCACGTCGACCGCATCGAGTCCATGAAGCCGGGCGCCACCAGCGACGTGCGGCTCCGGGTGGAGTTCGACGCCGAGTCCAAGGGCGGCGACGCCGTCGCGCTCTTCGCCGCCGACGCATCCGACGCGTACAACCCGTCCATCCACGGCCCGATGAAGCGCTACGACTTCGAGGTCCTGCCCGCGGGCAGCAAGCCGGGCGATGTCGAGGACGCCGAGCCGGTCACCCCGGACGCCGACGACGACCAGCGTCCCGGCGCCGAGGACGGCAAGGGCGACGACAACGGCAAGCAGCCGCAGGGCGACGCGTCCGAGCCGGCCACGGACGCCGACGGCAACCTCGCCTCGACCGGTGCGTCCTCCTCGCCCACGCAGATCGCGCTGGCCGCGGCGGGCGCCGTGGCGCTCGGCGGCGGCGCGGTGTACCTCGTGCGCCGGCGCAGGACACTGGCCGGCTGACCGCAGCCGCCAGGTGATCGACTCGGGCAGCCCCCGGCCGGACGGCCGGGGGCTGCTCCGCTTGTGCGGCTACATCCCCTCCAGCGCCCCCACCTGCGCTCCACCCGACTCCGCCACGATCTCCCGCACGGTCTGCGCCGCGCGGATCACGGCGAAGCGCACCTTGCCGTCCGTATCGGCCGAGAACCCGTGGACGGCAGGGCGGGCCAGGGAGTTGTACGCGTAGTGGTGGGCGAAGTAGTACGCGCCCGTGTCCAGTGCGGCCACCCAGTCGTCCTGTTCGAGCAGCGGCAGCGGGCGGTCGGCGGCGAGCAGATCGCCCGCGAAGCAGGCCGGGCCCGCCACGTCCTGGGCCACCTCGGGTCCGCTCTTCGGCCGGCCCTTGGGGTCGTACGCGGCGATCCGCAGCGGCCAGGAGTGCGGGGCGTACACCGTGCGCGTCGCGACCTGGGCGCCCGCGTGCGTCACGGCGACGGGCCGGCCGCCCGCGGACTTGGCGTACTCGACACGCGCCAGGATCGTGCCGTGCTTGGCGAGCAGGGACCGGCCGAACTCCGTGACCAGGCCGTACGCCCCGGAGAACAGGCCGGGGACGGTGCCCCGCAGTTCCCGTACGAAGGCGTCGTACGTCGGTGCCTCCTCGTCCGAGGTGAAGTTGACCGAGAGCCCGCCACCGATGTCCAGGGTGTCGATCTGGCGGCGGCCGACCCGGGCGTTGATCTCCTCGGCGAGCGCGTACAGCTCGCGGATGCCCTGGACGTGCAGGTCGAGCGGGATGCCCTGGGAGCCCGAGTGGATATGCAGACGGGTCAGCCACGGCCGGTCGAGGTAGGCCCCGATCAGCCACTCGCGGGCGCCCTCGTCCCGCAGCGCCACCCCGAACTTCGAGGTCGAGGTCGCGGTGGAGAGGGCCTCGATGGAGCCGCCGCCGGTCTGCGGGTTCACGCGGATCCCGATCGGTGAGCTGCTCGGGGCCGAGCGGACCAGGGCGTCGATCCGGGTCAGCTCCTGCGGGTTGTCGGCGTTGACCGCGATCCCGAGGGCGAGGGCCTCGCGCAGCTCGGCGGGCGTCTTGGCGGGGGAGTCGAGGACCGTGGCGGCGGGCCGGATCCCGGCCGCACGCGCGAGGGCCAGCTCACCCGGGCTCGCCACTTCCGCGCCCAGGCCCTCCTCGTGCAGCAGTCGCAGGACGGGCACGAGCGGGGAGGCCTTCACGGCGAAGGCGTGCAGCACCGGGGCCGAAGTGGCGGACGAGAAGGCCGACTTGAGGGCCCGGGCGGACCGGCGGATCCCGGTGATGTCGAGGAACGCCGCGATCGGGATCTCAGGACCCACGATCCCCTGCTCCACGGCGGCACGGACCGCCGCGTCACGGCGGTCCGCGAGCTGTTCCCCGGCCGCGCCGTCATCCCCGGTCGCGCCGCCGGTGGCCTCTGCGTTCTCCCGTATCCCCATGAGATCCAGCCAACCACCGGCCGCGACGCCCCGCAGAGGTACGAAGGGATTGACTAGTTCTATTCAGCTGGACAGGATGTGAATAACGACATCACGAGGAGGCAGGCCCATGTCCGGACCCCGTCCAGTCCGAGCGCCCCGCGGCACCGAGCTGAGCGCCCTGGGATGGCCCCAGGAGGCCGCCCTGCGGATGCTCCAGAACAACCTCGACCCCGAGGTCGCCGAGCACCCCGACAAGCTCGTCGTCTACGGAGGCACCGGCAAGGCCGCCCGTGACTGGCGCTCCTTCGACGCGATGGTCCGCACGCTGAAGACGCTCAAGCAGGACGAGACGATGCTCGTCCAGTCCGGCCGCCCCGTCGGCGTGATGCAGACCCACGAGTGGGCGCCGCGGGTGCTGATCGCCAACTCGAACCTGGTGGGGGACTGGGCGAACTGGGAGGAGTTCCGGCGCCTGGAGCAGCTCGGCCTCACCATGTACGGGCAGATGACGGCCGGCTCGTGGATCTACATCGGCACCCAGGGCATCCTCCAGGGCACGTACGAGACGTTCGCCGCCGTCGCCGCGAAGAAGTTCAACGGCACGCTCGCCGGCACGATCACGCTGACCGCGGGACTCGGCGGCATGGGCGGCGCCCAGCCGCTCGCCGTGACCATGAACGACGGTGTCGCGATCTGTATCGACGTCGACCCGCGCGCCATCGAGCGCCGGATCGAGCACAAGTACCTGGACGTGAAGGCCGACTCGCTGCAGCACGCGATGCGCCTCGCGGTCGAGGCCCGCGACGCGCGCCGGCCGCTCTCCATCGGTCTGCTCGGCAACGCGGCCGAGCTCGTTCCGCAGATGCTCGCCGAGGGCGCCCCGATCGACATCGTGACCGACCAGACCTCGGCCCACGACCCGCTCGCCTACCTCCCGCTCGGTGTCGATTTCGACGACATGGCGGACGCCGCGGCCAAGGACCCGGCCGGGTTCACCCGCAAGGCCCGCGAATCCATGGCCAAGCACGTCGAGGCCATGGTCGGCTTCATGGACGCCGGTGCCGAGGTCTTCGACTACGGCAACTCGATCCGGGGTGAGGCCCAACTGGCCGGATACGAGCGGGCGTTCGCGTTCCCCGGCTTCGTGCCCGCGTACATCCGTCCGCTGTTCTGCGAGGGCAAGGGCCCGTTCCGCTGGGCCGCGCTGTCCGGCGAGGCCTCCGACATCCACAAGACGGACAAGGCGATCCTCGACCTCTTCCCCGAGAACGAATCGCTGCACCGCTGGATCAAGATGGCCGGCGAGCGCGTCCACTTCCAGGGCCTGCCCGCCCGTATCTGCTGGCTCGGCCAGGGCGAGCGCGACAAGGCGGGCGACATGTTCAACGACATGGTCGGCAACGGCACCCTCGCCGCCCCTCTCGCCATCGGCCGCGACCACCTCGACTGCGGCTCGGTCGCATCGCCGTACCGTGAGACCGAGGCCATGCTCGACGGCTCGGACGCCATCGCGGACTGGCCGCTGCTCAACGCCATGGTCAACGTCGCCTCGGGCGCCTCCTGGGTGTCGATCCACCACGGCGGCGGCGTCGGCATGGGCCGCTCCATCCACGCGGGCCAGGTCTCGGTGGCCGACGGCACCGCGCTCGCCGGCGAGAAGATCCGCCGCGTCCTCACCAACGACCCCGCCATGGGCGTCATCCGGCACGTCGACGCCGGCTACGACATCGCGGAGTCGGTCGCGGACGACAAGGGCGTACGCGTCCCGATGCGTGAGGGCGAAGAGGCGTGACCTCGTCCTTTCACCAGATGTGGGCCGATCTCGGGCCCATCGGGCGGGACGCCGGCAGCGGTGGCTACCGGCGTTTCGCCTGGACCGAGGCCGACCGGGACTGCCGCGCGTGGTTCCGGTCCGAGGCCGAAGCGCGCGGGCTGACCTACGAGCTGGACCGCAACGGAAACCAGTGGGCCTGGCTCGGAGACCCGAGGGCGGGAGACGCGATCGTGACCGGATCGCATCTCGACTCCGTCCCGGACGGCGGCGCGTTCGACGGCCCTCTGGGTGTCGTCAGCGCGTTCGCGGCCCTTGATGAACTCCGCCACAGGGGAGTGGAGTTCACCAAGCCCCTCGCGATCACCAACTTCGGTGACGAAGAGGGCGCGCGCTTCGGTCTCGCCTGCGTCGGCTCCCGGCTCATGGCCGGACAGCTGACGCGCGAGCAGGCGTACGAGCTGCGCGACGGCGACGGGGTGTCGCTGCCGGACGCCATGGAGCGCGCCGGTCACGACCCCTCCGCCCTCGGCCGCGACGACGAGCGCCTCGCGCGGATCGGCGCGTATGTGGAGCTGCACGTCGAGCAAGGTCGTGCGCTCGACCTGAGTGGCGACCGCGTCGGCATCGCGAGCGCCATCTGGCCGCACGGCCGCTGGCGCTTCGACTTCCGCGGCGAGGCCAACCACGCCGGCACCACCCGGCTCGTGGACCGCCGCGACCCGATGCTGCCGTACGCGGAGACGGTTCTGGCCGCCCGCCGCGAGGCCGAACTCGCGGGCGCGGTCGCCACGTTCGGCAAGATCGCCGTCGAGCCCAACGGCGTCAACGCGATCCCCTCCCTCGTACGGGGATGGCTGGACTCGCGTGCCCCCTCGCCGGACGACCTGGACGCGACGGTCACCGCGATCGAGAAGGCCGCGCGCGAGTACGCCGACCGGCACGGTGTGGACCTCGCCGTCGTACGGGAGTCCTTCACGCCCGTCATCGAGTTCGAGCACGCCCTGCGCGACGAGCTCGGGCGGCTGCTCGGCTCGGGCGGGACTCCGGTGCCCGTGCTCGGCACGGGCGCGGGACACGACGCGGGAATCCTCTCCTCGGAGATCCCGACGGCCATGCTGTTCGTGCGCAACCCCACCGGCATCTCGCACTCCCCGGCCGAATACGCCGCCGAGGACGACTGCGTGGCAGGTGTGCTTGCACTGGCCGACGTACTGGAGGGACTTGCGTGCAGGTGAGCACTTACTGGGCCGAATACGCCTGGCTGGACACGAATGTCGAGCCGGGAGTCGCGCTCGACGTGTCGGCCGACGGACGTATCTCCGCCGTACGCACGGGAGTCGGCGCCCCCGAGCCGGGCGCCGTCGTCCTGCGCGGCCTCACGCTCCCCGGCCTGGCGAACGCGCACTCGCACGCCTTCCACCGGGCCCTGCGCGGGACCGTGCAGGTCGGGTCGGGGACCTTCTGGACCTGGCGCGAGGTCATGTACCAGGTGGCTGCCCGGCTCACCCCCGAGTCGTACTTCCGGCTCGCGCGGGCCGTGTACGCGGAGATGGCGCTCGCCGGGATCACGGCGGTGGGCGAGTTCCACTATCTGCACCATGCGCCGGGCGGGCGGCCGTACGAGGACCCCAACGCGATGGGTCAGGCGCTGATCGCGGCGGCCGGCGAGGCGGGCATCCGGATCACGCTGCTCGACACGGCTTACCTTTCGTCCGGGTTCGGGGCCGCGCCCGACCGGCATCAGCAGCGGTTCTCGGACGGGTCGGCCGAGGCCTGGGCCGAGCGGGTGTCGGCGCTGAAGCCGGGCGAGGGGGTACGGATCGGCGCGGCGATCCACTCCGTACGGGCCGTTCCCGCGGGCGAGTTGGGGACGGTGGCCGCGTGGGCGCACGCCGCCGGCGCGCCCCTGCACGTCCATCTCTCCGAGCAGACCGCCGAGAACGACGCGTGCCTGGCCGCGCACGGCTGTACGCCGACGCGGCTGCTCGCGGACCACGGGGTGCTCGGGCCGTCGACGACCGGCGTCCACAACACGCATCTGACGCCCGAGGACATCGCGCTCCTCGGCTCGTCGGGCACGGGCACGTGCATGTGCCCGACGACCGAGCGCGACCTCGCGGACGGCATCGGCCCGGCGGCCGCGCTGCAGCGCGCGGGCTCGCCCCTCTCGCTGGGTTCGGACTCCCACGCGGTGATCGACCCCTTCGAGGAGGCGCGCGCGATGGAGCTCAACGAGCGGCTGCGGACGCGGACCCGGGGGCACTGGACGGCGGCGGCGCTGCTGCGGGCGGCGTCCGCGGACGGGTACGCGGCGCTGGGGTGGGGGTCGGGCGCCGGCCTCGAACCCGGCGCGCTCGCGGACTTCACGTGCGTGGCGCTGGATTCCGTACGCACCGCGGGACCGTTGCCGCGCCTGGCCGCGGAGACGGTGGTGTTCGCGGCGTCTTCCGCTGACGTCCGGCACACGGTGGTGGGTGGGCGGCATGTGGTCCGGTCCGGCTGCCATGTCTCGGTGCCGGACGTCGCGGCGGAGCTCGCGGCTGCGGTGGGGGCGCTGCGCGGCTGAATTCCCCACCCCGCCCCTTCCCGAAACCGGGGCTTTGCCCCGGACCCCGGTTCGCCCTTCGGGCTCAGTCCTCAATCGCCGGACGGGCTAAATCTTTT
>NZ_JAAKZW010000093.1 GCF_011044995.1 Streptomyces mesophilus | reverse complement strand
CCCGCGCCCCACACCACCCCTGACCAGCACAAAGCTATCCGTCCGGACGACCACCCGAAGGTCGGCCGCCCACGAGCGGTGCGGGGCGGTGGCGCATCCCCTACGATGCGCCGAGGTTGCTGGGGAGCAACCGACGGGGGGTGGGAACCATGGGTTTCCTGATCGGTATCTTGATCATCGTCTTGGGCACGCCGCTGGTGCGGCTGATCGCCGGCATCCTGTTCAGCGTGAAGCCGAGTGGCGTCCGCCTACTGCTCCTCTTCGGCGGCCAGTTGGTCACGCTGGGGGCAGGGGCTTGGCTGGTCCTGTCCAACCTCTGACCCGCCTGCGTCGTGCCACGGAAGCGCGAGGCCGTCCCCTTCGGTGCGCGGCACGAGATGCAGGTGCAGGTGGAAGACGGACTGCGTGGCGGCCGCGCCCCGGCTGGTGATCAGGTTGAGGTGGCGCGATGTCCCTCGCATGAGTTCGGCAGCGCGGCGCATCGTCGCGGCGGAGACCTCCGGGTCCGACGCGAAATCCCGCACGTGCGTACGGGGAACGACGAGTGTGTGCTCGCGGGTGACGGCGTTCAGCGGCCGGAAGGCCACGACGTCATCCCACTCGGCGACCATCTGCGCGAACGCACGCCCTGCGACGATCTCGCAGAACGGACAGGGCTCGGACATGGGCCGCTCCTGATGGTCACCACAGATCATCGTCGGGGATGTGCCGCTTGACGCGCTCGTCGTTTGCGATCTCATCCGGGAGGCGCGTATCCGATTGGAGCGTCGCTTCCAGAACTTGATCCACCGTCAGTCCGAGCGCGCTGGACAGATCAGCGCCGTGAAGTTCGGCGCCGGCCAGCGAGGCTCCTTCCAGGTGTGTGCGGCGCAGGCTTGCACCATGCAATGACGCTCCCGCCAGGTCGGCAGACGCCAGATTCGCGCCATCCAAGGTGGCTCCGTGCAGGTGCGCCTCACGTAGCTTGGCTCGCTGCAGCTGAGCGTCCACCAGGTACGCAGAGTGCATGCGTGCACCTTGCAGGTTCGCGCCCTCCATGCGCGCCGCGCTCAGATCCGCGTTCTGCAGCGAGGCGTCCTGCAAGTTGGCGTCCTGCAATCCGGCACCACTGAGGTCCGCGCGATGAAGACTTGCCTGCACGAGGCTGGCCCGCTGGAGTTGAGCGCCACTCAGGTTTGCTCGCTGGAGACTCGCCGCATCCAAGTGCACGCCCCGGAGGGAAGAGATCCTGAGGTTGGTCCTGAACCCCTCAGGCCGTTCGGGCCGCCTGGCGATGACATTGAATGCCGCCTGAACATCCTCGTCGGCGGACACGGCCCGCTGGGCTGTGTCCCCTTCGTCGAGTTCGCGTCCACGACTCTCGGCCGCCACGGTCTGCTGCCGAATGAACGACGTCAGGACCTCGACAACCGTCTGGTGGTCTCGTGCCGAGTCATGCATGATCCGCTCGAACGCATAGATCCCACAGAGGCGTTCGGTCGGGCTGTCGGAAGCAATGAGCTTGCTCGCCTCCACGTATCTGCCGGTGACCTGCCCTTCTCGAGTCAACTCGGCCTGATCGCGGTCCTTCTCCTGGGTCGCCGCGAACTGTTCCTGCGCGTGCTCGAACTGCTGTTGCGCAAGCTTGAACTGCTCCTGCGCCTGCGCGAGTTGTTCGCGGTCGAGCTCATGCTTCTTATGCGTGTACCAGAGGCCGAGTCCCGCGATGGCGCCCGCGAGGAGTGCGATGACCATCGTCCGGAAGCCGGTGATGATCACGCCGGCCGCGGTGGGCAGCTCTTTGTCGAGTCGGTCCTGGTCGAACCACCATGGACCCTCGACGAGGAGCAGACCCAGGGCACCGAGGGCGAGGAGCGCCGCAATCCCCCAAGCGATGCCGCGCTTCGTCAACCACTTCATGCCGCGCACCTCCCCACAATCCCCCGGAGTACCCACAGGAGATCGCCACCACCGCCCCCGACCAGCACAAAGCCGTCCGTCCGGACGATCCCCCGCGTCGCCCGGGCGGACGGCAGCACTGGACCGCCCCAAGAAGGAACAGAGGGGTCCGTTCAGTGCACGCTGAGTATAGTTGGCTGTGAGCCAGTCAACACAGGAGTTTGCGATTGTCCCCGCGCAGCGCATCGGTCAACGAGGAGTTGCGCCGGCGTTCCCGTGAGCGGCTGCTGCAGGCGACGGTGGAGCTCGTGGGCGAGCGCGGATTCGAGGCGACGACGCTCGGGGACATCACCGACCGGGCCGGATGCGCGCGCGGTCTTGTCTCGTACTACTTCCCCGGCAAGCGGCAGTTGCTGCAGTCCGCGGTGCACCGGCTGATGCATCTGACCCTTCAGGCGGCGCTGGAGCGCGAGCCGCGCACGAGCGACGGTGATGAGCTGCTCGCCCGGGCCATCGACGCGATCCTGGGCCTGACGATCGACCGGCCGCTGCTGATGCGGACGCACATGGCCGGGATTCTGCAGGCCGAGGGTTTCGTGCAGTGCCCCGAGCAGCAGCGGCTCGCCGAACTGCTGCGCGACACCTGCGTACGGCATGGATCGCTCGATGTGGACCGTGACTACCCGCTGCTGCGGGCGCAGTTGATGGGTGCGGTGTTCGCGCTGCTCATCCCGGGGGCCCCGATGCCGATCGGGCGACTGCGGGCGGAGCTGTTCCACCGCTACGGTCTCGCGTGGGAGCTCGGCGTTCCGCCGGACGGTCTCCCGTCCGGCGGAACACACGGGATGACTCAGTCGTCCCAGCGGTCGAAGTAGTCGGGCTGCGTCTGGACGTTGAGCTCGTCCAGGCGAATCCGCTTCGCCGGGTCGGTACGACGGTCGTTGATCTTCAGGACGTCGAGGCCCTTGGCGATGTCGTTGGAGTAGACATAGCCGTTGTAGTAGTACGCGGACCACGAACCGGCGGTCTGCAGCGTGGTGGTGCTCAGCGGCCCACGCTCGAAGTAGCCGATCTCCTTGGGCTTGCTCGAGTCCGTGAAGTCCCAGACGGAGAGACCGCCCTGGTACCAGGCCTGGACCATCAGGTCCTTGCCCTTGACCGGAATCAGCGAACCGTTGTGCGCGACGCACACCTCGGTGTCGGCCTGGTGCCGGTCGATCTTGAAGTACGAGCGGAAGACCAGCTTGCGCTTGTCACCCTTGCCGACGATGTCGTAGATGCCGTTCGCGCCGCGGTTCGGGCCGATGGCCTCGTTGCAGGTGGCCGCACCGCCACCGCCGAGCTCGTCGGTGAAGACGATCTTGTTGGCCTTCTGGTTGAACGTCGCCGAGTGCCAGAACGCGAAGTTCACGTTGTCCTGGACCTGGTCGATGACGCGGGGCTTGGCCGGGTCCTCGATGTCGAGCAGGATGCCGTCGCCCATGCAGGCGCCCGCTGCGAGGTCCTTGGAGGGCAGCACGGTGATGTCGTGGCAGCCGGTGGTCTTCGAGACACCCGGGTTGGTGGGACCGCCCGGGTTGCCGCCGCCGTCCGGCCCGTCACCGGGGAACAGCACGGGGAAGTCGATGACCGCGGCCTGCGTCGGGGCCTTGCGCGGGACCTTGATCACCGAGATGCCGTCGTGCGGAGGCTGGCAGTCGGGGAAGGTCGCGTTCGGGAAGTACGAGGAGACGTAGACGTAGACGTTCTTACGCTCCGGCACCAGCGTGTGCGTGTGCGAGCCGCAGGCCGTCTCCACCGAGGCGACATAGTCGGGCTTGGTGATGTCGCTGATGTCGAAGATCTTGATGCCCTCCCACGACGACTTCTCCGTCGCGGGCTGCGAGACGCTGTTGCACGAGTCGTCGCTGCGCGAGGAGTCGGTCGACAGGAAGACCAGATCGCCGGAGACCGAGATGTCGTTCTGGCCACCGGGGCACAGGACCTGCGCGACGGTCTTCGGCGTCTTCGGGTTGCTGATGTCGAAGATGCGGAAGCCGTCGTAGTTGCCGGCGAAGGCGTACTTGCCCTGGAACGCGATGTCGGTGTTGAGACCGGGCAAGGCATCCTTCGGCACGTTCGCGATGTGCTCGATGTTGTCCGAGTGGACGATCTCGTCCTGCCCCGGTATCTCACCGCTCGATATCGCGGCACGGGTGTCCGCGGTATCGCTCTTCGAGACGCTCTCCGGGGCAGCCGGGGTGTCCCCCGGGTCGGGGGTGGCTCCGGCCTGACCTGCCGTCAGGAGTGTGGCGACAAGCCCGAACGCGGCAGCCGCGACGCCGAGACGTCTGCGACGGACGCGAGTTCTGTTCAATTGCTTCACTTCGTCCTCCCAAGTCGCCGTTCACAGTTGAACGGTTCACGGACAACGGCAGTATCGTGCTCGCCATGCACATCTCAACAGATGGCAACGTACTTGTAATCGAAGTTTTTGATCTTTGACGGCAGCCACCGTGCTAGGACAGACCTCGACGAAACAGGTGGCACGAGGAGGCTGACGTGGCGAATCGCCGTAGACGTGGACGGAACTGGACCTTCACCCTGGCGGCCGGAGTGCTCGCCGCCACGCTCACGCTCGGCGGCTGCGATTCGGACGGCGACAGCGACTCCAAGTCCGCCGCACAGGACGGAGCTTCGGTGATCGCGCCGGGCAAGCCCGGCGAGAAGGCCGAGGAGATCTCGCCCGAAGAGGCGAAGAAGCGCGGCGAGGACGACACACCCAACTCAGCCGATTTCGAGTACGCGCAGATGATGATCGAGCATCACCGGCAGGCGATCACGATGAGCGAACTCGCGCCCGACCGCGCGAAGTCCGACAAGGTGAAACGGCTGGCCGAGCGCATCCACGCAGCGCAGGGTCCGGAGATCTCGGCGATGGAGGCCTGGATCGAGCGCAACGGCGGACCGCGCGAGTCCGCGGAACACGACGCCCATCACATGCCCGGCATGGCCACTGAGGCTCAGCTCAAGACTCTGCGCGCATCAAAGGGTCCGGGCTTCGACGAGCTGTTCCTCAAACTGATGATCACGCACCACGGCGGCGCCATCACCATGGCCCAGGACGTGCTCTCGGGCGGGAACAACGTGCAGATCGAGGAGATGGCCAACGACGTGGGGGCTCAGCAGACCAGCGAGATCGAGCGGATGCGCGAACTGCTGTGAACGGTCCGGCCACGACCAACGGTCCGGGCACGGCGCAGGTCCGCCCCGATGCCCGTCACCTCCGGTTGTGGCGCGGGGGCAGGTAACCGGCGTCCCGGGCACCGGCGATCAGGCGCAGGGACTTGCGGCGGCTGCGGCCGGTCGCGTGCATCACGGCGAGCACCGGATCGTGGCCCGCCGCCTGAGCGGCCCGGTACGCATCGGCGACGAAGCGGATCATGTCGCCACCTCGGAGCGGGGGCCGCTGGGCCCTGCGGTGCGGCTGCGGCGACGCGGGCGGGGCGGACGGTTCCGGGGCGGGTGGTTCCGGGGCGGGCGCCGCCGCGCCGTGCCGTTCGGCTACGGCGTTACGGGCAGCGCCGAGCGGGCCTTCCAGCCACTGCGTCAGCGTCGCGAACCCCGCCAGCGGCAGCGGCGGTTGGGCCCTCATGTCCTCGATGGCGATGCCCGATTCCCCGGCCACCGCCATCAGTTCGATATGCGAACCGTCGCCGAAGGTCACCCGGACGTTGAACCAGGGCGGCAGCGAGCCGCCCACACCCTGGCCCTCCCACTCGCCTCCCGCCTCGTACGACGCGAGCTGCCGCCCCGTGGACGCACTGCCGTGCCCTTGGAGTTCCCACACCGGCCAGAGCGGTTCGCCGCTTTCCCCTCCGCCGCCCGCCGGGTCGTCGATCCCCGCGTCGCCGCCCTGCGGTCCAGCGCTCCCCCACTGATCGCCATTCGGTCGATTCTGCTCAAATTCTGCATCAAATGATCCATAGAGCACATCAACACCGTAACCGCATAATCACTCATGGTCATCGACGGCACGCGAGCGTTCGCCCCGACGCACTCCCCGCACGCGCGCATCTCCCCTTCAGCCGTACGGGAGTGCGATGCTGAAGGCACCCCGCGGGAGGAGCCTCATCGTGCTTCATGTCGCTGTCGTCGGATCGGGACCGAGCGGGGTCTACTGCGCCCAGTCGCTCATCCAGCAGGACCGGGTGCCGGTGCGGGTCGATGTGCTCGACCGGCTGCCGTGCCCGTACGGTCTGGTCCGCTACGGCGTCGCCCCCGACCACGAGAAGATCAAGTCGCTGCAGAACAATCTGCGGGTGGTGCTTCAGGACGAACGGGTCCGCTTCCTCGGCGCCGTCGAGGTGGGGCCGGGCGGTATCGCACCGCAGGAGCTGCTGCGGCTTTACGACGCGGTCGTGTACTGCGTGGGTGCGGCGACCGACCGTCAGCTGGGTGTCCCGGGTGAGGATCTGCGGGGCAGCTGGTCGGCCACCGAGTTCGTATCCTGGTACAGCGCCCATCCCGACGCGTACTGGAACGGCGCGCTGAGCGCGGCCCGTTCGGCCGTGGTGATCGGCGTGGGCAATGTCGCCGTCGACGTCACCCGGATCCTCGCCCGCGGCGCCGACGAGCTGACGGGGACCGATATGCCGGGCGCCGCGCTCGCCTCGCTGGCGGACAGCCAGGTGCGCGATGTGCACATGGTGGGCCGGCGCGGCCCCTCGCAGGCGAAGTTCACCACCAAGGAACTGCGGGAGCTCGGCTCGCTTGCGGATGCCGAAGTGGTCGTGGATCCGGCCGAGTTGGCACTTGACCCGCACTACGCCGACCCGTCGGGGCTGCCCGGGGTGAACCGGCGCAACGTCGAGGCACTGCGCGCCTTCGCCGAACGGCCGACGCAGGGCCGCGGACGGCGAATGCATCTGCGGTTCTTCCTACGGCCTGTGGAACTGCTCGCCGAAGACGGCACGGTGCGCGCGGTGCGTTTCGAGCGGACGCTGCCGGACGGGCAGCGCGGGGTCACGGGTTCGGGGTCGTACGAGGAGATCGAGGCGCAATTGGTGCTGCGGTCCGTCGGCTATCGCGGAGTGCCGCTCGACGGGCTGCCGTTCGACGAGCGCACCAGCACGGTGCCGCATGCGGCGGGTCGGGTGCTGCGGGCCGGCGAGCGGTCTGCGGGTGAGTACGTCGCCGGATGGATCAAGCGGGGGCCCACCGGAGTGATCGGCACCAACCGGCCCTGCGCCAAGGAGACGGTGACCTCGCTCCTCGAGGACGCCCCCGGTCTCGTACGCGCGAGGGGCGCGGACGACTCCGTACAACTGCCGGAGCGCCGCGACCCGTTGGAGGGACTGCGGTCGGCCGGGCTGCGGCCCGTGGAGTGGTCCGGATGGCAGGCGATCGAGCAGGCCGAGGCGGCGCTCGGGGCCTCGCTCGGGCGGGGTCCTGTGAAGATCGGCGAGTGGGATGCGCTGCTTGCGGCGGCCCGGGCGGAACGCGCCCTGGGAAACGCGCAGGCCACTTCCTGAACTCGCGTCCCGGGTCTGGCGATCGCCGACACAGCGCGGCAACATCCGCGTAATCAACAAACTGTTCAGGCCGCTTACGGTCTCGTGCATCCCCCACTGCGCCCGGACCGCGCTTGAACAGTCATGTCCCCTCTCCCAGTACAGGAGTGCCCGATGGCCTCTGCTCCCCCTGCCGGCTCCCCCGCTCCGGCGACCGAGAAGCATCCCGTCGACCAGGTGCCGCCCACCGGCAAGCTGATCGCGTTCGGTCTGCAGCATGTGCTCGCGATGTACGCGGGCGCGGTGGCGGTGCCGCTGATCGTCGGCGGTGCGATGAAGCTGCCGCCCGCCGACCTCGCGTATCTGATCACCGCGGACTTGTTGGTGTGCGGGATCGCGACGCTGCTGCAGTGTGTGGGTGTCTGGCGGTTCGGCGTGCGGCTGCCGATCATGCAGGGCTGTACGTTCGCCGCCGTGTCGCCGATGGTGCTGATCGGCACGCAGGGCGGCGGGCTGCCCGCCATCTACGGGGCCGTGATCATTTCCGGTCTAGCGATGGTGCTGCTCGCACCGGTCTTCGGGCGCCTGCTCAGGTTCTTCCCGCCCCTGGTCACCGGCACGGTCATCCTGATCATCGGCGTGACGCTGCTGCCGGTGGCCGGCCGCTGGGTCGCCGGGGGCGCGGGTTCACCGGAGTACGGGGCGCCGAAGAACATCGGGCTCGCGGCCTTCGTACTCGTGGTCGTCGTGGCGGTGCAGCGCTTCGGGCCCGCCTTCCTCAGCCGGATCGCGGTGCTCGTCGGCATCCTGGCCGGCACGCTCGTGGCGATACCCCTCGACTTCACGGACTTCGACGGGGTGGACAAGGCCGACTGGCTCGGCATCAGCACACCGTTCCACTTCGGGGCGCCGACCTTCGAGGCCGCGGCCGTGGTGTCGATGCTGGTGGTCGCGCTGGTCATCATGACGGAGACGACCGGCGACATGATCGCCGTGGGTGAGATGACCGGCCGCAAGGTCGGTCCGCGCAACCTCGCGGACGGCCTGCGCGCCGACGGTCTGTCCACGGTGCTCGGCGGTGTCTTCAACACGTTCCCGTACACCGCGTTCGCGCAGAACGTGGGCCTCGTCGGAATGACCCGGGTGCGCAGCCGCTGGGTCGTCGCCTGCTCGGGCGTGATCCTCGTCCTGCTCGGCCTGCTGCCGAAGCTGGGAGCGATCGTCGCCGCGATCCCGGCGCCCGTCCTCGGCGGTGCGGGTCTGGTGATGTTCGGAACGGTGGCCGCGACCGGTCTGCGCACGCTCGCGACCGTGGACTTCCGCGGCAACCACAACCTGACGATCGTCGCGGTGTCGGTGGCCGTGGGCATGCTGCCGGTCGGAGTGCCGGAGATCTACGAGGAGTTCCCCGACTGGTTCCAGACGGTCATGCACAGCGGGATCAGCGCCGGCTGCCTCACCGCCATCGCCCTGAACCTGCTGTTCAACCATCTGCCGGGCCGCAAGGACGCCCCGGCCGAGGGTGCCGCCGGAGCGTCGGACGCGGGCTCAGCCGTCGGCGAGCCGCCGCTCCTCCCGGGCAGCCGCGTCGAGAACGCTGTCGAGAAGGCCGGGGAAGAGCGCGGCTAGATCGTCACGCCGCAGCCCGTTCATCTTCGCGGTGCCGCGGTAGACCTGCTGGAGCACTCCACTCTCGCGCAGCACCCGGAAGTGGTGGGTGGTCGTGGACTTGGTGACCGGCAGGTCGAAGTACGAGCACGACAACTCGCCCTCCGCCTGGGCCAGTTCCCGTACGACCTGCATGCGCATCGGATCGGACAGGGCATGCAGCACGGACTCCAGACGGATCTCCTCGCGCGCGGGGTGGGCGAGTTCTCGGCTGCTCGTGGCGGTGGTCACGCTGCCTCCTGATCCGGTGCGCCCGGCATGGAGACGGACGCGGTGAAGTTCATTGTACGAGAGGTCTCGTAGTTTGACATCTCTCGTAGTACGGTGAGTATCGTACGAGGCAGTCGAACGGCTCCGGCCTTCGGCTGCCCGTCCGATGCCTTTGCCGCCTTTGCCGCTGCCTTGCCGAAGGAGACTCGCCGTGAGCGCACTGTTCGAGCCCTACACCCTGCGGTCGCTGACCGTTCCCAACCGGCTCTGGATGGCGCCGATGTGCCAGTACTCGGCGGAGGCCTTCGGGCCGAACGCGGGCGTCGCGAACGACTGGCACTTCCAGCACTACGGTGCCCGCGCGGCCGGCGGCACCGGCCTCATCCTCCTGGAGGCGACCGCCGTCTCCCCCGAGGGCCGCATCTCCCCCTACGACCTCGGGATCTGGAACGACACCCAGGTCGCAGCCCTGCGCCGGATCGTGGACTTCTTCAAGTCGCAGAACACCGTTCCCGGCATCCAGATCGCGCACGCGGGCCGCAAGGCCTCCACCGCCCAGCCGTGGAACGGGGGCAAGCAGATCGACGAGTCCACTCACGGCTGGCAGCCCCTCGCGCCGAGCGCCGTACCGTTCGCCGAAGGCGACCGCACGCCCGCCGAGCTCACTGTCGATCAGATCAAGGAGATCGTCGGGCAGTTCCGGGCCGCCGCCCAGCGCGCCCTGGACGCCGGCTTCGAGGTCGTCGAAGTGCACGGCGCGCACGGCTACTTGATTGGCGAGTTCCTCTCCCCGCACGCCAACAAGCGCACCGACTCCTACGGCGGCTCCTTCGACAACCGCACCCGCTTCGCCCTCGAAGTCGTCGACGCCGTACGCGAGGTGTGGCCCGCCGACAAGCCGCTCTTCTTCCGCATCTCCGCCACCGACTGGCTGGACGAGGGCGGCTGGACCGCGGACGACACAGTGCGCTTCGCCTCGATCCTCAATGACCACGGCGTCGACCTCCTCGACGTCTCCACCGGCGGCCTCGCACCCAAGGTCACCATCCCGGTGGGCCCGTCGTACCAGGTGCCGTTCGCCACTCGGGTCAAGGAAGAAGCCGGACTGCCGGTGGCCGCGGTGGGCCTGATCACCGAGGTCGAGCAGGCCGAGAAGATCGTCTCCAATGGCGAGGCGGACGCGGTGCTGCTGGGCCGCGAGCTCCTGCGCAACCCGTCGTTCGCACGGCTCGCCGCCCGTGAACTCGGCGCGGACGTCCACGTACCCGACCAGTACCACCGCTCCGTCTGACCGAGTCGGCGCCCGACGACGTTCGCCGAGGGGCGTCTCCCTCCCCGGGAAGCGCACCCTCGGCGACGCGTAGTCGCAGGACGAAGCCGGACGGTCGGTTCACGCATCGGTTGCGAGGTCTTGGCCTGCCTCATCGGCTGTTCCGCGGTGTCGATAGCGCCCACCACATCGACGTCCACGCGCGCCTGCTCGGTCTGGTCCGTCTACATAGGCAGAACGCGTCCCGCGCCATCCATGGAGACCTCCGTCAGCTCCGCGCCTATGGGCTGAACCCCCGGCCCGGGCCCGCCTTCGACGGCATTGGACGGCGCAGCCGGAAACAGCGTTCCCACGCTCAACAACCGGAATCTCGCACCGTTTTCGACTTGCATCGCAATGCCGGAGAAGCGCTACCGGTCCTGACGCACAGCCTTACCTCGAGCAGCCGGTCGTGGGCTCATCCCGGTGAAGAGGGCGCCGAAGAAATCGTTGACGTACTCGCGGGTGATCGGCTCCTGGATGATCAGGAACTGGAAGTAGAGCGGGCCGGAGCAGATCGACATCGCCAGGTCGAGGTCGAAGTCAGGTGACAGGTGGCCCTGTTCCTGGGCCGTTCTCAGTCGCTTGACGAGCTTGCCGGCCATCGGATTGATGAAGCGCTCCTTGAGCTCGGCGGCGACCTGGGGATCGTGCTGGGCCTCGGCGATCAGCGCCTGGACCAACGGGCCCACGGGCGGCCTGGCCAGCAGTTCGACAGCCGCATGAGCCTGTTCGCGCAGATCGGCGAGGACGTCATCGGTGTACGAGAAGTCCAGCTCGGGCTCGTCCAGTGACAGCAGGGAGTCCAGGAGCAGAGCCCCCTTGGACGACCAGCGGCGATAGATCGTGTGCTTGCCGACGCCGGCACGCGCCGCGATCGCCTCGATGCTCAGCTTGGGGTAGCCGATCTCCTGACCCAACTCCACCGTGGTCCGCATGATGGCCTCGGTGCGGTCGGCGCCTCTGCGGCGCGGCGTGCTCGTCATGAAGCCCACCCTATCGGTACGGCACGTGCCGTTGACATGCGTGCTCGATTCGGGCATCGTCCTGACGCGCAGACCGGCACGGCACGTGCCGTTCCTATCGCTGACCGCGCAACCCGCGGCCCCAGCAGTCCCCAACAGCTTTCAGCCTTCGATCGGAGGGCCCCATGCCTTCATCTGTCATGCCCACGTCCAGGCGGAATGACGGTCACGCGCCGCCTCCCGCCATCTCCGCCGTCGCTCTGCGCAAGTCGTACGGTGACAAGACCGTGCTCGACGGCATCGATCTGCACATCCCCGCCGGCTCCGTGTTCGCGCTGCTCGGACCGAACGGCGCCGGCAAGACCACCGCCGTGAAGATCCTCACCACGCTCATCTCCGCCGACGGAGGGCAGGCCCAGGTCGCCGGCCACGACGTCGCCGAGCATCCGGACGGGGTGCGCGGTGCGATCGGGGTGACCGGGCAGTTCTCCGCCGTCGACGGGCTGATCACCGGCGAGGAGAACATGCTCCTCATGGCCGACCTCCACCTGATGTCCAAGCGTGAAGCGCGCCAGGTCACCGCCGAGTTGCTCGCGCGCTTCGATCTCACCGAGGCCGCGACGAAGCCCGCCTCCACCTACTCCGGCGGCATGAAGCGCCGCCTGGACATCGCCATGACGCTGGTCGGCACACCGCGGATCATCTTCCTGGACGAGCCGACCACCGGGCTCGACCCGCGCTCACGGCACAACATGTGGGGGATCATCCGCGAGCTGGTCGCCGACGGTGTGACCGTCTTCCTCACCACCCAGTACCTGGAGGAGGCCGACGAACTCGCCGACCGCATCGCGGTGTTGAACGACGGAAAGATCGCCGCAGAGGGCAGCGCCGACCAACTCAAGCGCATGATTCCCGGTGGACATGTGCGGCTGCGTTTCACCGATCCGACCGCATATCAGGCGGCGGCCTCCGCGCTGACCGAGGCCGCGCGCAGTGACGAGGCGCTCGCCCTGCAGATCCCCAGCGACGGCAGCCAGCGCGAACTGCGCTCCCTCCTCGACTGGCTGGACGCAGCCGGCATCGAAGCCGACGAGGTCGCGCTGCACACCCCGGACCTCGACGACGTGTTCTTCGCCCTGACCGGATCCGACAAGCCCAAGGAGACCGTCCGATGAGCTCCCGGACCGCTCCCGCCCACCCGGGCCGGACGACGCTCGCCCTGCGCAATTCGTCCACGATGCTGCGGCGCAACCTGCTGCACATGCGGCGCTATCCGTCGATGACGCTTCAGTTGCTGCTCACGCCGGTCATGCTGCTGCTGTTGTTCGTCTATCTCTTCGGTGACGTGATGAGCGCGGGCATCGGCGGTGGCGGTGCCGACCGCTCCGCGTACATCGCGTATCTCGTTCCGGGCATCCTGCTGATGACCATCGGGGGCACCACCATCGGCACCGCGGTTTCGGTCTCGATGGATATGACCGAGGGCATCGTCGCCCGCTTCCGGACGATGCGGATCCACCGCGGATCCATCCTGATCGGACACGTCGTCGGCAGCGTGCTCCAGTGCCTGTTCAGCGTGGTCTTCGTCGGCGCCATCGGCGTCGCCATCGGCTTCCGCTCCACCGGCGCCACCGTCCTCGAGTGGCTGGCGGCCTTCGGACTGCTTGCCCTGTTCGCCCTGGCCCTCACCTGGATCGCGGTCGGCATGGGCCTGGTCAGCCCGACTCCCGAAGCCGCCGGCAACAACGCCATGCCGCTGATCTTCCTGCCGCTCATCTCCAGCGCCTTCGTCCCGGTCGGCAACATGCCGGGCTGGTTCCAGCCGATCGCCGAGTACCAGCCCTTCACTCCGACCATCGAGACCCTGCGCGGTCTGCTCCTCGGCACCGAGATCGGCACCAACGGGTGGATCGCCCTCGCCTGGTGCCTGGGCCTCGCGGCCCTCGGCTACTTCTGGTCCAAGTCGACGTTCGAACGCGACCCGAAGTAGCGCCCAACGCCGGGCCGCAGTGGTGTTCGTGCGCAGCTCGGGCGAGCCTCAACCTGAGGGCCGTGCCATCGTGGATCGCGGTGCCGCCGTGGGCGCACGGTGGAACAGGTGAAGGGAACAGTTCATGTCACCTTGGACACGCGAACGTCTCGGTGCCGGGGTGACCGTCGCCGGGATCGTGGCGAGCCTGCCCTCGGTGTGGCATACGGCCGGCCACATCAAAGACCCGGCCTTCCGCACGACCACGCCCTATGGGACGGAGCATGTCGCCTACCACATGGCGCGCGAAGTGCTGACGGCCGCCGGGAGTCTGACGGCCGTCGGCATCGGTGCACTGTGCGGCGCCCGCCGCACCCCCACGGTGTGGCGGGTCATGGCCGCCGCTGCCGGCGGTTACTGCGCGGCACTGTGGTCCGGCGGGCCCGTCACCGGCGTCTGGGCCCCCAACCGCCGCGCTCTCCTGGTCCACGCCGCGGGGACCGCAGGGCTGCTCACGGGTGTCTGCCTGCTGCGGCCCCGCCCCATGGAGTGGACCGCGGGCTGACCGAAGACAGTCAGCCCGCGGCGTACTGCCTCAGGAAGCGCGGCTCGGCACCCGTACGACTGCCACGGTGAGGTTGTCGGTCTGATCGGTGTCCACGTCGCAGGGCTTGGCCGGCGCGACGAGCAGCGAGCCGGCCGTCATGCCCTTGGGCACTCCGGGCTGTGCGACCAGCGGAACGGTGAGGCTGTCGTCCTCCTCCACGTCCTGCCCGTCGAGCGTGCACCGGACGATCTGCGGGATGCCCGGGGTCTTGTCGTCCAGTTCGAAGGCGCAACCGTCCGGCAGTCCGCCCTCGGTGTCGACCTTGGTCAGGAGCGGTGTGGTGAACACGACGACCGTGCTGTCGCTCGCATTGGGGCCGACATTGCCGTAACGCAGCTCGAGCTCAGCTGTGCCGTCCTGTTCCACGACGGCGTCGGACTGCGCGATCCACAGGCCCACACGGTTGCCGGCCGGGGGCGCCGGGGTGGGCCGGGTCAGGTTCAGGCGAGCCAGCGTCCAGTTGTTGTTGGCGTCGGACTCGGTGTCCTTGGACTCGGGGGCGGGCAGCACGGAGGACCGCCCCCTGATGGTGCCCGTGAGCCGGGCCCGCTCCGTGACCACCACGGGGACGGCGAGCGTTGTGTCGCGTCCCTTGGCCAGTCCGGCGGGCAGCCGGCAGACGACGACCTCCGGCACCACCGGGTCCGGATTGGCGTAGGCGATCTTGCAGCCCCGGGGAAGGGGGCGGCCACGGTCGATGTTGGTGTACGCCGGCGTCGCGTACGAGACGAGAGCCGGACCAGTCGTCGGTCGCGCGCCCGCGTTGGACACGATCAGCTTCTGCACACCGCTCTTGCCGGGCGACACCTGAAGGGGGACATCCGCGATGGCCAGGTCGACAGCGGTGCCACGCGGCGCGGAGAAGGAGGTGGCCGCCCCTGCGACCAGGCAGGCCACGGCGGCAGCGGCCGACAGCGCACCGCGGCGAACGGTGGACCGCGTCCATGAACGACGGTGAGTGGGGGGCATGAAACGTCCTCGCTGGATCGGAAGGAGACCTTGACGTGAGGCTTGACCTCGCTGCGACCGAACAATCGCGGGGCTGCGCGATTCGCCCGAACGGCGGCCGAGCACTCACAGCCACCTGACCGGCGCGTCCTGTTCAGGGAAGGCCGACCCTGCGGTCGGCGTGGCAGCACCCGTGTGGAGGCAATCATGGAGAAACATCTCCAGGGCTGACGGTGGCCCTGGCCGAACGGAGTGGGCCGGATCATGGCACGTCTGCGGGTCGCGGTGGTCGGCGGGAGCGTGGCGGGCTGCGCCGCCGCCCGGGCCCTGGCCGCATTCTGCGACGTCTCCGTCTACGAACGATCGACGGGACAGTTCCGGCAACGCGGAGCAGGTCTGGCCCTTCGTGCCGACCGCTACGCCGAACTGTCCGTAGCCGGCATCCTCGACGACGGGATTCCCTGGCTCGCGCTCGAACGGCGGCTGTGGCTGCTCTGTGCGGACGGCACCCGACTCGCGCGTACGGGCCGACAGTTCGCCCAGTCGCCGTTCCCCTACCGCTCCTACAGCTGGGGCGCCCTGTGGCAGGGACTGCGCGAGCGAGTCCCTGCGTCGGTCGCTTTCCACTCCGGCACGGTGGCCGTGGGTGTGCGACAGGACGCGACAGGCGCCGAGGTGGACTTGGCCGACGGCACGACGAAGCGGGTGGACCTGGTGGTCGGCGCGGATGGTTATCAGTCTGTTGTCCGTGCGGCCGTGTTCCCGGATGCGGTGAGCAGGTACGCCGGATACAGCGCCTTGCGCGGCAGACTCCCGGCCTCGGCCCTGCCGCACCCGGCGTCGGCCTTCGCCGAACGGGACGCGCCCACTGTCGTATTCGGCTCCGGGCACCTGCTGGCCTTTCATGTCCCCGGCGAAGACGGTCCGGAGATCAATTGGCTGCTCTACTCCTCGACGCCACAGCACCGTGAAGCGAACCCGACGCAAGAGGCGGCGGCTCCATCCGGGCAGCAACTGCGCGGCTGGGACACACTGATGCGCCGGGAGCTGCCTCCCTACTGGCTGGAGCTGCTGCACAAGACTTCACCGCACACCATGGTGCTGCAGCGGATCGGCGACCTGGCCGCCCCCCGCTACGTCCAGGGCAGAGTCGTACTGATCGGCGACGCCGCCGTGCAGCTTCGTCCGCACACCGGCAGCGGCGCGCTCAAAGCGCTCCAAGATGCGGCCGCGCTCGGGCGAGCTCTGCACAGCGGCAGGCCGCTCGCCGAACGCCTCGACACCTTCGAGTCCGAACGCCTGCTCGTGGGCCACCGGATGCTGGAACTGGGGCGGCGTCTGGGAGAGACGCTCGTGCTGAACCCTCCCGCCTGGGCCGAGATGGACCGGACGCGGTTCGACGCCTGGTTCGAGAGCACCGGTCAGTCCGCCGTTGGCGGCGGCCGATAGGCCGCGCAGGCAGGGCCGGCTGAAGTCCCGGGTCCAAGGGCGGACCTCGGTCGCGACCTTTTGATGAGGCGGCCGGGGTGGCACGTCGCTTATGTTCTGGGAGCGCGCTGCGGGCGTACGGAGATACGCGTATGCAGCGGGGGCGGAACGCGTACGAGAGGCGACGGCATGAACGAGAAGAAGCAGACGGCATCCGTGTGGCAGGGCGAGGAGTTGGACCTCGACGCCTATCTGGAGCGGATCGGGTTCGAGGGCCCGCGGGACGCCACCTTGGAGACCCTGGGCCGGCTCCAGCGGGCGCACACCACGTCGATCCCGTTCGAGAACGTGCATGCGGTTCTCGGCGTCCCTCTCCCTCTCGACCTGGCCTCCGTGCAGGAGCGTCTGGTGTACCGGCGGCGTGGTGGTTACTGCTTCGAGCACGTCGTGCTGTTCGCGGCAGCCCTGGAGCGTCTCGGGTTCGACTTCACCGGGATCACCGGGCGCATCACACTCGGCGCCCCCAAGGTGACGCCCGCCACCCACGCCATGGTCGTCGTACGCTTCCCCGACGACCCGCGGGCCTGGCTGTGCGACGTGGGCTTCGGCAGCGGCCCGACCGCACCGATCGAGCTCGCCGACGGCGCCACGCTGGAGGCCGACGGCTGGAGTTATCGGCTGGAGCGGCGGCCCGGAGCGCTCGCCGACACCTGGTCGTTGCACCAGCTCGGACCCGACGGCTGGTTCGACCGGAACACCTTCGTCCTCGTGCAGCAGTACCCGATCGACTACCGGGTCGGCAGCCACTACGTCGGCAGCCATCCGCGCTCGCCGTTCGTCACGAGGCTGTTCGCCCAGCGCTACACCGGGCCGGAACACCACCAACTCGACGGAACCACCTGGAAGATGACCACGCCCGACGGCGTGAGCATCGAGAAGGAGGTCGAGCCCGCACAGATCGGCGCGCTGCTCGCCGAGACCTTCGACCTCGCGCTCGACGAGGACGAACTGACCGCGGTCCTGCGGGAGTCCGGGCTCCGGTGACGCCGCCGCGGCGCGCTCACCCTCCGGCGTGAGGGCCTCCGCCACCAAGGCCCTGGCCCTGGGGGGCGGGGCCCGAGGGAGGAGGCGCGAGCAGCGTGGCCAGTCGGCGGAAGAGCGGAAGGACGTCGAAGTGGTCCTCGTAGAGGGGCGCCGCGATCGAGGCGTCCGGCAGACAGGCCGCGTACGCGGCGCGATGCGCGAGGACCTCCGAGCGCTCGGCCTCGTTGCGGGCCTGACGCGCCTGTTGCAGGGCCGCGTCGTGGTCGCCGAGCGCGGCGTACGCGAGCGCGGCCGTCCCGGCTCGCGAAGCGGGCAGCACCTTCTCCCGATGTTCCGCGCCAAAGGGGTCGAGGTATGCGCCAAGGGCGTGGTCGGGATCGTCCCCGAGTTCGAGGAACCCCGGCCACCATGATGTCGACCCAGTGCGGGACGGAGTTCCTGATCCGCGCCCACCTCTGCTGCGCCGGATCGAGGTGGAGCCGCCTTGCCGACCTTGGGGGACCTCGCAAGGTGAGCGCGAGATCTTGACGTACTGCCGTGGCGGCCCAAGAATGACCGCTCTCTGACAACGTTGTCGTACGGGAAGGTCGCACCTCTCGATGTCCCAGCAAGCCTGGATTCCCACCCGCCGTCACGCCCTGCGGATGCTCGGCGCGTCCGGCGCCCTGGCGGCCTTCCCCCTCACGCTCGGCACGGGCGCGGCCGCAGCCTCGACCACGACGGCGGTCGGGGCGGACGAGGACCCCGTGGCGGGGACCTACTACCGCGTACTCCTCGATCACACCCGTTGGTCCGAGACCCAGTGGGACGAGACCCAAGGCCGCTACACCGCCAAGGACTTCGGCTTCGCGGTCGTGCTCGGCAACGCCGTCCTGCTGACCCGCGGCGCCTACGACGCCGAGCGCGCCGGGGTCGACCGGGACACCCTGCGCGCCCGTACGCTCGCCACGCTGAAGCACTTCGCGGCCTCGAACCGGCTCACGGGCGGCACCGTATGGGGCCGCAAGCTGTTCTTCGACACCACGTTCCAGTCGTACTTCGTCCTTGCCGCGCGCCTGCTGTGGGACGAGCTCGACGAGACGACCCGCCGCGACGTCGACACCATCGTCCGCGAACAGGCCCGCTACACCGAGGCGTTGGGCACGGAGGACGACCCCGACTCCGGCGACTGGGGTCCCAACGGGCTGTCCGGCGGCTTCAAGGGCGACACCAAGCTGGAGGAGATGGGCATCTACGCCCAGGCGCTGGCCCCGGCGCTGGCCTGGGCGCACGACGATCCCCGGGCAGAGGCGTGGCGGGCCGCGTTCGGGCGCTGGAGCCGTAACGAAGCCGGGCTGCCGGCCGCCGATCTGGCGAATCCCGCCAAGGTGGACGGGGTGGCGGTCAGCCGGAACACCGCCCAGAACCTGTACGACACCTTCATCGTGGAGAACCACGGGTCGTTCGGCCCGCACTACCAGGAGGAGCTCTGGCGCACCTCCGGGCGCAACGCCGTCCACTTCCTGACCGCGGGACGGCCCCTGCCCGAGGTCCTCACCGCACAGCCCAACGCCGTTCCGCTGTGGCGCACCCTGCTCGGCGTGATGAGCGATGCCGGCGAACCCCTGATGCCGATGGTCGCCGACCGCGAGCACCTCTACGGACGCGATGTCATCCCGCTCGCGTTCCTCGCCCAGGTCATGGGTGACCGCTCCGCCGCCGCCTGTGAACTCGCCCTCGCCGAACGGCTCGAGGCCTACCAGGCGTACCCGCCGCAACACCGCATCGCGAAGTTCTCGGGCGAGCCCAAGTACGAGCCCGAGGCGCGCGCCGAGCTGGCCATCAGCTATCTGCTGCACGAGTGGCGTGCCCGCTCGGGACGCGGCCCCGTTCAGCCGCTGACGCAGGACGAGCTCTTCGCGCAGGCGAGCGGCGTCCACGACTACGGGCCGGGTCCCGGGCTGCTCTCGCACCAGTCGCCCGGCGCGTGGGCCGGCGTCGTCAGCAAGCCGGACTTCGTGAAGTTCGCCTGGCAACCGGCGCACGACGACTGGCTCTTCGCGCTCAGCGGCAGGACGCCGATGTTCCTGCCGGGCACGGGGGCGAAGGTCACCGCGAGGAGCGTGACCGCGTACACGCGGCTGCGGGACGGCTTCGACGGGAGCGCGAGTGTCCTGACGCTGGAGGGCGGTCATGCGGGATTCACCACGCTGCCGTCGGGCGCTGTGGTGTACGCGACCTCCGGCGTGGCGGCGGGTGAGGGGCACCTGGAGGTGCACAACCTGACCATGCCCGGTGTGCCCGGTCTCGAAGGCAGCCGCACGTACCGTGCCGCGGAGGGCAGCGCGACAGTCACGGCGAAGGACGCGACGCAGGCGGCCGCCGCCCCGCGCGTCGACGAACTGACCTTCTCCCGTGGCGAGTTCCGCCATCTACGCATGCTCGGTGTGCGGCCCGATCCGTCGTACGGCTATTCGCTGTACGCCTTCGAGATACGTGACGGCGCCTCGGGCGAGGACCTGGCACGCGGCGGTACGGCGTCCGCATCCTCCGCCGATACGGGCAGGGAGGCCGCACGCGCGGTCGACGGTGACGGGGCCAGCCGCTGGGCGGTGTCACGGGCCGACCGTCCGCGGGCCGACAGCTGGATCGCCGTCGACCTCGGCGCCGCCCGTGCGGTGGACCGGGTGACGCTGCGCTGGGAGTCGGCGGCGGGACGCGCGTACCGGCTGCAGGGATCCGCCGACGGGCAGCAGTGGACCGATCTGGTCGTCTGGCCGCGCCCGGACCTCACCAGCCGTGGCGGTTGGCTGGACGTCGACGGCCGCGCCGGGCTTGTGGTCCGTGGCGGCTCCAACCCGCTCTCCGTGTACGGCGACACGGTCATCCTGTCCGACGGGCCGGCCGAGAACCTGCTGGTCGAGGCACTGCCCGGGGCGACCCCGGACGACCTGCGCGCCGCGGCCGCCCGCAAGACGCCCACCGCCGACGCCCCGCAGGTCAGGGCGGCGCTCACCGAGCACCACCTGAGCCTCTTCAACCTCTCGTCGGCCGCGGTGTCGACGACAGTCACGCTGCCGCGGTCTTCCTCGACGCCGGTCCGTCTCTACGACGGCGTGCAGACCGTCACCGCGTCGGCCACGGAGTACCGCGCCGAACTGGCCGCGGCCTCGGCCGTGTTGGCGCCGCCGCGCATGGAGCTGGCCGGCCGCGGCCTGCCGGCGGGGCTGCGCGCCGAGGTGACGGACGGACGCACCGTCCGCCTCAGCGGCCCTTCCTGCCGTATCACCGTCTCGGCGCAGGGCAGGAGCATCGCCGCCACGGTCCACGCGGGACGCACCACCACGGTCACCGTGCCGCGCGCGACGGCCTATCCGCTCGCGGACCTCGCGCTCGGCCGCACCACGTTCCCCACCGCTCCCCTGCCGCCCGGTATGACGGACCCGCAGGCCGCGGTCGACGGGGACGAGGCGACCGCGTGGGACCCCGGCCCCGACGGCCGCATGGTGGTCGACCTGGGCTCGCCCCGGCACATCGGCGAGATCCGCGCCCGGTGGCGGGAGGGCCGCGTGCCCGCCGCATACGTGGAGTTCAGCCTGGACGGCCTGAACTACACCGACGCGGGACGGATGTCCGACCGCGGCTTCCTGCGCACGGACCACACGGCGCGCTACGTGGCCCTGCGCGTCGGCCACACGAGCGGCCGCCCCGCGGCTCTGACCAGCCTCACGGTCACGGCCGCCTGATCGCATATCTCAGGGGCGCCGGCTTCGGCCCGCGCCCCTGAGGCATCGGTCTCCTGAGGCATCCGCGCCCCGACAAGGGCGGGCATCAATTCCCGTGCGGATTCGACGCGTTGAGGGTCGCGACCACCTGGTCGTATTCGCCGTGGGCCTCGCCGTAGCGGAGGAACTTGACGCGTTCAACCTGGATTTCCTTGGCGTGCGGTTGGGTCTCCAGGAGGGTCATCACCTCGATCCCGGCCATCGGGACGAGCACGTTGAGCTCGGGGTGACGGGTCAGGACGGACTCGGCCGCGGCGGCGATGGATTCCGGGTCGGCCGTGTCGCTGCGGACCGCGTCGCTGCCGGGATGGTCCTGGTCGGCGGGTACGCATGGGCGGGCGGGCACCACGGGGCCAGGCAGACGGGTGCGGCGGACGCTTCCTTCCCCGTGCCGTAACGGGACGGGTCCGACACCTCCCGTTCACCCGTACCGGCGGGGAATGTTCGGTTCCGAGAGCACGCTGCGGGTGTGAGACGAATCGCAGGAATCATCCTCGCGGTGCTGCTGATCGGTGGCGTGGTGGCCGCCGTCGTAGCAGGCCGGGCAGAGGAACGGAGCACGGCAACGAAGACCGTGCGCGCAGTGATCGGATCGGAGAAGGCCGAGTTCTTCGCCGACCCGGATGTGGTCGATGCCCTCGCCGCCAAGGGCTACACCGTGAAGGCCGAGACCTCCGGGTCCTGGGCCATGGAAGGGCTCGACCTCAAGGGGTACGACCTCGCGCTGCCGTCGAGCCAGGCGCCGGCCGTCGAACTCGCCGGCAAGTACAAGGTGACGGGCACGCTGCCGCGCCCCTTCTACTCACCGCTTGTCGTCGTGGCGCACAAGAACGCCGCCGGGGTGCTCGCGGCGAACGGTCTGGCCACGCTTGACGAGGCCCACCGGGGCACCCTGAAGATGGCCGGCTATCTCGACGCGGCGCGCAAGGACCGTACCTGGCAGCAGCTCAAGGGGAGTGAGAAGTACGGGGAGTTGACGGGCACGCTCTATCTGTCGAGCACCGACCCCGTGACCTCCAACTCCGGTGCCCTGTATCTCGCCGCGGCCTCCTACGTGGAGAACGGCGGCAAGGTCGTCGCCGACGACGCCGCGGTCAAGCGCACCGCCCCACTGCTGCGCAAGCTGGTCAGCGTGCAGGGCGCACAGCAGGCCGGCAGTGACGCCGTGTTCCGGGACTTCGTCAGCGGCTCCGGCAATCCGCTCGTGGTCGTGTACGAGTCCCAGGTCGCCTCGCTTCTGAGGGAGGGGCAGCAGCCGGACGACCTGGTCGTCCTCTACCCGGACACCACGGTCAACAGCGACCACACCGTCGTACCGCTGACGGAGGACGGCAAGGCGGTCGCCGAACTCCTCTCCCAGGACGCGACGTTGCGCGACCTGGAGGTCCGGCACGGGTTCCGTCCGCATGGCGGCCCGCCCGAGTTCGCGTCCGGAGCCACGTATCTGAAGCAGGAACTGACCGGCGTCCACCAAGCGGCCGTGCCCACCTCCGAGGTGCTGCGCGAGCTGGCGCGGCGGGCGAAGGGATAGGGGGAGCACCGCATATGACCAGCAACACGGCCGGCGACACTACCGGCACCAACGACACCTTCGTCCTGACCCCGCCGCAGCCCGTGGCCGCCGTGCCGCGCGAGAAGGCCGGCGGACTCGTACCGGTCGACGACGGCGTACGCACGGACATGGCCGACAAGGCCGCAGCCTATGTCGAGGGGCTCGCGGCGCTCGACGCCCGCTCCCCCGAGTTCGCCGGCAAGGTCGGGGAGATCACCTCGCTCGGCGCCGGTGAGATGCGGACGGCGGCGGCACAGTCCAACCGGATGCTCGAGCGGACCATCCGGAGCCTGCCGGACCAGGGCGGGGACGCCCAGTCACAGGTCGCGGGCTCGCTCGTGGAACTGCGGCGGGTGGTCGAGGACCTGGACCCGCGGGACCTGCCCGCGTCCAAGGGACGCAAGTTCCTGTCCCGCCTTCCCGGCGGCAACAAGCTGCGCGATCACGTCGCCAAGTACGCCTCCGCGCAAGGCACTCTCAACAAGATCGTGGGCTCGCTGCGCGGCGGACAGGACGAGCTGCGGCGCGACAACGCCGCCCTGGGGACCGAGCGCGTGCGGCTATGGGAGAGCATGGGCAAGCTCCAGGAGTACGTGGTGCTGACCGAGGCCCTCGACGAGGCGGTCGAACAGCACATCGCCCAGGTGCCGGACCCGCAGCAGGCCGACTCCCTGCGCGCCGACATCCTCTTCCCGGTCCGGCAGAAGCACCAGGACCTGCTCACCCAGCTCGCGGTGTGCGCGCAGGGCTATCTCGCCATGGATGTCGTACGCCGCAACAACGAGGAACTCATCAAGGGCGTCGACCGCGCCGCGACCACGACCGTCTCCGCGCTGCGCATCTCCGTCATGCTGGCATCCGCCCTGGACAACCAGAAGAAGGTCATCGAGCAGGTCAATGCGCTGCGCGGGACGACCGAGGACCTGATCAGGGGCAATGCCGAGATGCTCGCCACCCAGAGCGGCGAGATCCAGCGCATCGCCGCCGACCCGGCGGTGGGGGCGGAGACGCTGCGCAGTGCGTTCCAGCAGATCTACCGCACGCTCGACGCCATCGACACGTACAAGGTCCAGGCGACCGAGGCGATGGCGACGACCGTGGAGAACCTGACCGCCGAACTGCAGCACGCGAGCGGCTACTTGGACCGCAGCCGCTCGCGGGGTGCGCTGGAAGGCGGTCTTGGATGAGCAGACTCCGCACCAGGCGCCTCCTCGCCCCCACGCTCGCCGCACTGGCGCTGCTGACGGCCTGCACGGCGCAGGAGAAGCCCGACAACCGGGACGACAACGCGCCGCGGCCCGGCACCGTGCGTGTCCTCGCCTCCAGCGAGCTCGGTGACATGACCGAGGTGCTCGACGAGATCGCCGACGACACCGGCATCGAGGTCCGTCCCACCTACATGGGCACCCTCGACGCGGTGGACCTCGTGGCGAAGGGCGAGGCGGACGGGCGGTACGACGCGTTGTGGCTGTCCTCCAACGACTACCTGCGACTGCGGCCAGAAGCGGCGCGCAAGGTCGTGTCCGAGACGCCGATCATGTCGAGTCCCGTCGCCATCGGCGTGAAGTCCGCCTCGCTGGCCGAGTTGGGCTGGGAGCCGAAGGACGTCACCTGGAAGCAGGTCGAACAGGCCGTCCAGGACGGCAAGTTGACCTACGGCATGACGGATCCGGCCCGCTCCCACTCCGGTTTCGCCACGCTCGTCTCCGTCGCGTCGGCGCTGTCCGGCGCCCAGTCCGCGCTCACCGACGCCGACGTCACCAAGGCCACGCCCCGCCTGAAGGAGTTCTTCACCGGACAGAAGCTGACCTCGGGCTCATCGGGCTGGCTGGCGACCGCGTACAAGCGGCGCGGGAACGTCGACGCGCTGCTCAACTACGAGTCCGTCCTGACCGGCATCCCGGGCCTGACCGTTGTCCGCCCCAAGGACGGTGTCGTCACCGCCGACTACCCGCTGTCCTCCCTCGCATCGAGCGACGGTACGGCCCGCGAGGACGTCCGCCGCCTCACCGAGGCGCTGCGCACCGATGACATACAGCGGCTGATCACCGAACGCACCCGGCGCCGTCCGGTCGTCGCGTCCGTACCGGTCGCATCCGGCCTCGACACCGGCCGGCGCCGCGAACTGCCGTTCCCCGGCAGCCTTTCCGTCGCCGAGGGCCTGCTCGACGCGTACGAGAACGAGCTGCGCCGCCCCTCCCGTACGGTCTACGTCCTCGACACGTCCGGCTCGATGAAGGGCGACCGCCTGGCACAGCTGAAGCGGGCACTCACCGCGCTCACCGGGGACTTCCGCGAGCGCGAGGAGGTCACGCTGATGCCGTTCGGCTCGGACGTGAAGAGCGTGCGCACCCATGTCGTGGAGCCGGCCTACCCCAAGTCCGGGCTCGACGGCATCCGCAAGGACACCGCGGCGCTCAGCGCTCAGGGCGACACCGCGATCTACACCTCGCTGCGGAAGGCGTACGAGCATCTGGGCAGCGGACAGGACACGTTCACGTCGATCGTGCTGATGACGGACGGCGAGAACACCACGGGCGCCGACGCCGCCGACTTCCGCAGGTTCTACGACGGCCTCGACAAGGCGGCGCGGGAAACTCCCGTGTTCCCCATCCTCTTCGGCGACTCCAGCAAGGCCGAGCTCCAGGGCATCGCCGACCTGACCGGGGGCCGGCTCTTCGACGCCGAGGAGGGCTCGCTCGACGGCGCCTTCGAGGAGATCCGTGGCTACCAATAGATTCGGCGGGGTCCGCGGGCTCCTGGGGTATCTGGAGTCCCGTAAGAACATCGCGGGCAGCGCGGGCGGGCTCCTCGGCCTCGCGCTCACCTTCACCGAAGTGGCCGGGCCTTACTGGCCGGTCGTGGTCGCCGGGCTCTATGGAGCGGGCGCGCTGATCGCCCCGCCGGAGCGGCCCGCACCGCCCGACTTCCCGGATCCGTCGGCCCAACTCGACGAGGTGCGCGGCGACTTCGAAACGCTGCGCGCGTATCTGGCGGACGTGGAGCTTTCGGTGACGGCGGCCGCTCGGCTGCGGGAACTCACCGATGTGCTGACCGCACTGCTCGACCGCGGCTGGGTCGCGGAGTTGCTGGCCCACGATCCGGAGAGCGTGCATGTGCTCTCGCGGATCGTACGGCGCGATCTTCCCGAGGCCGTCGACACCTTCGTACGCACCCGCTGGTGGGACCGGATGGGGCCGGGATCCGAATCCCCCGAGCTGCATCTGGAGCGTCAGCTCGGCCTGCTCAGCAAGGAGACCGAGCAGCTGTCCGCCGGACTGCGCGAGACGGAGGCCCGCCGGCAGGAGACCCACACCCGGTATCTGGAGGAGCGGGGCGGGACGTCCTGACACCGCACCGCTCACCCGTGTCAGGACGTCCCGCCCGGCCCATGGGGCGCCCCCGTGCATCTGCGCGCCCCTGCGGGCGACTTCGGAGTAGCACGGCGGGCCGGATACAGTGCGCCACCCGACACGAGAGGTGGCCTGTGGAACAGAGCGGATGTGTACCCCAGCAGCGCACGGACGAGTTTCCCGCGGCGGAACTCCTGGCTGCGGAGCGCCGGTTGAGACATGCCGTACGGGCGGGCGATCTGGCGGGGTTACGCGGCCTGTTCCATCCGCAGCTGGTGTCCGTGCGGCCCGACGGCCGCTGCCACGGCGCGGAGCACGAGGCCACGGCCCTTGGCACCGGCACCCTGGCGGTCGATGTGATCGAACCCGAGGAGACCGTGGCGACCGTGGTCGGCGCGACCGGGGTGACACGGACCGTGCTCTTCGCCCAAGGGCACTGTGACGATGTGCCGTTCGAGGCCCGCGTGCTGTGCACGCGTACCTGGGTGCATGACGAAGCAACCGGGTGGCAGGTCCTCGCCACTCGTGTGGGTGAGGTGGATCCGGAGGCGTGAAGCACGCCTCCGGCGCTTCACCAGTCGCCGTCGGAGACGGGCTTGCCCGGGGCGTCTCCCAGCGGCTTGATCTGGCCGGGATGCGGCTGCTGCCAGGGCTCGTGGTCGTCGCCGAGCCACTCCCCCACCGGCTTGACGCCTTCGAGGGTGTCCGTCGGCGCCACGTCCTTGCCGTCCTCGTCGTAGTAGTCGAACCAGGGCAGGCCCGCCCGCGTGTACGCGGCCCGGTCGACGGGCGAGGGCGGAGGCGCTTCGCCGGTGATGCGGCGCCATTCGGGCGGGGTGACGAGATGGACGAAGACCCGGGCGGCAGGCGCCTTGGCCCAGTCCGACCCCGGGCGGTCGTCCTTGTAGACCTCCTGGCGCATGGAACCGCCGACACCGAGGCCCATCGCGGGGGCCGCGCGCGGGGCAGCGACAGGGGCCGCGCCGTACTGCTGTGCGCCGACCGGCGCGGCGGCCATCGGCGCGGGCATGGCGCTGCCGGGTGGTGCCGGCATCGCCCCGTACCCCGTGGAGCGCAACCGCGCGACCTGCTCGGCCGCCAGCCGGCGCTGCTCCTCGCGCCACTTCTCCAGCAGCTCGTCGTTCAGCGGGAACGACTGCAGTTGTACGCCGCCCCAGTGCTCCTCACCCGTCACCTGACCCTCGACGGTCGCACCGAGCCCGAGGGGCACGGCGACGAACTGACGGACCGTGCCCTTACCGGAGTTGATGCCGTCGAGCCAGCGCTGGCGGGGCAGCACCACATAGTTCTGCGGGTGGCGCTTCAGCTTGTCCCGCCAGGGCTTGCCCGAGACGGCACACACCTTGCCGACCCCCACCTGGAGCGCGGCGGGCTCCGAACTCGCCGTGAAACTCAGCCACATGGCCTCACGGAGATACACGGGCAGCAGCACGCCGCCCCGCTGCAGCCATTCCGCGGGGACCGTGTCGGGAAAGTCCTCCACGCGCCGCAGCGGAAAGGCGCCCAGCCCCGGAGGCAGCGCATGCGTACCCGTCTCCGGCAGCCGCAGCGTCCGCATGAACTGCACGCTGACCCCGCCGGGCAGCCGCAGCCTGTCCCCGTCGATCCGTACCGCTTCAGAAGCCACCATGCTCTCCCCTCGCATCGGTGATGCCGACGCTTGGAGAACGCAGCCCGGGCGCCTGCCGGTTCCGCTTTCGGGCCACCGGCTTCCGCTTCGGCTCAGCGGCCGAGTGTCAGGCGGCCGAGTGCAGCCGGTGCAGGCCTTCGATGGCGAGCCGGTACCCGTCCGTCCCGAAGCCGACGACGATGCCGGCCGCCGCGGGCGAGAGGTAGGAGTGGTGCCGGAAGGACTCACGGGCGTGCACGTTCGAGATGTGCACCTCGATGACGTGCAGGCCGGTGCCCTTGATCGCGTCGTGCAGCGCGACGGACGTGTGCGTATAGGCGCCCGCATTGAAGACCGCGCCGATCAGGTCACCGGACTTCTGCCGCTCCCCCGCCTCATGGATCCAGTCGATCAGCTGCCCCTCATGGTTGGACTGCCGGCAGTCGGCGACGTGACCGAGGGACGCGGCCGTCTCCTGACAGAGCGCCTCGACGTCCTTCAGGGTCTGCGCGCCGTAGATGCCCGGCTCGCGGGTGCCGAGGAGGTTGAGGTTGGGGCCGTTGAGGACCAGTACGGAAGCCATGCGCACAGCCTAGGTGTACTGACCCGCGCCTGACTCGTCCTGCTCGTCACCGAGCCCTTCGGCTCACCGCCGAGGGCGGGATCAGGATCCGCCCAGGCCCGCCTGCCGGGCCCGGACGATCGCTTCCGCGCGGCTCGCCGCCTGGAGTTTGGCGAGGATGTTGGACAGGTGGTTGCGTACGGTCTTCGGGCTCAGGGTCAGCCGCCGGGAGATCGCCAGGTTGTCGAGGCCACGGGCGACGAGGTCGAGCAACTCACGTTCACGGACGGTGAGTTCGGGGAGCGGGGCGGGGGCGGCACCCGGGGTGCGCAGGCCGGTCAGGTAGGCCATCGCACGCGAGGCGACGGCCGGCCCGAGGACCACCCCGCCCCCCGCCACGGTCCGCACCGCCCGGTCGATCTCGGCGGGCGCGGCCCCCTTGAGCAGGTAGCCCCGTGCGCCCGCCCGCATCGCCGCGAAGACCGAGTCGTCGTCGTCCAGCATCGTGACGACCAGAACGGCGGTGCCGGGGTGCGCCCGCAGGATCTCGCGAGTGGCGTCGACACCGGACGGGGCCCGGTCGCCCAGGTGCAGATCCATCAGGACCACATCGGGCCGATGCTCCCCGGCGGCGGCCAGCGCGCCCTCGGCGGACTCCGCCTCGGCCACCACCCGCAGCCCCGGCAGCGAACCGAGCAGCGCGGACATCCCCATCCGGAAGACGGGGTGGTCGTCGACGACGAGGAGGGTGGTCGGCGGGCCGTCGGCCGTTTCGTCCGGGGCGGCAGGAACGGCGGGAACGGCGGGAACGGCAGGATCACGGTCACTCGCCACGGTCGGCCTCCACGTCCGTGCCCGTGCCCGTACGAGCCTCGGGTGCCGCGTCCGGGACGCGGAGGGTGAGCCGGGTGCCCCGGCCGCCCACCCCCGGGC
>NZ_JAAKZW010000092.1:12305-29481 GCF_011044995.1 Streptomyces mesophilus | reverse complement strand
GGGTCGGGGCCGTGCGAGGTGAGGTGAAGGCGTCCGGGTGCGGGTCGGCGCCAGGTGCGGCGAAGGCACCGCGGGTTCGGTCCGCGCCAGGGCCGGCGGAAGCGTCGCGGTCGCCGTCGGTACGGCTCACGGTGGCGGCGGATGGTTGCGTACGGGAAGGCGAACTGCCCGGGCGGAGGCCCGCGTCGGACCGCTCGGCGTCCGCATCGCCTCCGACGGCCGGTGCGCCCGCGGGCCGAGGTGGCACAGGGGGCATCGGCGGTACGGGGACGGGGGCGCCGTCGTCGGCAGTCTCGGGGCGCGACACGGTGCGCCCCAGGAGTCCCTCACCGGAGCTCGCGCGGCGCGCCCGCGACGCACGCCCGGCGGCGACCGCATCGGCGAGCGGCGGTCCGGCCGGCGACCCACCCGACAGCGCGCTCTCCGCACCGTTCTGCACGGGCACGGGCACGGGAACACCCCCGGCCGGAGTCTCCGGGCCGGCCGGACGCGGCGGCAGCTCGGCCGGATGCGCGGAGTCGGGGGAGGCGGAGTGCGCGGAGACGGAATCCCCGGGCACACGGTCGGCCGCGGGCGCGTGGTCCGGCAGCCGCGACGAAGCGAGCGGCGGAGGCGGAGTCGCGGGGCGCGGGGGGATGTCGGCGCGCTGCGCTTCGGTACTCATCCACCCCCCGTTCGCTGAACTCGCGGGTCCGGGCCCCGGCCGATCCCCGGCACGCTCGTCGCCGCCGGTCTCGCACGTCCGTCACCAGTGTCGATCACCTGTGGGGACAGGCCCGTTCCTCCCTGCCTGCGCGTCACTCTACGGTCTCGTGCTGTGCACGCGGGAACCAGTCCGCAGGTCAGGGGTGATCTGTCCGGATCATCCCCCTACCAAGGGGTAATCGTGTCTGGCAGGCTTCGTTCATGACTGCCCTGGCATCAGACCGTGCTCGGTACGACCGAGCCACCGCCGAGCTCGACGCCCCCCTCGCGATCGTCGACCTCGAGGCGTTCGACGCCAACGCCGACGACCTCGTCCGCCGGGCCGGCGGCAAGCCGATCCGGGTGGCGAGCAAGTCCGTACGCTGCCGTGCCCTGCTCGAAAGGGTCCTGGCCCGGGACGGTTTCGCCGGGATCATGTCCTTCACGCTCGCCGAGTCGCTGTGGCTGGCGCGCTCCGGCTTCGAGGACGTGCTGCTCGCCTACCCGTCAGCGGACCGCGCCGGTTTCGCCGAGCTCGCCGCCGACCCGAAGCTGGCCGCCGCGGTGACCGTGATGGTCGACGATCCGGCACAGCTCCGGCTGATCGACGCGGCACGGAACGGCGGGCGCGAGGAGGTACGGGTCTGTCTGGAACTCGACACCGCGCTCAAGCTCCTGGGCGGCCGGGTCCGTATCGGGGCGCGCCGTTCCCCGCTGCACTCCCCCGCCCAACTGGCCGACCTGGCACGGGCGGTGGCACGGACGCCTGGTTTCCGGCTCGTCGGGATCATGGCGTACGAGGGTCATATCGCCGGTGTCGGCGACGCACTGTTCGGCCGGCCGGTGAGGTCACGGGCGATCCGCGCGATGCAGAGCGCCGCCCGGCGCGAGCTGGCGGCACGCCGGGCCGAGGCCGTACGCGCGGTCCGCGCCGTGGCGCCGGACCTGGAGTTCGTCAACGGCGGCGGCACCGGGAGCGTGCAGCACACCGCGGCCGAGGACGCGGTCACGGAGATCGCGGCCGGCTCGGGGCTCTATCTGCCGCGGCTCTTCGACAACTACACGTCGTTCAGCGGGCGCCCGGCCGCCCTGTTCGCCCAGCCGGTGGTCCGCAGGCCGGGCGTCGGGGTCGTCACGGTGCTCGGCGGCGGTTATCCGGCGTCGGGTGCGGCCGGCAAGGACCGCTCGCCGGTCCCGTATCTCCCGGAAGGCCTCTCCTACGACCCGCAGGAGGGCGCGGGCGAGGTGCAGACGCCGCTGCTCGGCTCGCCCGCGGACGATCTGCGGATCGGCGACAAGGTGTGGTTCCGGCACGCGAAGGCCGGTGAACTGTGCGAGCGCTTCGAGGAGTTGCACCTGATCGAGGGCGACCGGGTGACGGCCGCCGTGCCCACGTACCGCGGTGAGGGGCACACGTTCCTCTGAGGAGTCCGGCGGCCGGGCGCGCTCGAGGCGCCCGGCGCCGCTCACGAGGGCTCGATGGTCGAGCCCACTCCGCCGTTCGTACCGCCCGTGTCGCCGATCCGGCGGATGCCCTTGGTGATCTCGTCCATCAGCGACAGGGGCGGACCGTCCTCGGCGTCGAAGGCGAAGCGGACGACGATCAGCGCGTCGCTGCCGGGCTTCGGGAAGACCACGGACTGGACATAACCGCCTTCGCCGGCCTCGGTCTTGACCCGCCAGCGCATCAGATAGCCGGTGGAGCCGGCGACGACGACCGGTTCGGCCTTGAGCTCCTGGTGCGACGTGATGCCGTTGTACGGGCGGCGGTCGATCACATCGCGGTCGTAGGAGCGCTTGGCAGCCTCGGAAATGTCGGTCTTGGCGGCCACTTCGGGGTCCTTGCCCGCGCCGTCGCGCACGGTCCGCGAGGTGACCCTGCCGTGGTGGCAGAAGCCCGCGTCACCGGGGCAGGGATAGGTGCCCTCGGTGGTCATGGTGACGGCCTTCTCGACCGTGTTGTCGGGCTTCTCCCAGCCTTCGGGGATGGGCAGCGTGATGCCGTTGAGCTGGTCCTCGAGCACCTTCGCGTCCGTCTCGGGGGGCCCCGAGGACTCGGTCTGCGTCGGCTCGGGCTTGTCGTCCGGCGATGTGGCCTGCGCGGACGGGCTGGTGCGGGTCGAGGCCCCGGGGTCGGATTTGTCGCCCTTGCCCAGGACCACGACTCCGGTGACGATCGACGCGACGAGGACGACCCCGGCCGCGACCAGGGCCACGAGCTTGCCGCGGCCACCGGAAGGACCCATACCGCCGGTGGCCGTCGGGGCGGGCGGGCCGAACTGCCCCGTGTGCTGCGCCGGGTCGGCCGGCGCCAGGCCATGGCCCACGGCCTGCGCCTGTGCGACGCGGGTGTGCGGGGTCCACGCGGTGCCGTCCCACCAGCGTTCGTGGGACGGCGCCTCGGGATCCTGGTACCAGCCGGGCGGCGTCGGGGGCATGCTCATCCGGCCACCCTAAGCGGTGCCCTTCGGTCAGTACACCGTGTCCTTCTGGTCCTCGATCACACTCCCGTCGCCGCGCAGAACCGGCCCTGACGAGCCGTCGGAGTACGTGTAGCCCGTGGTCGCGCACGGGTACGGGGCGGCTTGCTGCTTCTTCGGCTCGATGAACATGGGGTTGACCAGCCAGCGGCCGTCGCTGTCGTCGTACGCACGGCACATCAGCTCGGCCTTGTTGCGGTTGATCACGAGCCGCAGTGCGGTGGCGTCGCGCAGGAAGGACACGTCCGTGTCGGAGTCGCCCGCCGCGAACACCGGGCGGCGCTCGGCGGGTTGGACGCGCTCGGCCGCGGCGTCCCGCATGCCGTACACCTCCTGGTTGATCCAGCAGCGCTTGCCGTCGATGTACGTGATCATCGAGTCGTCGCCGTCCGCGACCGTGCCGCAGCCCTTCAAGTGCTGGGTGAGGCGGCCGTGCTCGGTGACGTTGCGGATGCCGATCACGCGGCCGGGGGCGATGCCCACACCGCGGGCCCACACCTCGACGACCGGCTCGGGCGAGGCCGAGCTGATCCACACGTCGAAGCCGGCCCGCTGGAGCGCCCGGATCAGATCGCGCTGCTGGTCGTAGTAGCGGGCCCAGCCGGTCACGTCCTTCGTGCCGACGCGCTGCTTCGTGCCGATGGGCGCGGCGAGGTTCTCCTTGCGGGCCGCGGCCGCGAACTCCTGGACCTGGTGGGCGGTCCGGCCCCGGGTGAGCTGGGCCAGCCAGGCGTACGAGGGTTCCATGCGACGGTGGTCGTGGCCGGCGAAGGCCGCCTTGCCGGTGGTTGTCCCGCCGTCCGCGTATACGGAGAGGATCTCGTCCGCGCAGGCGGTGTTCTTGTCCGTGGGCAGTGCGCCCGTGGTCGCGGGGCAGGCCTGGCGCAGGGCGTTGGCCGCGTCGTCCGTGAGGTAGCGGCTCGTCGTGTGCCAGTCGTTCTTGTACGGGGCGTTGATCCTGCCGTTGCGCAGCATCCAGAACATGGTGGCGTCGCCCACGTCGTTCTTGATGACCGTGTTGTCCCAGTCGAAGACAGCGACGGGCCGGCGACCTCGTCCGTCTCCGCACGTGCCGTACTCGTCTATCAGGGACTGGAGTCGTGCCTTGTTGTCGGCATGCCAGCCCTGGCCGATGCTCAGGGTGGGGCAGGCCTCCGGCCGGTGCTCGGGCGGTGCGGCCTGCGCCGTGGTGATGCCGGCGACGGCTGCCGTGGTGGCTGCCAGGGCCGTGGCGATTCTCAGGTGGCGTCGGTTCACTCGTCTCCTCTCGTTTTCCCTCGACATGGCGGCGGGCGGGTGGAATCCGAAGATCCGTGGATCCGGAAATCCGTGGATTCCACCCGCCCGCCTTGCCCGCGACCGCGGGATCACACCGGGGTGACGTACGCCCCGGAGATCCCCCCGTCCACCAGGAAGTCCGTGGCGTTCACGAACGACGAGTCGTCGCTCGCGAGGAAGGCCACGGCGGCGGCGATCTCGTCGGCCTCCGCGAACCGGCCGACCGGGATGTGCACCAGACGGCGGGCGGCCCGCTCGGGGTCCTTGGCGAACAGCTCCTGGAGCAGCGGGGTGTTGACCGGCCCCGGGCACAGGGCGTTGACCCGGATGCCCTCGCGGGCGAACTGCACCCCGAGCTCACGGGACATCGCGAGCACTCCGCCCTTGGACGCGGTGTACGAGATCTGCGAGGTGGCGGCGCCCATCCGGGCCACGAAGGACGCGGTGTTGATGATCGAGCCTCTGCCCTGGCGGCGCATGTAGGGGATGGCGGCCTTGCAGCACAGATAGACCGAGGTCAGGTTGACCTCCTGGACGCGCTTCCACGCTTCGAGGCCGGTGTCCAGGATCGAGTCGTCGTCGGGCGGCGAGATCCCTGCGTTGTTGAAGGCGATGTCCACCGAGCCATACGTGTCGTACGCGGTCTTGAAGAGCGCCTCGACCTGTTCGGCGTCGGTGACGTCGACCCGTACGAAGGTGCCGCCGACCTCTTCGGCTGCCGCCTTGCCCGCACTCTCGTCGATGTCGCCGCACACCACGTGCGCGCCCTCGGAGGCGAGGCGGCGTGCGGTGGCGAGGCCGATGCCGCTGCCGGCTCCGGTGATGACGGCGGTGCGGCCGACGAGGCGGCGGCAGCTGGGCTGTTCCGTCACTGCGGGCTGTTCAGTCACTGTGCGGGACCTTCCGTGCTGATGAAGACGTTCTTGGTTTCGGTGAAGGCGGAGAGTGCGTCGGGGCCGAGCTCGCGGCCCAGGCCCGACTGGCCGTAGCCCCCGAACGGGGTCCAATAGCGCACGCTGGAATGCGAGTTGACGGACAGATTGCCCGCCTTGACCGCCCCGGAGACGCGCAGGGCACGGCCCACGTCGCGGGTCCACAGGGAGCCGGAAAGCCCGTAGTCGGTGGCGTTGGCCAGACGTACGGCATGCGCCTCGTCCTCGAAGGGCAGCACCACGGCGACCGGCCCGAAGACCTCCTCGACGCAGACCGGAGCCGAGGGGTCCAGGTCCGTGAGGACGGTCGGCGGGAACCAGAAGCCGGGTCCGTCCGGCGCGGTCCCGCGGATCGCCGCCCGAGCGGTCGCCTCGGGCACGTACGAACGCACCCGCTCCAGCTGCGACTTGGAGATCAGCGGTCCCATCTGCGTCTTCTCGTCCGCGGGGTCGCCGACGACCACGGACTCGACGGCGGGCGCGAGCAGTTCGAGGAAGCGGTCGTACACCGAGCGCTGGACGAGGATGCGGGTGCGGGCGCAGCAGTCCTGTCCTGAGTTGTCCAGGAAGGACATGGGGGCGGCCGCGGCGGCGGCCTCGACGTCCGCGTCGGCGAAGACGATGTTGGGGCTCTTGCCGCCGAGTTCGAGCGTGAGGCGCTTCACGCGGTCGGCGCACTTGGCCATGATCTGCTTGCCGACCCGGGTGGAGCCGGTGAACACGATCTTGGCGACGTCCGGGTGTTCCACCAGAGCGTTTCCGGTCACGTCGCCCGCGCCGGGAAGCACCTGAAACAGGTGCTCGGGAAGGCCTGCCTCCAGGGCGAGTTCGGCCAGGCGCAGCGCCGTGAGCGGGGTGGTCTCGGCGGGCTTGAGCAGGACGGCGTTGCCGGCGGCGAGCGCGGGGGCGGTGCCCCAGGCGGCGATCGGCATCGGGAAGTTCCACGGTGCGATCACGCCGATGACGCCGAGCGGTTCCTGGAAAGTGACGTTGATGCCGCCCGCGACGGGGATCTGCCGGCCGGTCAGTCGTTCCACTCCCCCGGCCGCGTATGCGAAGAGGTCACGGGCGTTGCCGGCTTCCCAGCGGGCGTTGCCCACCGTGTGACCGGCCTCGCGCACCTCCAACTGGGCGAGCTCTTCGATGTGTTCGTCGATGACGTCGGCCACGCGCCGCAGGATGCGCGCCCGGTCTCCCGGGGCGAGCGCCGCCCAGGACGACTGGGCGCGGGCCGCGCGGGCCACGGCCGCGTCGACCTCGGCGGGTGGGGTGGCGGGGACGGTCGCGACCAGCTCTTCGGTCGCGGGGTTGAGTACGTGGTGCTCGTGGAGCAAGTCGGTCCTCACAGATGTACGTACGGACAGGGGGCGAGCGGGCCGGACGGGTCAGTGCCGCTCGAAGGAACGCCGCAGCTCCCAGTCGGTCACGGCCGCGTCGAAGGCGTTCAGCTCGACCCGCGCCATGTTGAGGTAGTGCGCCACGACCTCGTCGCCGAACGCGGCCTTGGCGATCGGGCTGTGCTCCCAGAGTTCGGCCGCCTCGCGCAGCGTCGACGGGACGTGCGCGTACTCGGCGGTGTAGGCGTTCCCGGCGCAGGCCTCGGGGAGTTCCAGCTTCTGCTCGATGCCGTACAGACCGGCCGCGACCAGACCGGCGACCGCGAGGTGCGGATTGACATCGCCGCCCGGCAACCGGTTCTCGAAACGGGTCGAGCGGCCGTGACCGACCACCCGCAGCGAACAGGTCCGGTTGTCGTGGCCCCAGGCGACGGCGGTGGGCGCGAAGGAGCCCGGCTGGAAGCGCTTGTACGAGTTGATGTTGGGCGCGTAGAGCAGCGAGAAGTCACGCAGCGCGGCGAGCTGGCCGGCCAGGAAGTACCGCATGACCTCGGACATCCCGTGGCCGTCGGGCCCCGCCATGACGTTGGCGCCGTCGGCGTCCGTGAGCGAGAGATGGATATGGCAGGAGTTGCCCTCGCGCTCGTTGAACTTGGCCATGAAGGTGAGCGCCATGCCCTCCTGGGAGGCGATCTCCTTGGCGCCCGTCTTGTAGATCGCGTGCTGGTCACAGGTGACCAGGGCCTCGTCGTAGCGGAAGGCGATCTCGTGCTGGCCGGGGTTGCACTCGCCCTTCGCGGACTCGACGGTCAGGCCCGCGGCGCCCATCTCGTTGCGGATCCGGCGCAGCAGCGGCTCTATGCGGCCGGTGCCGAGCACCGAGTAGTCGATGTTGTACTGGTTGGCCGGGATCAGGTCGCGGTAGTCGCGGTCCCAGGCCTCCTCGTAACTGTCGCGGAAGACGATGAACTCCAGCTCGGTGCCGACCTGGGCGGTGTAGCCGAGCTCGGCCAGGCGCTCCAGCTGGCGGCGCAGGATCTGCCGGGGTGCGGCGACGACCGGGCCGCCGTCGTTCCACGCGAGGTCGGCGATGAGCATCGCGGTGCCCTCGTTCCACGGCACGCGGCGCAGCGTGGTCAGGTCCGGGTGCATGGCGAAGTCGCCGTAACCGCGGTCCCAGCTCGACATCGCGTATCCGTCGACCGTGTTCATCTCGGTGTCGACCGCGAGCAGGTAGTTGCAGCCCTCGGTGCCGTGCTCGAGCACTTCGTCGAGGAAGAAGCCGGCGGCGAAACGCTTGCCCTGGAGACGCCCCTGCATGTCGGGGAAGGCCAGGACGACGGTGTCGATCTCGCCGCTCGCGACGAAGCGGCGCAGCTCCTCGACGCTGAGCGGGGCGGTGCGGTCTGCCACGGGGACTCCTCCTTGGGCGGTCCGGAGTGGCTTAAGGTATTGCTTCAGACCATTCCTTGGGAAGGGGGAAACGGCCGATGACGACAGCCGAACGGATGGACCGGCTCGCTCGCGTCCTGCGTCCCGTGCGCGCCGGCAACGGCTTCGAGGAGGCCCTGGAGCAGGTCCTCCAGGTCATCCGCCTGGGACTGGTCGCGGCGGGCGAACGGCTGCCCGCCGAGCGGGAACTGGCGGACGTGCTGGGCATCAGCCGGGTGACGCTGCGCGAGGTGCTCAGGGTGCTGCAGGACGAAGGCCTGGTGGAGAGCAGGCGCGGGAGGTACGGCGGCACCTTCGTCCTGGAGCGCCCGGACGCGACGGGCGAGGCCGAGCTGCGCCGGCGCCTGAGGGATGTCGACGTCGAGGACGTCCTGCGGTTCCGTGAGGTCCTGGAGACCGGTGCGGCCGAGCTGTGCGCCGCTCGTCCGCTCACCAAGAAGCAGGCGGAGCAGCTGAGTTCGGCGCTCGCGGCCACCCACGACGCCCCCCTGGCCGACTACCGCCGGCGCGACACCCTGCTGCACCTCACCCTGGCCGAGCTGGCCGGCTCGCCCTCGCTGACCGCGCACTACGCCGCCGTACGCGCGCAGGTCAATGAACTGCTCGACTGCATCCCGCTCCTCGTACGGAATCTGGAGCATTCCCAGGCGCAGCACACGGAGCTGGTGCGGGCGGTGCTCGACGGGGATCCGGCGCGTGCCCGGGCCGCGATGCGCGAACACTGCGCGGGGACGGCGGCGTTGTTGCGGGGGTTCCTCGCGTGATGCGGCCTACGTCCGCGGGCTTGGACGCAGCGGTAACTGGAAAGTAACGCAAGGGACTTGCGCTGCACGCGGACGCACCGCAATGGTATGCACTCGCTCCATTGAAGCCACCGGCCCTGAGCGGGAGCCCTGCGATGACCCAAGCACCTCAAGACAGCGGCACCACCCCACCCCCCAAGGACACCGACGACGACTATCTGAAGCGGCGGGCACTGCGGCGCGGCAGCGCCGGCTGGCTGCTGCTCACCGGCCTCGGCGTGGCCTATGTCGTCTCGGGCGACTTCTCGGGCTGGAACTTCGGTCTCGCCGAAGGCGGCTTCGGCGGCCTGGCGATCGCCACGGTCCTGATGGGCCTGATGTACGTCTGCATGGTGTTCTCGCTCGCCGAGCTCTCCGCCATCCTGCCCACCGCGGGCGGCGGTTACGGTTTCGCACGCCGTGCGCTCGGCCCCTGGGGCGGCTTCCTCACCGGTACGGCGATCCTCATCGAGTACGTCCTGGCGCCGGCCGCGATCTCCATCTTCATCGGCGACTACGTCGAGTCGCTCGGCCTGTTCGGTCTGGAGTCCGGCTGGCCCGTCTATCTCGCCTGCTTCGTGCTCTTCATCGGCATCCATCTCTGGGGCGTCGGCGAGGCGTTGCGCTTCAGCTTCGTCGTCACCGGAATCGCGGTGGCCGCGCTGCTTGTCTTCGCGGTCGGCGCGTTCATGGAGTTCGACGCGTCCGGGCTCAACGACATCAAGGTGGACGACGGCGCCTTCGGCTCGAACTCGTGGCTGCCGTACGGACTGCTCGGCATCTGGGCGGCGTTCCCCTTCGGCATGTGGTTCTTCCTGGGCGTCGAGGGCGTGCCGCTGGCCGCCGAGGAGACCCGCGACCCCGCGCGCACGCTGCCCAAGGCGATCCGCTGGTCGATGGCGATCCTCGTCGTCCTCGCCCTGCTCACCTTCTTCGCCTCGGCCGGCGCACGCGGTTCGGCCGCGATCCAGGAGGCGGGCAACCCGCTGGTCGAGGCGCTGCAGCCGGACGGCAAGGCGACCGGCCTGAGCCGCGTCATCAACTACGCCGGTCTCGCCGGCCTCGTGGCCTCCTTCTTCTCCCTGCTCTACGCGGGCTCCCGCCAGCTCTTCGCGCTCTCCCGCGCGGGTTATCTGCCGCGTTTCCTCTCCCTGACCAGCAGGCGCAAGGCCCCCTACCTCGGCCTGCTCGTGCCCGGCGCGATCGGCTTCGCGCTGGCCGCGGGCAGCGGGGACGGCGCACGGATGCTGAACATCGCGGTGTTCGGCGCGACCATCTCGTACGCGCTGATGTCGCTCTCGCACATCGTGCTCCGCCGCCGCGAACCGGGTCTCGACCGCCCGTACCGCACCCCAGGCGGCATCTGGACCTCGGGCATCGCGCTGGTCCTCGCGCTCTCCGCGCTGGTGGCGACCTTCCTGGTCGATGTGACCGCGGCCGTCATCGCCCTCATCGTGTACGTGGTGGCCCTCGCCTACTTCGGGATCTACAGCCGGCACCATCTGGTGGCCAAGGCGCCCGAGGAGGAGTTCGCGGCGCTGGCCGCCGCCGAGGCAGAGTTGGAACGCGACAGGTGATCTCCATGGAGGGTGTCGGGTGAGCATGAGGCCGCTGATCGGGGTCAGTACCTATCTGGAGTCCGGCGCCCGCTGGGGCGTATGGGAGCTGGACGCGGCCCTGCTGCCCGTCGGCTACCCACGCCTCGTACAGGAGGCGGGCGGGCTCGCGGCCCTGCTGCCGCCGGACGATCCGGCGGCGGCGCCCGCCGTGGTGGCGCGCCTGGACGGTGTGGTGATCGCCGGTGGTCCGGATGTCGAGCCCGTACGGTACGGGGCCGGCGTCGACCCGCGGACCGGGCCGCCGGCGCGGGAGCGGGACGCGTGGGAACTGGCCCTGATCGAGGCCGCGTTGGCGGCGGGCAAGCCGCTCCTCGGTATCTGCCGCGGGATGCAGCTGCTCAATGTCGCGCTCGGCGGGACGCTGGTGCAGCATCTGGACGGGCACCGGGGTGAGATCGGCGCGTTCGGCTCGCACACCGTGCAGCCGGTGCCGGACACGCTGCTGGCCTCGCTCGTACCGGACAAGGACGCCGTGCCCACGTACCACCATCAGGCCGTCGACCTCCTCGGCCGGGATCTGGTCGCGTCCGCCCACGCGGAGGACGGCACGGTCGAGGCCGTCGAAATGCCGGGTCACAGCTGGGTGCTCGGTGTGCAGTGGCATCCGGAGATGGGGACGGATCTGCGGGTGATGCGGGGGTTGGTGGAGGCTGCGGGCTCTTCGTCGCCTCGGGGAGGCTGAGGGTTGCCGGCCCGCTCAGCCCGTCCGCGTCAACGACAACAGATCCCGCGCCGGTCCCACGGGCCGATGCCCGACGCGCCAGACCGCCCGCAGAGCACGGTCGAGCGGCACCCCCTCGACCGTGATCCGCACCAGCCGCCGAGCCGCAAGCTCCTCACCGACCACCAGTTCGCTCAGCACGCAGGGCCCCGCACCGCTCACCGCGGCCGCCTTCACCGCAGTGGTGGAGGCCAGTTCGAGCAACGGATCCGCGAGCCCCCCGAGCGCCGCGTCGAGCACCTGCCGGGTACCCGAACCGTGCTCGCGCAGGATCAGCGGCGTACGGGCCAGCTCGTCCGCGGCGACGGGCTTGCGGCGGCGGGCCCACGGGTGCGTCGGCGCCACCGTCACGACCAGACGGTCACGGGCGACCACGACGCCGCTGAGCCCCGACGGAATGGTCAGACCCTCGACGAAGCCGAGCTCGACCTCGTCGGCGAGCAGCCGCTCGATCACGAACTGCGAATTGCCGGCGAGCAGTTGGACCGCCGTGCCGGGACGTTCATGGCGCAGCGCGATCAGCCAGCCGGGCAGCAGATACTCGGCGATCGTCATGCTCGCCGCCACCCGCAGCCGCTGATCACGCCGTACGCGCAGCGCCTGCGCCCCCGCGTCGAAGGCCTCGGCGGCCTCGACGATCCGGCGCGCCCAGTCCGTGACGAGGGCGCCGGTCTCGGTGAGCCGTGAACCGCGCGGCGAGCGGTCCACCAGGGCGACGCCGAGCTGCCGCTCCATCGCCCGCACCCGGCTGCTGGCCGCGGGCTGGGTGATGCCCAGCTCCTGGGCGGCGCGTCCCAGGCTGCCGAGCCGGGCCACGGCGATCAGGAGCTGCAGCGCCACCAGGTCGGGGACGCGGTCCGCGAGGCGCTGCACAGGAGTCGGGGTATCGGCCATAACCCCAGGTTATGTCCTCAGCAGGACAAACGGGCTGGTGAGGGCCCCTCCAGCGGCGCAAGCTGAAGCCATGGCAACGTACTCACGCACTCGCACCTTGTCCCGCACGGCAGCCCGTACCGGGACGCGGGCGACGGTGCGCCACCTCGGCCCCAACTGGTACGCGGCGGTGATGGGCACCGCCATCGTCGCCTCCGCCGGAGCCACGTTGCCGCATCCCGTACCGAGGCCCGTGACCATCGCCGTATGGGCGATCGCCTCCGTCGTGCTCACCGTGCTGCTGTGCGCCCGGGCGGTGCACTGGATCCACCATCGCGACCAGGCCCGCTCGCATCTGCTCGATCCCAAGGTGGCCCCGTTCTACGGCTGTCTGTCGATGGCTCTGCTCGCCGTGGGCGGTGCCACGCTGCTCGTCGGCAAGGACGTGATCGGCGAGCGGGCCGCGATCGGGGTGGACGCGGTGCTGTTCGTGGCGGGCACCCTGGTCGGGCTCGCGGCGGCCGCGGCAGTGCCCTATCTGATGGTGGCGCGGCACAAGATCGCCCTTGACGAGGCCTCGCCCGTGTGGCTGCTGCCCGTGGTCGCCCCCATGGTCTCGGCGGCCCAGGGCCCTGCGCTGCTTCCGCATCTCCCGCAGGGGCAGTGGCAGGAGGCGATGCTGCTCGCCAGCTACGCGATGTTCGGGATCAGTCTGATCGGCACCTTCGTGATGCTGCCCCTGATCTTCGGCCGGCTCGTCGTGCACGGTCCACTGCCCCTCGTCCTGACTCCGACCCTCTTCCTGGTGCTCGGCCCGCTCGGCCAGTCCACCACCGCGGTGAACGCGCTCGCGGACGTCGCGCCCGACGCGATCAGCCAGGACTACGCCTCGGCATTCGGCGCCTTCGCCGTCGTCTACGGCGTGCCGATCATGGGCTTCGCGCTGCTGTGGTTCGCGCTCGCAGCCGCCCTGGTGGTACGGGCGCTGCGGGCGGGCATGGGCTTCGCGATGACGTGGTGGGGGTTCACCTTCCCCGTCGGCACCTGCGTCACCGGCGCTTCGGGCCTGGCCCGGCACACCGGCCTCGATGCCTACACCTGGCTGGCGACCGGGCTCTATGTCTTCCTCGTGACGGCGGTGCTGATCGCCGCGTTCCACACCGTGCGCGGTCTGGTCAGCGGACAGCTGCTCGCAGCGCCGCGCTGAGCCGGGCCGGCGCGTCCACCAGGGACGGTCCGTACCAGGTGAGCGAGCGGCCGTCGACCAGTGCGGCGGGCAGCGGGGCGAAGGCCTCGGGCCCGTCCTCGGCGGTGAAGCGGTAGGGCTCGTCGGGCAGGACGACGAGGTCCGCGGCCGCCCGCTCCTCCAGGGCGATCCGCGGATAGCGCTCGGCATCCTCCGCGTACACATTGCGTACGCCGAGACGTGCGAGCAGATCACCGGCGAAGGTCTCCCGGCCGAGGACCATCCACGGGCGGCGCCAGATCGGAATGACGGCGCGGCAGGGCGCGAGGGCCGGCGGGTCGGCCCAGGCGCGGGCGGCCTCGTCGAGCCAGGGCGGGCGCCGCAGTCCGCAGGCGTCCACCAGGACGCGCTCCAGTTCGGTGAGCGCCTGCGGGAGCGTACGGATGTGCGTGACGAGGACGTCCAGGCCGGCCGCGCGCAGCTCGTCGAGATCGGCGGGGCGGTTCTCCTCCTCGTTGGCGAGCACCAGATCGGGACCGAGCGCGAGGATGCGGGGCAGGTCCGGGTTCTTGGTGCCCTTCACACGGACCACGTCCAGATCCGCGGGATGCGTGCACCAGTCGGTGGCGCCGACGAGCAGCCCGTGAGCGCTCGCCGCCACGGCCTCCGTAAGGGAGGGGACCAGCGAGACGATCCGGGGGCTCACTCGTGTTCGGCCTTGATGTGCTCCGCGACGGCGATCACCAGGACACGGGTTTCGGGCACCGCCGCACGCCAGCGGTGCGGCACGCCACCGGACAGGAACATCGTGTCGCCCCGCGCCAGACGGTAGGCACGGCCGTCGGCCTCGACCTCGACGGCGCCCTCGGCCACGTACATCAACTCGTCGTTGCGGTGGCGGAATTCGCGTCCGGAGTCATGATCGCCGACGAATTCGAGGGCATGCAGTTGATGCTTGCCGTGCACCAGCGCGCGGATCGCGGCCGACTCGTCGGCGGGCGCGGAGCGCACCACCTCGACGATGCGTTCCGCGTCGGCGGCCGAGAGGAGCTCGACGGCCGTGGTGCCGAGCGCGTCGGCGACACGTTCGAGGGACGTGCTGCTGGGGCGGGCCCGTTCGTTCTCGATCTGACTGAGGAACGGCACCGAGAGGCCGCTGCGTCCCGAGACCGCGGCAAGGGTGAGACCGAGCGCCCTGCGCCGTCGCCGGATGGCCGAACCGACCCGTCCGGAGAACTTGTCGTCCATGCCGGCCCCCCTCGCTTCGCTGCGGTCAGATCGCTGTTCCCAGCACCCTACGCAAGGGCAGCGATCCGTGCCCTGTCAACTGGTCTGCTTGTACTTCGCTCGTACAACGGCGATCGGATTGCTCTGCAAGCCTTTCAGTGAGCGTCCGTCAGCCGTTCAGCGAGCGTCTGTCAGTCTTCAGCGAGCATCCGTCAGTCTTTCAGCGAGCGCCAGAACAGCATCTGCCCCGCCTCGCCGTCCGCCGCACCCTCCTGCGGGATGAACGCGCTGACCAGCAGGGCCGGCCGGCCCGACGGTGAAATGAGCAGCGAGACCGAAGGGTTGGCGAAGGCCGTGCTGGCGCCGTGGGTGCGCAGGGTCAGCAGATCGGCGCGGCTGCGCCGGGGATCGTAGATGTACGTGCGCCAGCTGGCGAAGTCGTCGCGGAGCCGCTGTCCTTCGATGACGACGAGGTCGCGGCCATCGAGTGTCACGGGCGAGCGGTCGCCGATGTTGCCGCCGCTCCCCCACGAGCGCAGCGCCGTGTCCAGCGCAGGATCCGGTTCGGCGTGCCAGGTGGTGAAGTCCGTGAGAGTGGCGCGCAGTTGGCGGTCGATATCGCAGCCGGACCGGTAGTGCCCGGTCAGTTCGATGGTGTCGCCGCGGACCGCGGTGATGGCGGGGGTGCCCTCGGCGCAGCGCGAGAGGGTGAGCGGGGCGTCGAAGGAGCGGCGCGCGTCACCGGCCAGCAAGTCGTCGAGGCCGGCGTACCCCCGTATCGCTATGTGATTGCGCGGATCCCGCTCGAAGGCGAGGATCCAGCCGCCGGCCGGGTCCTTGGCCAGCGTGGCCTGGTGCGTGCCGGGCCCGAAGTCATGGCGGCGGGTCCAGTGCACCAGGTCGGTGGAGGTGGCGACGGACGCGTGGAAGCGGCCGTCGTCGAGGACCGTGTGGTAGACGGCGAGATAGGTGCCGTCCTCGGCCTGGCGTATCTCGGCGGCGTCCATGGTGCGGCCGGTGTCGTCGGTCAGACCGTAGACGTGCCCGTCGGCCTCACGGGCATCGCCCGCAAGCTCCGCGAGGCGGCCGGCGGCGGCCGAGACGGGAGCGGCGTCGGCGCGACTCACCTGGAGCAGGGCCACGATCAAGGCCAGGGCCAGGACGGTGGCGGCGCTCAGGGGCACGGCTCGACGGGACGGGGACACGGTGTTCGAGGGTAAGGAATCGGTGAAGCCGGGCGGAACGCCGAGAGGGGTGGGATGCACCACAGCACGTGGTGCATCCCACCCCTCAGGCTCAGCTCAGCCATCCAGCCGGCCAGCTCAGTCAGCTCAGTCAGCTCAGCTCAGCTCAGTGAGGCGATCCGGATCGGATCAGCTCACGGGCGCCAGCTTGTCGAGCATCTCGGGATGCGCGTCGAGCCAGCGGCGGGCGGACTCCTTCTGGTTCTTGGGGTCGCCCTTTTGGATCTCGACCTCGAGGGAGGCGAGTTCCTTCTCGGTCATCTTGAAGTTCTTCAGCCACCCGTTGAGCTCCGGGAAGTCCTTGGCGAAGTCCTTCTTGCCCATGACGTGGATCTGCTCGCCCTCGCCCCAGGCCTTCTTCGGGTCCTTGAGCTTCTTCAGGTCGTACTTCCCGTACGCCCAGTGCGGCGACCACAGGGTCACCACGACCGGCTCCTTCTTCTGAATGGAGCGGTTCAGCTCGGCCAGCATCGAGGACGTGGACGAGGAAACGACCTCGTACTCGCCCTCCAGGCCGTACTCCTTCAGGACCTTCTCGTCCAGGGTCTTCATCATCCCGGCACTGGCCTCAATGCCGATGATCTTGCCCTTGAACTTCTTGCCCTGACCCTTCAGGTCCTCAAGCGAATCAATGCCCTTCACATACGAAGGCACCGTCAACTCGAGCGACGTCGGGCCGTACCAGGACCCGAGGTCGGTGAGCTTGTCCTTGTAGCGGTCGACGTAGTCCTTGTGCGTCGTCGGCAGCCACGCGTCGAACTGGACGTCCATCTGCCCCTGCGCGAGCGAGGTGTACAGCGGGCCCGGGTCGAGCTGCTTGTTCGTGGTCTTGTAGCCGCGGTCCTCCAGGATGTTCTCCCAGAGGTACGTGGACGCGATGGCCTCGTCCCACGGGAAGTAGCCCATGTTGACCGTCTTGCCGGCGTCCCTGCCCTGCTGCTTGGCACCGCCGCCCGGCACGGGGGCGAGCTTGTCGGCCAGGCCCGGGTTCTTCTTGAGCCAGGTCTTCACGGCCTGCTGCTCGTTGTTCTCGCCGGCGTCCTTGATCTCGTTCTCCAGGCTGGTGAGCTGCCCCTCGTCCAGCTTGAAGTCCTTCAGCCACTTGGCGACCGTCGGGTCCTTCTTCGAGAAGCCCTTGTGCGCGACGGTGTGGATCTGCTCGCCCTCGCCCCAGGCCTTCTTCGGGTCCTTGAGCTTCTTCAGGTCGTTCTTGCCGTACGCCCAGTGCGGCGACCACAGGGTCACCACGACCGGCTCCTTCTTCTGAATGGAGCGGTTCAGCTCGGCCAGCATCGAGGACGTGGACGAGGAAACGACCTCGTACTCGCCCTCCAGGCCGTACTCCTTCAGGACCTTCTCGT